>NZ_MRCS01000007.1 GCF_002303925.1 Pseudomonas sp. ACN8
TGTTGCCGACAAAACCGTCACACACCACCACATCCGCTTCGCCACGGTACAAACCGTCGCCCTCGATAAAGCCGATGTAATTGATACCACGGGCGCCTTGCAACAAAGTCGCTGCCAGCTTGACCTGTTGATTACCCTTGATGTCTTCGGTGCCGATGTTCAGCAACGCCACCCGCGGACGGATTATGCCCAGGGTCTCCGCTGCCACCGAGCCCATGACCGCAAACTGCAACAGATGCTCGGCACTGCAATCGACATTGGCGCCCAGGTCAAGCAACTGGCAGTAACCCTTTTGTGTCGGAATCGCCGCCACCATGGCCGGACGATCAATGCCCGGCAGGGTCTTGAGCACGAAACGCGACAACGCCATCAGCGCGCCGGTATTACCGGCACTGACACAGGCCTGGACCTTGCCGTCGCGCAACAACTCAAGCGCCACGCGCATCGACGAGTCGGGCTTGCCACGCAGGGCCTGGGCAGGTTTTTCGTCCATGGTGATGACTTCGGACGCCGGCGTAATCGACAGGCGCGCGCGATCCACAGCCGGATAGCCAGCGATCAGTTCTTCAAGAAGGGAGGGTTGACCGACGAGGGTCAGGTGCAGCGAGGGTGTAGCAGACAGGCAGGCAAGGCTGGCCTGGACAATGCTGCGGGGACCGAAGTCCCCGCCCATTGCGTCAATCGCGATGACTTGAGCGGACAAGTGATTACTCGTCAGCGCCCTTGTCGATCACTTTACGGCCACGGTATACGCCTTCTGGCGATACGTGGTGACGCAGGTGAACTTCACCGGTGGTTTTTTCTACAGACAGGGTGCTAGCCTCGAGAGCGTCGTGCGAACGGCGCATGTCACGGGCAGAGCGGGATTTTTTGTTCTGCTGAACAGCCATAATTGATTAACTCCTAAACGTTTGGGTCACGCTTTAACTGCGCCAATACACTGAACGGGTTGGACCGCGTTACCTCGTCCTCGCTCGGTTCGGGCTCATCTGCTCCCGCCGGCTGCTGGCATTCTTCCGGATGATGAGCAGGCACAATGGGCAAGGCGAGCAGAAGCTCCTCCTCGATCAGTGACTGCAGATCCAAAGGATCTTCGCCCAGTTCCAGCACGTCATAACCTTTCGGCAACGACTGGGTATTCGCACCCTCCTTCACCACAGCGTAACTGCATTCGCTATGGATCGGCAGGGTGACCAGCTCAAGACAACGCTGGCAAACCATTTTGACTTCAGTGTCGATAAAGCTGTGGATGACCACAGATTTACGTTCATCTCGTTCAAAAACGAATTTAGCCTGCACCGTACCGACATTGTCGGAAAGCGGGTCGCAGAGTCTCTCCAAATCGGCCAGCAGCATTTCACCTTGAAGGGTGGTGCCACGATCAGCCAATTTGCGCGGGTCAACGTGAGGTGGAATCGGGTCATTCAACATAGGCGCAGCATTATAGGGATGCACCCGCCCATGTCAAAGGAAATTCAGCCCTGTCCGTCACTTGGAAGCCTCGCTAGAATTCGCGCACGCCTTATGGAGTTGCGCATGCTGCCTTTATTACTCGCTTCCAGCTCGGCCTATCGCCGGGAATTACTGACCCGCCTGCAGCTGCCTTTCACTTGCAGCTCGCCGGATATCGACGAAAGCCAGCGCCCGGGCGAGTCCGCCATCGAGCTGGTCAAACGCCTCGCCGAAGAGAAAGCCCGTGCCCTGGCCGACCGCCATACCGCTCATCTGATAATCGGCTCCGACCAGGTCGCCGTGCTGGGAGAGCGGATTATCGGCAAGCCCCACACGTTCGAAAAAGCACGCGAACAACTGCTGGCCGCCAGCGGCGCCAGCGTGACGTTCCTGACCGGCCTGGCCCTGCTCAACAGCCAGACAGGGCACTGCCAGGTCGATTGCGTGCCGTTCACCGTAAACATGCGCACACTCGACGCACCGCGCATCGAACGCTACCTGCACGCCGAGCAACCCTACGACTGCGCAGGCAGCTTCAAGGCCGAAGGCCTGGGGGTCAGCCTGTTTCGCAGCACCGAGGGCCCCGACGCCACCAGCCTGATCGGTCTGCCGCTGATTCGCCTGATCGACATGTTGCTGACCGAAGGCGTACAGGTTCCTTGAATCCCGATACTAAAAAACCGGCCACGCAGGCCGGTTTTTCATGTCGTTTCAGAATCAGCGCAGCGACGGACCGCTAAACCCCATCCACATCGCCAAATGCTCAGCCACGCTGGCACCGAGCTTTTTCGAGAAGCGGTCGAATGGCGACTCCTGAACGGTGAAGTCCACCAGCTCTTTCTCGCCGATCACATCCCGCGCAACCGAACTGGCATTACCCAGCCCATCGATCAGCCCCAGCGGCAGCGCCTGCTCGCCGGACCAGACCAGGCCGGAGAACAGCTCCGGATGCTCCTTATCCTTCAGGCGATCGCCGCGCCCCTGCTTGACGCTATTGATGAACTGCTTGTGGGTCGTATCGAGTACGCCCTGCCAGAAGGCAGTTTCTTCCGGCTTCTGCGGCTGGAACGGATCAAGGAACGACTTGTGCTCGCCAGAAGTGTAGGTGCGACGCTCGACGCCCAGTTTCTCCATGGTACCGACAAAACCATAACCGGCCGCCGTCACACCAATGGAGCCGACCAGGCTCGCCTTGTCGGCGTAGATCTGATCTGCCGCGCTGGCAATGTAGTAAGCACCGGAAGCCCCCAAGTCGGAAATGACCGCATAGAGCTTGATGTCCGGATGCAGGCCGCGCAGGCGACGGATCTCGTCATAGACATAACCCGACTGCACCGGGCTGCCGCCCGGGCTGTTGATGCGCAGGACGACGCCCTTGACCTTCTTGTCCTCGAAAGCCGCGCGCAGACTGCCAACGATATTGTCCGCGCTGGCCGACTCCTTGTCGGCAATCACACCTGTCACGTCGATCAACGCCGTGTAATTGGCACTGAGGGTCGCAGCCTTTTCCATATCTATCAGCGGCGAAAACAGCGCAATTGCGCCGAACAGATACACAAAAATCAGAAATTTGAAGAATATCCCCCAGCGACGGGACCGACGCTGCTCCTGTATACCGGCCAGCAGCGTCTTTTCCAGCAGCTTCCAGCTTCTGTCGTCACCGCTCTCTGCGCTCGCCTTGGCGGGCGCCTTCCATTCGTCGGTCATGCCATCCACCCCACAAACAACCGGTTAAGCCTGCTGACTCAGCCAGGCATGCAATTCTGAAAAACGATCGATGGCCAGTCGCGGCTCATACAACTTCAACGCATCGATCGTTTGAGCGCCATAGCTGACGGCCACCGAGCCCATGCCGGCGTTGCGCGCCATCTGCAAATCAAAGGACGAATCGCCGACCATCAACGCCTGTTCCGGGCGAACCTCGCAATGGGCGAGAATTTGTTCGAGCATCAGCGGATGGGGCTTGCTGGCGGTCTCGTCGGCGGCACGAGTGATATCGAAGTAATTCTCCCAGCCATGGGACTTCAACACCCGATCCAGCCCGCGACGAGCCTTGCCGGTCGCCACAGCCAGATGATAGCCCTCGGCACGAAATGCCTCGAGCGATTCGACCACACCTTCGAACAGCGGCGAAGGCACAGCCTCCGACGCAATGTAATGCTCAGCATAGTGCTCGCGGAACGCGATCAGCTGGGCATCGCCGATTTCGGGGTACAGGGTGCGGATCGCTTCCGGCAAGCCCAGGCCGATGATGCCCTTGACAGCCAGGTCATCGCACAGCTCAAAGCCGGAACGCCGGGAGGCGACGTGCATCGCCTCGACAATCCGGCCAATGGAATCGGCCAGGGTGCCGTCCCAATCGAAGATCAGCAGCTTGTAATCAGATGGGCGCACTCAATCGCTCCACGGTTTTGGCCCACATCTCGTCGACCGGCGCTTGCAGCTTCAGTTCACCGCCATCGGGGAGTGGCACGGTCAGCATGTAGGCGTGCAGGAACAGGCGCTTGCCACCCAGATCGCGAATTTCCTTACTGAAATCGTCATCGCCGTACTTGGTGTCACCGGCAATGCAGTGACCGGCGTGCAAGGTGTGGACGCGAATCTGGTGGGTGCGACCGGTGATCGGCTTGGCTTCGATCAAGGTGGCAAAGTCGCCAAAACGCCGCAGGACCTTGAACACGGTCACAGACTCCTTGCCCTCCTCCTCGTCGACCTCGACCATACGCTCGCCGGAGCGCAGATTGCTCTTGCCGAGCGACGCCCGGACTTGCTTGATCGAGGACGCCCAGTTACCGCGAACCAGCGCCATATAACGCTTATCGACGCCATCGCCGCGCAAGGCCGTGTGCAAGTGACGCAGCATGCTGCGCTTCTTGGCGATCATCAACAGGCCGGACGTATCACGGTCAAGACGATGAACCAGTTCGAGCTCCTTGCAATCGGGGCGCAACTGACGAAAGGCTTCGATCACTCCGTAATTCAAGCCGCTGCCGCCGTGAACGGCGATGCCGCAAGGCTTGTTGATCACGATCAGCGCCTTGTCTTCGAAGACAATCGAGGCTTCGAGTCGCTGCAGCAGGCCTTGAGCCAGTGGTACCGGCTCGTCGCGCTCAGGCACACGAACCGGCGGTACGCGCACGATATCGCCCGCCTGCAGCTTGTACTCGGGCTTGATCCGACCTTTGTTCACGCGCACTTCGCCCTTGCGCAAAATGCGGTAAATCAAGGTCTTGGGCACGCCTTTGAGTCGGGCGAGAAGGAAATTATCAATGCGCTGGCCGGCATATTCCGGCGAGACCTCAAGCAGTTGTACGCTTGGAGTCGGGAGGGTAGTCGTCGTCATGGCGCGGATGATAACAATTTTTTATGGAATTGAAGCACTTAATCATTGCTGCTATAGTCGCGAACGTCGCCAAAAGCGGCCTGGACAGCGGACCAACGGTCAAAAACCGGCCCTGACCAACGCAATTCACCAGGACGCGAGGCCGTCCTACGGGGCTTTCGCTACGTAACGGTGGAGTTTGCAGGTGTAACGAGCGCAGGTGACATGAGGCCTGAATCACGCCACAAAACAGAGTTTTCCACTCGTTTTGCGCGCCATATTCACGGCCAGTTCACAAAGTGCAGTCAGCTGCGAATGACCCCGAGCGAAGGCATCGGAAACAACGCCTAAATTAGCCATGATGCGTGACCTCCCCTTTCGGAGCTCACGGTAAATGCCAACCCGCTGCGGATTCTGCGCGCGGCAGCACCCGAATTATCAGGGATACGTGTAGGGTGGAGATGCACAACCGCCGGACTGTGTAGCAACAGGCTTTCTCAAGACGCTTCATCTCGTCCACAGCCGCTGGTTGATTCCTCCTCCTGACTGAGTGCTTAAGTAGCCACAGCAAGCAGGACGCGTACGTCGCGATGAAGGCCCACATTGGCCGGACTTCGCTGGACACGGGAAATGGCCAACCACTCCCGACGCACCTGACACCGACCGTGAGAAGTCGTGTGTGCCGAACGCCGTTTCCGGCAGCCCGGAAACCGACGGTACTACATGAAAAGAATGCTGATTAACGCAACTCAACCCGAAGAGTTGCGTGTTGCACTGGTAGATGGCCAGCGCCTCTACGACCTGGACATCGAATCCGGTGCACGCGAGCAGAAGAAGGCCAACATCTATAAAGGCCGGATTACTCGCATCGAACCAAGCCTCGAGGCTGCCTTTGTCGATTTCGGCTCTGAGCGCCACGGCTTCCTGCCCCTCAAAGAAATCTCCCGCGAATACTTCAAGAAAGCCCCGGAAGGCCGCGTCAACATCAAGGACGTCCTGAGCGAAGGCCAGGAAGTCATCGTTCAGGTCGAAAAAGAAGAACGTGGCAACAAGGGCGCCGCCCTGACCACCTTCATCAGCCTGGCCGGTCGTTACCTGGTGCTGATGCCGAACAACCCGCGTGCCGGCGGTATTTCCCGTCGCATCGAAGGTGAAGAGCGCAACGAACTGCGTGAAGCCCTGAACGGCCTGGTTGCCCCGGCCGACATGGGTCTGATCGTGCGCACTGCCGGCCTTGGCCGCAGCAGCGAAGAAATGCAGTGGGACCTCGACTACCTGCTGCAACTGTGGACCGCCATCAAAGAAGCCTCGCTGGATCGTTCCGCACCGTTCCTGATCTACCAGGAAAGCAACGTGATCATCCGCGCGATCCGCGACTACCTGCGCCAGGACATCGGCGAAGTGCTGATCGACAGCGTTGAAGCCCAGGACGAAGCCCTGACCTTCATCCGCCAGGTGATGCCGCAGTACGCCAGCAAGATCAAGCTGTACGAAGACAGCGTTCCGCTGTTCAACCGCTTCCAGATCGAAAGCCAGATCGAAACCGCCTTCCAGCGCGTTGTCGAACTGCCTTCCGGCGGCTCCATCGTTATCGATCCGACCGAGGCCCTGGTGTCCATCGACATCAACTCGGCGCGCGCCACCAAAGGCAGCGACATCGAAGAAACCGCGCTGCAAACCAACCTTGAAGCGGCCGAGGAAATCGCCCGTCAGTTGCGCCTGCGCGACATCGGCGGTCTGATCGTCATCGACTTCATCGACATGACCCCTGCCAAGAACCAGCGCGCCGTGGAAGAGAAAGTCCGCGAATGCCTGGAAGCCGACCGCGCCCGCGTGCAAGTCGGTCGCATCTCGCGCTTCGGCCTGCTGGAAATGTCCCGTCAGCGCCTGCGTCCTTCCCTGGGCGAAAGCAGCGGCATCGTCTGCCCGCGTTGCAACGGCACCGGCATCATCCGTGACGTTGAATCGCTGTCCCTGGCGATCCTGCGCCTGATCGAAGAAGAAGCCCTGAAAGACCGTACCGCCGAAGTTCGTGCACAAGTGCCGATCCCGGTGGCCGCTTTCCTGCTCAACGAAAAGCGCAACTCGATCACCAAGATCGAACTGCGCACCCGCGCCCGCATCGTCATCCTGCCGAACGATCACCTCGAAACTCCGCACTTCGAAGTGCAGCGCCTGCGTGATGACAGCCCGGAAGCCGCGACCAATCAGTCCAGCTACGAAATCGCCGCTGCCGCTGCCGAAGTCGAGGAAGTCCAGCCAGCCGCCGCGACCCGCACCCTGGTTCGCCAGGAAGCCGCGGTCAAGACGGCCCCGGCCCGCGCCAACGCTCCGGTGCCGACCGAAGTGACCGCTCCGGCTCCTGCTCCGGTTGCAGTGCCTGAGCCAAGCCTGTTCAAAGGCCTGGTGAAGTCGCTGGTGAGCCTGTTCGCCACCAAGGAAGAGCCTGTAGCTCCGGTTTTGGTTGAAAAACCTGCGACCACCGAGCGTCCGGCCCGCAACGAAGAGCGTCGCAACGGTCGCCAGCAGAGCCGCAACCGTAACGGTCGCCGCGATGAAGAGCGCAAACCTCGCGAAGAGCGTGCACCGCGTGAAGAACGCGCACCACGCGAGCCGCGTGAAGAGCGTCAGCCACGTGAAGTGCGCGAGCCTCGCGAAACCCGCGAAGAAACGCCGGCAGTAGCCCGCGAAGAACGCGCACCACGCGCGCCTCGTGAAGAACGTGCACCGCGCGCTCCGCGTGAAGATCGCAAGCCACGTGGCGAGCGTGAAGAGCGCGTTCGTGAACTGCGCGAGCCACTGGATGCAGCTCCGACTGCTCCGGCTGCTCCGGCCGCCGCTGCCACCGCTGAAGAGCGTCCAGCTCGCCAGCCGCGTGAAGAACGCGCTCCACGCCCACCGCGTGAAGAACGTCAGCCACGTGCCGAACAAGCTGCCGCAGCCGCAACCGAAGAAGAACTGGTCACCAACGAAGAGCAACTGCAGGAAGACGGCCAGGAAGGCGCCGAAGGCGATCGTCCACGCCGCCGCTCCCGTGGTCAGCGTCGTCGCAGCAACCGTCGCGAGCGTCAGCGTGACGCCAACGGCAACGTGATCGAAGGTTCGGAAGAATCCGAGTCCGGCGAAAACGCTGAAGCGCCAAGCACTGCCGATCTGGCCGCCGGCCTGGCTGTCACCGCAGCCGTTGCCAGCAGCGTGATCAGCGCTCCAGCCGAAGCTGAGGCCAACGTGCAAGCCGAACGCGCCACTGCCGCGACCCTGGAACCGGCTCCGGTTGAAGCGCCAGTCGTTGAAGCGACCACACCGGTCGAAGTCACCGCCTCGCCGGAAATCGAAGTGGCGTCTGCGCCGGAAGCTCAGCCTGCTGTTGAAGCGGCTGCCGAGCCAGCGCCAGTGGTAGAAGCACCTGCTGAGGCTGCAGAAGCGGTTGTTGAGACCGTGACTGAAACCGTGCGTGAAGTTCGCGAAGAACAAACCGCATTCAACTGGGTTGCCGAGCCAGCCGTCGCTGAAGCCGCTGCACCTGCCGCTGAAGCCCAAGTGGCTGAAGCCATGGTTTCCGAGCCGGTGGTTACCGCCGCGGAACCGGCCCCAGCGCCAGTCGTTGAAGCTCCGGTCGTTGCCGAGGCACCAGCTCCGGTAGTCGAAACTCCTGCCAGCGCCCTGACGCCAAGTGGCCGTGCGCCTAACGACCCGCGTGAAGTGCGTCGTCGCAAGCGTGAAGCCGAGCGTCTGCAGAAGGAAGCTGAACTGGCTGCCGCTGCGGCTCCAGCTCAAGCGGTTGTCGCTGCCGAGCCTGCACCGGTTGCTGCTGAAGTGGTTGAGGCAGCTCCTGCCCCTGAGGCGGCTGCCGAGCCGGCTGAGTCGGTGATCCACGAAGCACCGCGCTCCGTTCAGGAAGCGGTAGAGCAAGCCGAGGAAAAAGAGCACGAGACTAAACCTCTCGTCTGATTCCATCGGCCACTAAAAAGCCCCGCCTGGTGATCCCAGGCGGGGCTTTTTTATATCCGGACTTCACAACAATCCATTGTAGGAGCGAGCCTGCTCGCGATGGCGGTGGATCAGATTGCATCTCTGTTGGATGCCAGATCGCTATCGCGAGCAGGCTCGCTCCTACGGGGATCCAGGTTGATCTGTGGATCTATGCGGGGCTAAAGATCAATGCCTGCGGCACATCCACATCCCACAACACACCGGGATCCGCTACTGCCACCTCAACCACCCGCCCTTGGGCAAACAGCGGTTTGGCACCGCGATCCCCCGACAATGCCGTCAACCCCGCCGCGAAGTCCCGTCCGAACCCGACCGGATGCCCATACTCACCGCCCTGCACGGGCACGCTGATACGGTCATCGCCAATACCCGCCGCCACTTGCTCGATACTGTATGGCAGGATGAACGGCATATCCCCCAGCACCATCAGCCAGCCATCAAGCTGCTTGCAGGCAGCGACTCCTGCGGCAATGCTGTCACCCATTCCCGTCGATTCGATCAGCACAATCTCGCAGCCATAGGCCTGAGCCATGCGAATCACCTGCGGGCGGTCAGCCGTGGTCACCAGTACGCGTTTGTCCAGCGCCGCCGGCAGGTTGACCAACGTGTGCTCGATGACGGACCGCACCACGCCGTCACGCCCGGTGCAATCGGCCACCAATTTATCCTTTTCGTCACCCGCCGCCTGACGAAAGCGGCTGCCCTGCCCCGCCGCCAACACGATGACGCCAATGGACTCGCTCATACGCTCTCCCGCACGGCTTTCTTCTGCTTCAGTTCGATGCCGTTTTTGACCGCCACGATTTCCGCCATGAGCGACAAGGCAATTTCCGCCGGATTATGACTGCCGATGTGCAAACCGATCGGACCATGCAAGCGGTCAATCGCCGCTTGCGACAAGCCCAGTTGAGCCAGGTTTTCCCGACGTTTCTGGCTGTTGACTCGCGATCCCAGCGCCCCGACGTAAAAAGCCCTGGAATCCAGGGCCGTGAGCAGCGCCATGTCGTCCAGACGTGGATCATGGGTCAAGGCCACGATCGCCGTGCGTTCATCGGTCTGAATGTTCAATACCGCCTCATCCGGCATGCCCGAAACGAACCGTCCGTGCTGCTCCTCCCAGCCGTAGACGAATTCGCTGCGCGGATCGCAAATCAGCACCTCGAAATCCAGCAGCCGGGCCATTTCCGCCACAAAGCGCGACAACTGCCCCGCGCCGATCAGCAGCAAGCGCCAGCGCGGGCCATAGATCGCCCGCAAGGTCTGTCCGTCGAACGTCAACACGTCAGCTTTACTGGCCGGCAGCAAAAGCACTTTGCCGGTGGTCAGGTTCAGTTCACGGGCAACGATTTCATGGGCCTCGCAACGGGCGAGCAAATGCTCGACCCAACCCCCATCGTCGATACGCTCCTCGGTCAAGCGCAAGGTGCCACCGCAGGGCAAGCCGAAACGTGCGGCCTCCTCGCGGGTCACGCCGTACGTGATCAGTTGCACCGGTGGGCCGTCAAGTGCGAGGCGCCCGTCGTGCAGCCGGGCGATCAAGTCATCTTCGACACACCCACCCGAGACCGAACCAATCACCATGCCGTCTTCACGCAGCGCCAGCATGGCGCCGGGTGCCCGGGGCGCGGTGCCCCAGGTTTCGACCACGCTGTACAACACCACCCGCTGACCGGCGCGATGCCATTGCAACACGCTGCGCAGGACGTTCAGATCAGCGCTGTCCATCAGGCGCCTGCCTTCTGCCAGCCCGACAGCTGATAACGAACCGGCAGATTGCGGATGCGTTTGCCGGTGGCAGCAAAGATCGCATTGCACAGTGCCGGCGCAATCGGTGGTACGCCCGGTTCACCCACACCGCCCAATGGTACGTTGCCCGGCGGCGTCACCAGATGCACCGCCACTTCTTTCGGCGCCAGGGACATGCGCGCCACTTCGTACATGTGGAAGTTATCCTGCTGGACCTTGCCGTCCTTGAAGCTGATTTCCCCCAGCACCGCATTACCCAGCCCCATGACGCAGGCGCCCTCGAACTGCGCGCGAATCCGCTCGGGGTTGATCTGCGGACCGCAATCGACAGCAATGTCGGCCTTGTGCACCACCAGCGTACCGTCGTCCTTGACCTCAACTTCGATCACCGCCGCCACATAGGTCACGAAGCTGTAATGCACCGCCAGGCCCAGGCCGCGCCCCTTGGGCAACTCACGCCCCCAACCGGCAGCTTTGGCGGCGGTCTCCAGTACCGTGCGCAGGCGCGCGGTATCGATCGGATAACGCTCGGGGGATTCGCCGTAGTTCCACTCTTCACTCAAGGTGCGCGGATCGATCTGACGGTCCGGGCCGAGCAATCTGATCTGGTACTTCAGCGGATCCTGCCCGGCCTTGTGCGCCAGTTCATCGATAAAGCTCTGGATCGCGAAGCCATGGGGAATGTTCGACACCGAGCGATACCAACCCACCCGGGTATGCACCGTTGCCTCGGGGTTTTCCAGGCGAATGTTGGGGATCGCATAGGCCATGTTGGTGAAGCCCATGCCCAGCTCGAACGCCGCCTCATGGTTCATGCCCGGCGCAAACAACGCGGTGATGCTCGGCGCCACCGTACGGTGCAACCAGCCGGACGGCAGGCCATCCTTGTTCAGGCTGGCCTTGAGGTATTCGGCCGACACGGTATGGAAGTAGGAACAGTGGATGTCGTCTTCACGGGTCCATTGCACCCGCACTGCTTTTCCGGGAAATTCCTTGGCGAGGACAGCGGCCTCGATGATGAAGTCCGGTTTGGACTTGCGCCCGAATCCGCCACCGAGCAGGGTCACGTTGAACGTGACCTTGTCGAACGGCAGGCCCAGACGCTCGCCGATTCGCTCCCGGCTGACCTGCGGCGCCTGGCTTGGCCCCCAGGCTTCACACGCACCGTCCTTGAATCGCGCAATGGCGACCATCGGCTCCATCGGTGACTGTGACAGATGCGGCAAGTAGTAGGAGGCTTCCAGGGTGCTATCGGCGCTGGCCAAGGCCTGATCGATGTTGCCGGTATTGCGCACCACTTTGCCGGGTTTGAGCGAGGCGGCTTCGAGTTCCTTGCGATAGGCAATCGAGTCGTAGCTGGCGTTGGGGCCGTCGTCCCATTCGATTTTCAGTGCCTCGCGGCCCTTGATCGCCGCCCAGGTATTGTTCGCCACCACGGCGATGCCGCCCAGGGGTTGGAACTCCGAAGGCAAAGGCCGGCTTTCGATCTGCAGCACCTTGACCACGCCGGGGACTTTCATCGCCGCGCTGCCATCGAAGCTTTTGACCTTGCCGCCATACACCGAGGGCCTTGCAATGGTCGCGTACAGCATGCCGTCGAAATGCACGTCGGCACCGTACACCGCACGACCGTTGACGATGTCTTCTCCGTCGATGGCCTTGGTGCCTTCCTTGCCGATGTAACGGAATTGCGCGGGTTCCTTGAGTTTCAGGCTGTCGCGGGCCGGAACCGGCAAGGCGCTTGCGGCGGAAGCCAGAGCGCCATATCCGAGCTCGCGGCCTGAAGGCTCATGGACGACTTTGTGCAGTTTCGCGTGACACTCACCGACCGGCACTTTCCATTGTGCGGCGGCGGCCTGTTCGAGCATGGTTCGCGCAGCGGCACCGCAACGGCGCATCGGCTCATACCAGTGACGCATGCTGCGCGAGCCGTCGGTGTCCTGATTGCCGAAGCGTACTTCATCGCCAGGGGCCTGCTGCACCTTGACCATCGCCCAGTCGGCTTCCAGTTCATCGGCCACCACCATGGTCAGGCTGGTGCGTACGCCCTGGCCCATTTCCGAACGGTTGCAGATCACGGTGACCGTGCCATCGGCGGCAATGCTCACATAGACTTTCGGATCGTCAACCCAGCCGTGAGGCATGCCGTCGGCGCCGAACTTCTTCTCTTTCTCTTCGGCAAACGCGTCCTGCCAGCCCCAACTCGCGGCGACCACCAGCGCACCGGTCGCCCCCACGCCCTTGAGAAAACCACGGCGACTGAGATTACTCAGGGCGAAATCATTCGGTAACCGGCTCATGCCTTAGCCTCCTTCAGGTGAGTGGAAGCCTGGCGGATCGCGGTCTTGATGCGGTTGTAGGTGCCGCAGCGGCAGATGTTGCCGACCATGGCCTCTTCTATCTGTTCGTCGCTCGGGTTCGGGTTGGTCTTGAGCAGCGCCGTCGCCGACATGATTTGCCCGCCCTGGCAGAAACCGCATTGGGCCACTGCCGTGTCGAGCCAGGCTTGCTGCACGACTTTGCCGATCGGGTCGGCATGCAGGTTGTCGATGGTGCTGACATTCTGCCCGACGACTGAACCGATGGGCGTGATGCAACTGCGTGCCGGGGCCCCTTCGATATGAATGGTGCAGGCGCCGCACAGGCCCATGCCGCAGCCGAATTTGGTGCCGTTGTAACCGGCCACGTCGCGGATCGCCCAGAGCAGCGGCATGTCCTCGGTGACGTCGAGTTGATGGTCTTGACCATTGAGTTTCAGGGTAATCATGGGCACGCCCGCATAGGTCTTGAGTTATGGGGTCGAGCAATCTGCCGCTGGATCTCAGGCTTTGCGACGTAGGGTCGCACGCAGATCGACTCAGGCTAATAGGCTCTCTTGTGCGGACGCAAACGGTCTGCACCGGGCCTTTGGTGGAGCAAGAGTGTGCATCGTTAGCTGACTAAGTTAACCGAGCATTAACAAAAAAGCCCTGCACAATAAACATTGTGCAGGGCTTGATCCGTCTCGAAAGCTTAGCTCAATAGCGGTTCGGCTCCATTTCCAGATCGACATGGAAACGCTCGAAAATGTCTTTCTGGATGCGTTGTGCCAGATTCAGCAATTGCAGGCCCGTCGCGCCGCCATAGTTGACCAGCACCAGCGCCTGCAATCTATGCACGCCAGCATCGGCCTCACGGAAACCTTTCCACCCTGCCCGCTCGATCAGCCAACCGGCGGCCAGTTTCATCTGCCCGTCGGGTTGCGCATAGGCCACCAGGTCGGGGTATTCGCCCTTGAGTCGTGCAGCCAGCACCGCCGACACCAAAGGGTTCTTGAAGAAGCTGCCGGCATTGCCGAGTACGGCCGGGTCCGGAAGTTTTTCGTTGCGGATGCTGCAAATGGCCTGGCTGACATCGCTGGCGGTCGGATGCTCGATGCCTTGTTCGTTCAGGCGCTGGCGCACCGGGCCGTACTCCAGATGCAGATGCGCGGCGCGGTCGAGGGCGAAACGCACACGCAGGATCAACCAACGCCCCGGCTCCTGCTTGAACAGGCTGTCGCGGTAGGCGAAGTTGCACTCTTGCAGTGTGAAGTCGCGCAGTTCGCCGGTCTGGCGATCAAGGGCGGTCAGGCCGGCGAATACGTCCTTGATCTCGACCCCATAAGCGCCGATGTTTTGCATTGGCGCTGCACCGACGGTGCCGGGAATCAGGCTGAGGTTTTCCAGACCGGAGAGCCCGAGGGACAGTGTGTGTTGTACAAATGGGTGCCACGGCTCACCCGCCTCGGCCTCGATCACCACGTTGCCACCCTCATCGCTCAGCACGCGAATCCCGCGCGTGGCCATGCGCAGCACCAATGAATCGATATCCGCCGTCAGTAGCAGGTTGCTGCCGCCGCCGATCACCAGCACCGGGACCTCGTGTTCCAGTCCATAGGCCAGGGCTTCGCGCACATCGGCGTCGCTATGGGCCTCGGCAAACAGCCGGGCCTGGACATCCACGCCAAAGCTGTTGAACGGCTTGAGCGAAACCTGCGATTGAACCTGCAAACTCATAACCGTCCCTTCAATTCGATCACCAGCAAATCACTGGCGTGTTCGATCAAATCCAACACCTGCTCGAAACCCTGATCGCCGTCGTAATACGGATCCGGGACCTCGTCGATTTCCGACTGATAACGACGCAGGAACAGGTCGAGTTCGGCCTTGCCCTTGGCTGGCTGCAAGGCCTTGAGGTTGCGCAGGTTGCCGTTGTCCATCGCCAGGATCAGGTCGTAGGTGGCGAAATCGGCACGGCTGACTTGCTGGGCGCGCTGGGCGGACAAGTCATAACCGCGCAGCTTTGCCGCGGCCTGACTGCGCTTGTCCGGCGCCTTGCCGACATGCCAGTCGCCGGTGCCGGCGGAAGCCACTTCAACCTGATCGGCCAGGCCAGCCTCGCGCAGCTTATGCCGCAGCACGCCTTCGGCCGTGGGTGAACGGCAGATGTTGCCCAGGCAGACAAACAGAACCCGCATCACGCCTCCAGCAGGCGACGAACGCGCTCAAGGTCTTCAACGGTATCGACGCCAGCGGGCGGCGCGATCAGTGCGTCGGCCACGTGGATCCGCACGCCATGCCACAGGGCACGCAGCTGTTCCAGGCACTCGGTGTTTTCCAGCCAGCATGGGCCCCAGCTGACGAAGTCCTGCAGGAAACCGGCGCGGTAGGCATAGATGCCGATATGGCGGCGGTACGGCACACCTTCGGGCAACTGCTCAGGGTTCACGGCGAAGGCATCCCGCGCCCAGGGCAAGGTGGAACGGCTGAACGTCAGCGCCAGGCCATTGAGGTCGCTGACGACCTTGACCACGTTGGGATTGAACAGGGTGGCCGCGTCTTCGATCGGCTCGGCCAGGGTGGCCATGCGCGCTTCGGCGTGGGCCGCCAGATTGGCGGCGACCTGATCGATGACGCTCGGCGGGATCAGCGGCTCGTCGCCCTGGACGTTGACCACGATGGCGTCGGGCGCCAGGCCCAGCTTCATCGCGACTTCGGCCAGGCGATCGGTACCGGAGTTGTGATCTTCACGGGTCAACACCACTTCGGCGCCAAAGCCTTTGCAGGCCTCGACGATGCGCGCGTCGTCGGTGGCCACCACTACCCGCTCGGCGCTGCTTTTGCTCGCCTGTTCCCAGACGTGCTGGATCATCGGCTTGCCGGCGATCAGCAGCATCGGCTTGCCCGGCAGGCGGGTGGAGGCGTAACGCGATGGAATGACGACGGTAAAGGCTGTGGTCATTTATCCAGGCGCTCGTCGGTGGTCAGGGTGCGCGCTTCGGATTCGAGCATCACCGGGATGCCGTCGCGAATCGGGTAGGCCAGGCCTGCACCCTTGCTGATCAGCTCGGTCTTGTCGGCGCTGAGCTTGAGCGGGCCTTTGCAGACCGGGCAAGCGAGGATATCGAGCAATTTGGTGTCCATGAGCATTCCCTGAAAAAACGGAGTTAAGGCAACAAACGAGCCGGCAGCAGGCGCATCAGCTGTGTGTCGAACCAGGCCACGAAGGCCGGCGACGGCACGGCATCGACCGCCAGGTACCACCAGTCGGCGGCGGCAAAGGCACGGCATTTCACCGCGTCCTTTTCCGTCATCACCAACGGCAATGACGGCGTGAAATTCAACGCCTGCACGCTGTATTCGGCGTGGTCGGCAAACGCATGTGGAACCGGCTGCCAGTGTAGCGTTTCGAGGGTCTTGAAGAAACGTTGCGGATTGCCGATGCCGGCCACCGCGTGCAGGGCCTGGCCGCTGGGGAAATGGTCGAGGGGACGCCGTTCGCCGTTGCGCAGGTTGACCAGCGCGGTGGGTTGCAACTGAAATGCAAATCCATTATCGCGGTCAGCGGTGGCACCGTTATAGAGCACCGCGTCGACGCTTTGCAGGCGCTCGACCGGTTCGCGCAATGGCCCGGCAGGCAGGCAACGGCGATTGCCCAGGCCGCGGGCGGCGTCGATCAGCACCAGTTCCAGGTCGCGGGCCAGGCGGTAGTGCTGCATGCCGTCGTCGGACAGGATCAGGTCCAGCGACTCTCTGGCCAGCAAGGCTTTGACGGCGTTGCTGCGATTGGGGTCGATCATCAGCGGCACGCCCGTGCGCTGGACGATCAGCAACGGCTCGTCACCGGCGATGTCGGCGCTCTGCCCGGCCTCGACCCGCCACGGCAACTGCGGCGGTTTGGCGCCGTAACCCCGGCTGACCACGCCGACCCGCAGGCCGCTGCGCTGGCAGTGCTCGATCATCCACAGAATCAGCGGTGTCTTGCCGGTACCACCCACAGTGATGTTGCCGACCACGATCAGCGGCACCGGCGGCTGATAGATCTCGCCCTCACCCGCAAGAAAGCGCTTGCGCTTGTTCATGACCACGCGCCGGTACAGCCATTCCAATGGCTGCAACAGCTTCAGGGCCGGATGACCTGCGTACCACGCGGCGAGCAATCGATCGGACATGGCCATCAGGGCGCCGGGGGCGCCGCCTCGATGGTGGTCATGCGCAAATGACTGAAGCCGAGTTTGCCGGCCGCATCCATGGCCGTCACCACGGACTGATGCGCAGTCTTGCCGTCAGCGCTGATGGACAGCGGTCGGCTGGTGTCGCCGTTGGCTGCTTTTTGCAGCGCGTCCATCAGCGAAGCCAGGTCGCTTTTCGGCAAAATCTGGTTGTTCACCGAGAACACGCCGTCGGCACTGATGGCGATGTCCAATGGCTTGCTCTGATCGTCGGCCGGTGCGCCACTGACCGCTTCCGGCAGATCGACGCGCAACTGGGTTTCACGGGTGAAGGTGGTGGTCACGACAAAAAACAGCAGCAGGATAAACACCACGTCGATCAGCGACGCGAGGTTGATGTCCACCGTTTCCCGTGGTTTGCGGCGGAATTTCACGCTTTGCCCTCGGCCAGGTCCACGTCGCGGTCGCCTTGCACTACCTCGACCAGTTTGATCGCTTCCTGCTCCATCCCTACCACCAGCTCATCGATCCGGCGTTGCAGGAATCGATGGAAGAATACCGCCGGGATACCGACCATCAAACCGGCAGCCGTGGTGATCAGGGCCTTGGAAATACCACCGGCCAGCACCGAAGCGTTGGTGGTCATGCCATTGCCGGTAAACGCGCTGAAAATATCGATCATGCCCAGCACGGTACCGAGCAAGCCCAGCAACGGGGCCATGGCAGCAATGGTGCCGAGGGCATTGATGTAACGTTCCAGATCGTGGATGACTCGCGCGGCCGCCTCTTCGATGCACTCTTTCATGATCTCGCGACCATGCTTGGAGTTGGCAAGGCCCGCGGCGAGGATTTCACCCAGCGGCGAGTTGGCGCGCAGTTCCTTGAGTCTGTCTTTGTTGAGTTTCTTGTCCTTGATCCAGACCCAGACCTGCCCGAGCAAATGCTCAGGGGTCACGCGGCTGGCCCGCAGGGTCCACAGACGTTCGGCAACGATCGCCATGGCCGCGATGGAACTCAAAATGATCGGCAACATCATCCAGCCGCCGGATTTGACCAATTCCCACACAGTGACAGCCCCCTCGAAAAAGTGCGCCACTCTAACATAGGGGGTTGAAGCACCGAAAACCGTGATGTCGCAACCGGTCGGGCCTTGATAAGGCTCGATTATGGGCTCGAAGGTGGCGGATCACGCCAGAAACGCCGTTCCTGGCGCATTGACCACGGCGGCTCGAAGCGTCCCAGTTGCAGACGAATGGCACCCTGTTCGACGCTGTCGTAGATCGCCATTCCACGTTTTTGATAACGCGCGATGACCATCGCATGCGGATGGCCAAACGAATTGCCCTGCCCGCGGGAAATCAGCGCACCTTTGGGTTGCAGAACATCCAATAGTGCATTGGACGACGAACTGCGACTGCCGTGGTGTGGCGCCTGCAGCCAATCGGTGGGCACGGCCAGCGGGCTGTCCAGCAGGGCTCTCTCGGCGGCGGCATCGATGTCGCCACTCAACAGCAACCGTTCGCCATTGGCCTCGATCAACAAGACACATGAATTCTGGTTGCTGTCGCCGGCCAACGGCCAGTGCCAGAGCTGAAAATCGACTTCATCCCAGGTCCATTGCCGACCGCTCTCACAGCTCCCGGCTTGCAATTGCGCTGGCAAGTCTGACGGTTCGCCACTGACCACCTGCTTCACCGGCAAGCCCCTGGCAACCGCCGGGGCACCGCCGGCATGATCGGCATGGGCGTGGCTGATCAGCATCATGTCGAGCCCCTTCACTCCCAGTTTGCGCAATGCCGGCAACACCACTCGTTCCCCTTGGTCGAGCTCACCGAAACGCGGTCCGGCGTCATACAGCAACGTGTGATGCCGAGTGCGCACCAGGATCGCCAGGCCCTGCCCCACGTCCAGTTGCCAGACTTCGGCCCTGCCCTCCTGCAACAACGGCCTGGGCGAAAAAACCAGCATCAACAGCATGGGCCAGCCTAACGGGCGCATCGGCAAGCCTCGCGGCAGCAATAGCAAAAAAGCACCAATGGCACCGATTATCCAGGCCCATAGCGGGACCGCCGCGGGCACCCACGCGGGAACCTGACCGGAGACGACCCCCAACGCCCTGAACCACCATTCGATCAGGCCGCCCGCCAGCCACAGCAATTTCTCACCCACGTATGGCACCGGCAACAACAGCGTCCCGAGCAATGCCGGTGGCAGGACCACCAGACTGATCCAGGGCACCGCGAACAAATTGGCCAGCGGCCCGCTGAGACTGATCGGCAACCCCAGTGTCAGTAACAACGGACACAATCCGATTGCAATCAGCCACTGGGCACGGGTCCAGGTCTGCCACCAACGCCACGGCCCCAAACGTCCGCCGAAGGTCAGTATCAAGACTGCGACGGCCGCGAAAGACAGCCAAAAACCAGGCTGGAGACTCGCCAGCGGCTCCAGCAGCAAAATGCCGTTGAGTGCCAACAACAGTGGCCACCATGCACCGAGATGACGGAACCGCAGACGCCACAACAACACCATTGCGATCATCAGGCAGGCCCGCCGCACCGGCACCTCGAAACCGGCCAGCATCCCGTAACCGAGCGCAGCGGCGAATGCCAGGCCACACGCCCAGGGCAACCATGGCAGACGGTTCGGCCATAACCCGAAGCGGGCCAGGCCGGCGATCAGCAGATACACGACGCCCGCCAGCAACCCGATGTGCTGCCCGGAAATCACCAACAGATGCACCGTGCCGGTGTCCTGCAATACCTGCCAGTCTTCGCGACTCAACCCGGCACCGTCCCCGAGCACCAATGCCGTCAGCGCACCGTTTCGCCCTTGGGCATCCACCGCCAGCAAACGCTGACGGATTGCATCGCGCCAGGCCCATCGCGCTGGCGCAAGGCGTTCGCCCTGCTTGATTGTCCCGGTGGCCCCGATGCGTTGCGCCAGCAACCAGGCCTGGTAGTCGAAGGCCTGCGGATTGAGGAGCCCGACCGGGCGCTTCAACTTGACTGCCAGACGCCAGCGCTCGCCGCTGTTCACCGGCGGCCCGCCATACCAGGCCAGACGCATTTGCCGCGGCAGCCGGGTACGTCGGGACTGGATATCGGTCAATTCGAATCGCACGACACCATCGTCATGCCGGGGCAAGCCCGTAACCCGCCCTTCGACCCAACGAGTTTCTCCGTCCAGCGCCGGCGGTAACCGATCATCGAGCGCCCACTGCGCATTCACGCAGGCCCAACTCAAGCCGAACAAGTAAAACGCCACCGGAAAAGTCCTGAACGGCAGCAACATCAAACCCGCCACCGGCATCGCCAACCACAACCAGACAGGCGGTAATGCCGGTAAAAAACGCAAGGTCAACAGACCCAACGCCAGCGCCATCATCCCTGTGCGCATAAGCCCGTCCTTGAAAGTCCCTTGCAAGGCTTAGCCCACCCGTCGCGTGGGCGTCGTTATCAATTGTCACAAAGTCTGAATGGGCAGTTCATGGAATCCAGACATACTTGTCGCCTTGACCGACCGAGAAGCCTTATGCCCCGGCGCTTATTCAAACGCTACATGCCAGACCCGATGAGCATCAGGGAACACAAATCCTTACGCTTTCTCGGCACGCTGCTGCATGACCCAAACCTGTGGCACCTCAACCGCCACTCCGTTGCCCGCGCCATGGCGGTGGGCCTGTTCGCTGCTTTCCTGCCGATCCCGCTGCAGATGCTGCTGGCGGCAATCCTCGCCATCATCGTGCGCGGCAACATGCCGATTGCCGTGAGCCTGGTCTGGCTGACCAACCCGATTACCATGCCGGCCGTGTTCTTTTGCACATACCAGACCGGCGCCTGGCTGATGGATGTCCCTGCCCGGACGTTGCCGGACTCGCTGACCTGGGAATGGATCAGGGGCGAAATCTCGACCTTGTGGCAACCATTTCTGCTGGGCTCGGTAGTGACGGGGCTGGCACTCGGTGCACTGGCCTACTTTCTGGTCATGATGTATTGGCGCTGGTGGGTGGCCAGGCAGTGGAAGCGGCGCAAGAAGAGCCGGATGTGAGCATGCAAAACGGCCTCCACTTGGGAGGCCGTTTTTTTGCGGTGTCTGAACTAAAGCTATCGCGAGCAGGCTCGCTCCTACAAGGGTTTGCTGCGGGTCAGGTACGCATCCCGCGGCCACTTACCAGCAACCGCGCACTACCGAGATACAGCACCACGGTCGCCACCAGCATGAAGGCGATGGCCACGCTGATGCGGATATCCGAAACGCCCAGGATGCCGTAGCGGAACGCGTTGACCATGTGCAACACCGGGTTGGCCAGGGACACGGTCTGCCAGAACGGCGGCAGCAAGGTGATCGAGTAGAAGACCCCGCCCAGGTAGGTCAGTGGCGTCAGCACGAAAGTCGGAATGATCGAAATGTCATCGAAGTTGCGGGCAAACACGGCGTTGATGAAGCCCAGCAGCGAGAAGATCGTCGCGGTCAGCACCACCACCAGAATGGTCACGCCCAGGTGATGCACCTGCAAGTGGGTGAAGAACAGCGACAGCAGGGTCACGATGATCCCCACCATCAACCCGCGCAGCACACCGCCCAGGGTGTAGCCGATCAGAATGGTGTGCGGCGACAGCGGCGAGACCATCAGTTCTTCAATGGACCGCTGGAACTTGCTGCCGAAGAAACTCGACACCACGTTGCCGTAGGAGTTGGTGATCACCGACATCATGATCAGCCCCGGCACGATGTACTCCATGTAAGTGAAGCCACCCATGTCGCCGATCTGCCGACCGATCAGATTACCGAAGATCACGAAGTACAAAACCATGGTGATCGCGGGTGGCAGCAGGGTCTGCGGCCAGATCCGGGTGAAACGCCGGACTTCACGGTAAACGATGGTGTTGAGGGCAACGAGGTTGGGGCGCAGCTCGGAACTCATACCGCCACCTTCGACAGATTTTTCTCCACCAGGGACACGAACAACTCCTCGAGGCGATTGGTTTTGTTACGCAGGCTCAGCACTTCGATGTTCTGCTGCGCCAACTGAGTGAACAGCGCGGTGATGCCCATGGACTTGTCCACCTGGACTTCCAGGGTGTGGCCGTCGATCAGCCGGGACGGGTAGCCGAGCAACTGAGGCGCCACTTGCAACGTGTTCTTCATATCCAGCAGGAACGTTTCCACATGCAATTGGCTGAGCAACTGCTTCATGCTGGTGTTCTCGACGATGATGCCGTGGTCGATGATGCCGATGTTGCGGCACAGCTGTTCAGCCTCTTCCAGGTAGTGGGTAGTGAGGATGATGGTGATGCCTTTCTGGTTCAGCTCGGTGAGGAAACTCCACATCGAGCGACGCAGTTCGATGTCCACCCCGGCGGTCGGTTCGTCGAGGATCAGCAGACGCGGTTCATGAACCAGCGCGCGGGCGATCATCAGGCGACGCTTCATGCCGCCGGACAATGAGCGCGACGGCACGTCCTTCTTGTCCCACAGGCCGAGCTGGGTCAGGTACTGCTCGGCGCGTTCCTTGGCGATTTTCGCCGGGATGCCGTAGTAGCCGGCCTGGGTCACAACGATGTCGAAGGTCTTTTCGAACTGGTTGAAGTTGAATTCCTGAGGCACCACGCCGATGGAGCGCTTGAGCTGCGCAGGATTCCTGTCCAGGTCGTGACCGAAGATATTCACCGTGCCGCTGGTCTTGTTCACCAGGGTCGAGAGGATGCCGATGGTCGTGGATTTGCCGGCGCCGTTGGGGCCGAGCAAAGCGAAAAAGTCACCTTCGGCGACATCCAGATCGATACCACTCAGGGCCTGGAAACCGTTGCCGTAGGTTTTGGTTAGCTGCCGGATGGACAGAGCGGAACTCATATCTGATTTACGCACCAAGAAGGGAAGAAAGGAGTAAGTATGGGCGGCGGCGAACAATACAACCGCAGCGACCTGGCACAATGGTGCTTGTCGCCGCCACACAAGTACAGTCAAGCGTGTCGATAGTGAGTATTAAGTCAACGCGGTCATGACCGCCTTTTGATACGCCGGACGCTGTTTCAACCGCGCGTACCAGGCTTCCAGATGCGGTTGCGGCGCACGTTCGATCGGCATCTCGAACCAGGCATAAATGAAACTGCCCAAGGGAACATCGCCCATGCCGATCTCGTCTCCGGACAGGTAGGGCTTGTTCGCCAACGCCTGATCGGCCATTGCCAGCAACGTCTCGCATTCCTTGATCGCCGCCTTGATGGCAGGCCAGTCCTGTTGGTCTGCCGGGGTACGCAGCACGCCCCAGAACACCGTACGGAACGGGCCGGCAAAGCTTGAGGTGGTCCAGTCCATCCACTTGTCGGCAGTAGCGCGAGCCTTGAGATTGTTCGGGTACCAGGCCGTGCCGTCGGCATGCAAGGCCATCAGGTAACGCACGATGGCGTTGGATTCCCACAACACAAAACCGTCGTCTTCAATGACAGGCACGCGACCATTGGGATTCATGGCGCGGTATTCGGGCGTATCGACAACACCAAAGGCGCCACCGGCATCGATCGCCTCGTAGGCCAGTCCAAGTTCTTCGGCGGCCCACAATGGCTTTCTGACATTCGACGAGTTTTTCCGACCCCAGATCTTCAGCATGACCGCCTCTTTTTCGGTAAGTGGGCAGGCAGCATACGCCGGATTAGCCGCGACTCAAATCGCTCTGCATGTCGCCCAGCAGCGGTTGCTGTTGCTCACCGAACAGGTGGGGATAGCATTTTTCCAGGTGTTCGAAAAAGAACGCTTCAGGTACGTCGGCGAACTGGCCGTGATCGACGAGATACTCCATCAGCTTCTCGCCATCGCGGTTGAAGGGATGAAAAACACTGTCGTTGATCCCGTCGAATTCCAGCGGCGCCACATTGAACAGATCGCAGAGTTTGCGGTTGAACGCTGGCGTCGCCTTGACCCAGCGATTCTGCAAATAGAACTCGGTGTAGCCGTGCATGGCGAACATGTCGCTCTTGAGCAATTCAAGCAGCCGTGGCGTCGACAGATGATTGCGCACATCCGCCAGGCCGATCCGCGCGGGAATCCCGCAATGCCGTGCCGCACCTGCCAGCAGCGTGGCCTTGGGCACGCAGTAACTCTCTCTGGCCGCCAGCGCATGACTGCCACGCAGGGTCTGCGGATCGCGACTGAATGTGTACGGGTTGTAGCGCACCGCTTCACGCACGGCGTAATAAAGACTGATCGCCTGCTCCAGCGGATCGCGACTGGCGCCACGGTGTTTTTCGGCGAACTCCACCACGGACGGATGGTCACTATCGATGAAGCGGCCGGGACTCAGATACTCGTGCATGAGAATAATCTCCTGGGGAAGCCCCGAGTCTAGCGAGCGCGTCAGCACAGAGATAACGACGTTTCGGCCAAACTTGGGCGCTTTGCCGCTCGCTCGATGAACGCTTTTCCCACGATTCCAATCACATCGTTACAACCAGCCTGATTCGCGGATGCCGTCTAAGCTCTGTGGGCTGGTTCGCCCTGGTTTCACGGAGGAATGAATATGCTGCTGTTGTGGATACTGGTTCTGCTGGTCGGAATTGCTTATTTGGCCCACCGCCGCATCGCCCCGCTGCCTGCCTTGGTCATCGTGGCCGTCTATGTCGTGGCAATGGGCGCTTTCAGCCGTGCGCCGGGCTGGTTGCTGCTGGCTTTCTGGATCTTGATTGCCGCCGTCGCCGCGCCTTTGCTGCTGCCCGATCTGCGCCGCAAATTGTTCAGCGCGCCGATGTTCAACTGGTTCCAGAAAACCCTGCCGCCGATGTCGCAAACCGAACGCGATGCCATCGACGCCGGCACGGTCTGGTGGGACGGCGAACTGTTCAGTGGCCGTCCGGACTGGAGCAAACTGCTGTCCTATCCCAAGGCGCAATTGAATGAAGAGGAACAGGCTTTCATCGACGGCCCCACCGAAACACTCTGCGCCATGGTCAGTGAATGGCAGCTCGGTCAAACCATGGACCTGCCGCCGCAAGCCTGGACCTTCATCAAGGACAACGGCTTTTTCGCCCTGATCATCCCCAAGGAGTTTGGCGGCAAGGGCTTCTCCGCCTACGCCCACTCGCAAGTGGCGATGAAACTGGCGAGCCATAGCGGCGACCTCGCCTCCACCGTGATGGTCCCCAACTCCCTCGGCCCGGCCGAACTGTTGCTGCACTACGGCACCGATGAACAACGCAATCACTACCTGCCACGCCTGGCACGCGGCGATGACATCCCGTGCTTTGCCCTGACCGGGCCTCTGGCCGGCTCCGACGCCGGCGGCATGCCGGACTCCGGGGTGATCTGCAAAGGTGAATGGGAGGGCCAGGAAGTCCTCGGCCTGCGCCTGAACTGGGAGAAGCGCTACATCACCCTCGGCCCGGTGGCCACCCTCCTCGGCCTGGCCTTCAAGGCCTACGATCCTGATCACCTGCTGGGCGACAACGAAGACCTGGGCATCAGCCTGGCGCTGATTCCGACTAACATCGCCGGCGTCGAGATCGGCCGCCGGCATCTGCCGTTGGGCGCCGCGTTCATGAACGGCCCGAACTCGGGCAAGGACGTGTTCGTTCCGCTGGACTTCCTCATCGGCGGTCAGGAGATGCTCGGCAAAGGCTGGATGATGCTGATGAATTGCCTGTCGGTCGGGCGTTCGATTTCCCTGCCGGCGGTGGGTACCGGCATGGCCAAGTTCACCAGCCTGGTCACGGGCCAATACGCTCAGGTTCGCGAGCAGTTCAATGTGCCGATTGCCGCGTTCGAAGGCATCCAGGAAGCCATGGCCCGCATTGGCGGCAACGCCTGGATGATGGACGCCGCCCGCATGCTGACCGCCAACGCGGTCGATCTGGGCGAGAAACCGTCGGTGCTGTCGGCAATTCTCAAGTACCACCTGACCGAGCGCGCCCGCGACTGCATCAGCGATGCCATGGATGTGCATGGCGGCAAGGCGATCATCATGGGGCCGAACAATTACCTCGGCCGCAAATGGAACTGCGCGCCGATTTTCATCACCGTCGAAGGTGCGAACATTCTCTCGCGCAACCTGATGATCTTCGGCCAGGGCGCAATTCGCTGCCATCCCTTCGTGCTCAAGGAAATGGCCCTCGTCGGCCGTGAAGACAAGGACCAGGCGCTCAGAGAGTTCGATGGCCTGCTGCTCAAGCACATCGGTTTTGCCGTGGGCAACGCCGCCAGTACGCTGGTGCTCAATCTCGGTTTCGGGCACCTGGAGCACACCCCGGGCGACAAACTCAGCCAGGGTTACTTCCGCGCCCTCAACCGTCAGGCCGCCGCATTCGCCCTGCTCGCCGACCTCAGCATGATGTTGCTGGGCGGTGCACTGAAACGCCGCGAACGCCTGTCCGCACGGCTGGGCGACGTACTGAGCAACCTTTACCTGGCGTCTGCCGCGCTCAAGCGCTACAACGACCTCGATTCACCGCAGTACATGGAACCTCTGCTGACCTGGGCCATGGAAGAAAGCCTGGGCCAGGCGGAACGGGCCATGGATGAGTTGTTGAATAATTTCCCGAACAAAATCGTCGGCTGTCTGTTGCGAGTGATCGTGTTCCCGTTCGGTCGCCGGCACAAAGGGCCATCGGACAAACTCGGTGCCGAAGTCGCCGGGGTGATTGGCCGCGCCAAGGGCGACCCGGCACTGGAGGAAGTGCTCCTGGGTTGCTACCGCCCGCAAGCGAGCGACGATCCGGTCGGCGCATTGCAACACGCCTGCAATCTGTTGAGCGCTGCACAGCCGCTGCAGAAAAAACTGCATGTGGCGCTCAAGAGTGGCCAGGTCAAACCGGTGGCCGGTGAGTCGGTGATCGATGCCGCCCTCGAGGCGGGTGTATTGCAGCCAGTGGAAGCCCAAACCCTGCGTGAAGCCGAGGCGGCCCGGCGCAAGGTGATCGATGTCGATGACTTTGACCAAAAGGCTTTGGCACTGGCCAAGGGAAAAGTCCGCTGATCCCTTCAAGCATGTAAAAACGGGCGCGGGCGCTTTATACTCCCGCGCCCGTTTTGCTCTTGAGGACTTATCTCGTGTCCAACATCGTTGCCGATCATCTCGTTTTACTCGACCACCTGCGCAGCATCCTGGTCGCCGTAGGTGAGGCCGAGCAGGTTCCCGAAGAAAGCCATGCCTTGTTCCTCGAGCGCTTCGACGAATTGCTGGCGTCACTGCCGATCGAGCCGATCGAAAGCCAATACCTGGGCCAGGACATCCTGACTCAAGTCATTTCCCGTTATCCGCAAATCGCCCACCTGATTCCACGGGATCTGCTGTGGTATTTCGCCGGTGACTGCCTGCACTACTTGTCCGATGAAGAAATCGACCTGTATCAGGCACTGGAAGAGCGTCGCTTCGAAGCCGAACAGAACGACGAACCTTTCGACTGGAACCAGGAAAAGCAGCTGCTGGCGCTGTCGAACCAGGACAGCAAGCACTGATCTTCGATCAGTGATGCCAAAGGCCCGCATGCTTGAGCATGCGGGCCTTTTTTGTTTATGGCCTTCAGCGCAACCCGCCGGTTTCAGGCAACCGCACTGTACTGCGACCTTGCCCGCCCGCCTGATTCGAGCCTTTGCACCAATAGTTTTCTCTCTAACTCATGGCACTTTGGTTTGATTGAACTACCTTCAAACTACAAGAAGTCATAACGGCTCGAGTTTCCACGTTAGCTTCAGTGATCAGATAGCGGACTGGCAAAAGGAGTTACCTCACCATGATCCTGGCAGGCGTTTTCCGGCTCTGTACCTGCATTGCCGATGACTTTCAGGGGAAATCAGGACAGCGGACAGTGCCGTCCATGGCCGCGAATATCGCTCTTGCCGGCAGTCCAGGTCACCGGGTCACTGAAAACCGTTTCAGCAAAGGTCGCTCGCTGTTCCGCCAGATCAGCGAATTGAGCCCGCGCGCACGTAGCACGCAAGGAATAACGCCAAGGCCATGGATGAGTGGTTTGGCGCATTGGGGGGGATAGCCCGATCCCCGTGAAGTGATCCGAGACAACTCAGTCCGCCCAAAGACGGTCTATCCAGTGAGGATGTACTTAATGAGCCTTCGTACCGTGCCCGCTTTCAAGCGAATTTTCCATGGCCTGTTCTGGATCGGCCTCAGCGTGGAAGCGGCTCAGGCCGCGCCGGCCAATTGCCCGCAACTGGACAATTGGCCGACAACGTACGAGGTCGGTCAGGGACTGCAGAATGAACTGCGCAGCCCCGTTCCGGTAACGCAACTGGCGGTGGGCGACCCGAAAATTGCCGACGTGCAACCCAGCGGCAGCAACGCCTTCATACTCACGGGTATTGCGCCGGGGACCACCAGCCTGATGGTCTGGACCGCCTGTTCGAAAACGCCGCGCCAAAGCATGGTGTTCGTCAAGGGCAAGGCCACGTCGGCGCTGACCAGCGCGCCGTCGGTGCCTTCCGACGACCCGCTGCTGCCGAGCCAGGTGCAGACCGATATCCGCTTCGTTGAAGTCAGCCGAACCAAGCTCAAGGAAGCCTCCGCCTCGATTTTCGGCGTACGGGGCAACTGGCTGTTCGGCTCGCCGAGAACCTTGCCCACCATCGGCGGCATTGTCACGCCGTCGATACCGGTGAGAAACGACAACTTCAACCTCACGTTTGCTACCGGCAATACCCTGGTGGCGCTCAACGCGCTGGAAGGTAGCGGATTCGCCTACACCCTGGCGCGGCCAAGCCTGGTAGCGCTCAGCGGGCAGAGTGCTAGCTTCCTGGCCGGCGGTGAAATACCGATTCCGGTGCCCAGTTCAGGCAGCGATAACGTGTCCATCGAGTACAAGGAATTCGGTATCCGCCTGACCCTGACGCCGACCATCGTCGGGAAAAACCGTATCGCGCTGAAGGTCGCGCCGGAAGTCAGTGAACTGGACTTCACCAACGCAGTGAGCATTGCCGGCACGGTCGTCCCCGCCCTGACCGTGCGCCGTACCGATACCAGCATCTCCCTGGCCGACGGCGAAAGCTTCGTCATCAGCGGCCTGATCAGCTCCCGCAACAACTCCCAGGTGAACAAGTTTCCGGGGCTGGGCGATATCCCGGTTCTGGGGGCGTTTTTCCGCGACAACACCATCAACCGTGAAGAGCGCGAACTGCTGATGATCGTCACCCCGCATCTGGTCCAGCCACTGGCTGCCAATGCGAAACTACCGTCATTGCCTGGCGAACAGCTGCGCAATTACGACCCGAACTTCTACCGCATGTTTTTCCTGGAGAATGGAGACTTCGACAGTCGCAGCGGGCTCTCGCAATGAACCGGAACCGGAGCCTGCACCAAACTTACCTCGCCCTCACCCGTAACGGTGACTTTGAACGCTTGCCGGACCAGCTGTATTGCCATTGGCCTGGTGTTCAACGTGCTGTCGCCAGAGGACATTCAATGAAAGCATTCATTGCAATAGCGGCGACATTAATGCTCGCAGGTTGTGCCAGCAATGGCCTGTCTTCACGACCGGCCAGTTGTGCCAAGCCCGGTTCGGAGCAAGAACTGGCCCTGAACCTGGCCGACAACATGGCCGACGAAGGCCGTTTGTATGCCAGCCTGGCGAATCTGGAAGGTTTGCCCGATAGCGTGGTCCAGGTTCGTTTGCGCAAGGCCCGGGTGCTGCGCTTGATGGGGCGTAGCGGCGACGCGCAGCCGTTGTACGAAAGCTTGCTCGGCACCTGTCTGGCGGCTGAAGGGGAACACGGCCTTGGTCAGTTGGCCGCTGCCAGAAATGATAACGCCAGCGCGGCCACTCACCTTGAGCGTGCGGTGAAAATGGCCCCCACCGACGACAGGATGCGCAATGACCTGGGGGTCGTCTACCTCAATCAGCGACGGATCCCTGAAGCACGCTTTGAGTTCATGACCGCCATGGAGCTCAAGCAGGCAAACACACTGGCGGCACTTAATATGGTGACGTTGCTGATCTATCAGGATAACTGGAAGGCGGCCGCCGAACTGGTGACTCGCGCCGACTTGAGCCCCAAGCAAGTCGTAGAGGCTCAAAACCGCGCGGAAAAACTCAAGGCCTCCGCCAAAAAAGTGGTGGCTTCCGAGGGGAATCGCAAAACTGAGGTAGCCGATGCCTCTACCAGTGCGAACAAGTAGAACGTACGAGGAATCGAGATGAATACCAAACGGCTGTTGATCGTGTGCACGGCTTGCCTGTCCACCACTGCCTGGGCCATTGAGCCGGGCCCCTCTTCGCCGTACCAACAAGGTACCGAACAGTGGCTGCAACTGCAGATTCGCGGTGTGGTTGCCTCTCCTCACCTGCAAACCGCTTCGGCCACCGAGCGTGATCTGGCCATGCAACGCTGGCTCAATAGCTTCAACTTCCCGATTCCGGAATTTTATGACCAGGATGCAGCGGGACAAATGACCATCGGCAACTGAGGCCTGTCGATGGGTGATCAACCTCTGGCGTTGTCCAGAGTGGCCTGGCTGAAAAGCCGGGCTTGATGTCGTGTGCAGGAAAGCAGTGGTATCTATACAGTATCCAATCCTGACCGGATTACCCCAGCGCAGATGTGTAGATCCTTGGCAGGAAAGTGCAGGTCAGACTCGAGTGGCAAGGCTGTCGCACTCGACAGCCTCAAGCCGTTTGAGCTCACCTGAATGCTCTCAACACCCCGATCAGGGCTGGGCCGATGGCTACCAGAAAAAAGCTCGGCCACAGGCAGAAAATTAGCGGAAATATCAGTTTGGTACCGATTTTCGCCCCTGCCTCTTCGGCGGCCTGGGTGCGCCGGTCACGGAATTCATCGGCATAGATACGCAGGGTGTCGGCCACGCTGGTACCAAAGCGAATACTCTGCGCCAACAGGCTGACCAACCCTTGTACGTCATCCAGACCGGTGCGTTTAGCCAATTGCTTGAGGGCCTCGGTACTGCTAATACCCGCGCGGATTTGCGCATTGACCAAGGCCAGTTCTTCGGCCAGTTCGACCTGACTGACCGACATTTCCTCAGCCACCCGTTCGATGGTCGTGGGCAAGGCCAGGCCCGACTCCACGCACACCACCATCAGATCCAGCGCATCCGGAAACGCGGCACGCAGCCGGCCTTGTCGCAATTCTTTGCGTTTGGCGACATACAATGCTGGCACCAACCATCCGATAGCGGCCACCATGGCCACCAACAGCAACCCCATGTTCAGGGACACCTTGGGAATCATCGGCAACAGCAGCAACGCAATACCAATCAATAACAGCGGCAACATCAAGCGTACCGCCCAGTACATCTGCACCGCCGACGAGGAGCGGTATCCTGCATGCGTCAACAGGATCTGGGTGACGGAGGTCTGAGCCGACTCAGCCGAGGCAAAACGCTGGCCGACCCGCTCCAGCAACAGTTGCAGGTTACCCGGAACTTCCTGTCCGGTCGTGTTGCCTAAATGACCACGCTTGATCAGCGCCAGACGACGCTGCACCGGGTCCTGAAGCCCCTGCATCAGCAAGATCACGGCGACAACCGCAAGCACCGTACTCAAACCGATCGCGCCAAGGAACAACAGGCGCGCCATCTCCTCGTTCCCCGTGACCCGACTGAACAACCCGAGCAAAAAGTCCATGACCTGTACCTCCCGGTAGCGAACACCGCTTAAACCTGAATCCGGATGATTTTGTGTATCCAGAAAATCCCGATCAACATGGCGCAGAACGCCCCGATGATCAGCTTGTGACCCGTCGGATCATTGATCAGCACAGGCAAGTAACTGGGAGTGGTGAGTATGATCGCGATCGCCAACACGAAGGGAATAGCCACCAGTATCCAGGCCGACATCCTCCCTTCGGCCGACAGGGTTTTGACCTTGCGCTGGAAGCGAAAACGCCCACGGATCAGGCGACTCAAACGCTCCAGCACCTCGGTCAGATTGCCGCCGGTCTCGCGATGGATGAGGATCGAAGTCACTAGCATCATCACCGTCATACTCGGCATCCTCTCCAGAAGGCCGAGCATCGCCCGACGCACATCGTTGCCATAGTTGATATCGGAGAAGGTCAGGCCGAACTCATGAGCCACCGGCCCCTTGTGCTCCTCGGCCACCAGGCGCAGAGTTTCGTTGAATGGATGCCCGGCGCGCAGAGCGCGGCACATGGCATCCAGCGCATCCGGCAAGCCTTCCTCAAACTCAGCGAAACGCTTGCCACGGTCGCGAGAGATTTTCAACAGCGGTAACCAGAAGACCGCGAAGCCCACTATCAGCGCCATCCACCAGACTGACCAAACCATCCAGACCAAGATACCCGTCCAGACACCCAGCACCAGCCCAAGGAGCAATACCCGATAAGCCCGGTACTCGTGCCCGGACTGCTCAATCATCTGCGTCAATGTTTCCATGAAGGGCAGTTGCTCAAGACTGGCCTCCAGTGGCGACAGCCGCGTCAGGTATTTCTGTCGCAACACTGTCTGCATGTTGGGCTGATTATTGGCTTTCTCCAATACATGCAAGCGCCCACGGATGCGCTTGCGCATCTTGCCGGCCTCGCCGAATACCGGCACCGCCACGCCCTGGGACAAAAGGAAGACGGCGATAAACACCATGCCAAGGAACATCAGTATGAATTCACCGGGAACCTGGTTCATGATTGCCGTGCCTCCATCCACTCAGGCCTGAACATCGTCAGCGGCAACTCGATGCCACGCTTGGCAAGCACATCGCGGAAGGCGGGGATCATGCCGCTGGGTCGATAATCACCCAGCACTTCGCCGTTTTCGCCCATGCCATGGCGCGAAAAGGAGAAGATTTCAGTCATGGTAATAATCTCGCCTTCCATGCCGTTGATCTCCTGCACGCTGACCAGACGGCGCTTGCCGTCCTCCTGGCGTTCCAACTGGATCACCACATCGATGGCCGAAGCGATCTGCTGACGCATGGCCTTGATCGGGAAGGTTGCCCCCGTCATCGACACCATATTCTCGACCCGCCCCAACGCATCGCGCGCGGTGTTGGCGTGGATCGTGGTCAACGAGCCGTCGTGGCCAGTGTTCATCGCCGTCAGCATGTCCAGCGCCTCGACGCCGCGCACTTCACCGATCACGATGCGGTCCGGACGCATCCTCAGGCTGTTGCGCACCAACTCCCGCTGGCTCACCTCGCCACGCCCCTCGATATTCGAAGGCCGGGTTTCCAGGCGCACCACATGGGGCTGCTGCAGTTGCAGTTCGGCCGAGTCTTCGATGGTGACGATCCGCTCGTTGTGCGGAATGAAACTGGACAGGACATTGAGCATGGTGGTCTTGCCGCTGCCGGTACCGCCGGAAATCAGCACGTTCAAGCGCCCGCGGACAATTGCCTTGAGCAGCAGGGCAATGGCCGGGGTCAATGTCCCCACCTGAATCAGGCTGTCGGTATTGAGCAGGTCTACCGCAAAGCGCCGGATCGACATGCTCGGGCCGTCGATGGCCAGCGGCGGGATAATCGCGTTGACCCGCGAACCGTCCTTGAGCCGGGCGTCCACCAACGGCGAGGATTCGTCGATACGCCGACCCAGGCTGGAAACGATACGGTCGATGATGTTCAGCAAATGCTGATCATCGCGAAAACGCACATCGGTGCGTTGCAGTTTGCCGAAGCGCTCGACATAGACCGAGGCAAAGCCGTTTACCAGAATGTCGGACACGCTGTGATCGGCCAGCAACGGTTCCAGGGGTCCAAGGCCGAGTACTTCGTCAGTGATTTGTTTGATGATCAACTGACGACTGGACGTACTCACCGGCGCCGAATGCTCATCGAGCAGGCGCTGGCAAATATCGCGAATCTGCCGCGCGGCCTCAGCCTGTTCAAGGGAGTCCAGCAGGGACAGGTCCATGACCTTGAGCAACTGCTGGTAGATCTTTTCTCGCCACTCGGCTTCCACCGGGGTGACCTGACTTTTGGTTTCGTAAAGAACGTCTGGTATCGCACGTTCCCACGCCATTATTTCCTCGGCCGGATCCGGCAGGTCGTCACCCGGCTGGTTAGCCTGCGACGAGGCGGGTTTACCGGACTGTTTGCGCAAGCGATTACGAAAGTCGCTGATCATGGGTCACCCCCCGAAAAAACGGTTGAGGGCGCGTTTGAACACGCCTTTTTTTCCAGCCATCTGATTGCCAAGCAGGTCATCGGCCACGTCGCGCAGGGCAACGGTGATCGCCGCCTTCGGTGCATGCAGACCCAACGGCACACCAGTGTTCTGGCTCTGGCTGACCAGGTTGAAATCGTTGGGTAATTTCGCCAGGTTCGTGCAGCGCAGCGCCTCGCCGATATCCTTGAGGCTGACCGCTGCCGACTTGTCATAGCGGTTGACCACTATCTGCAATTGATCCCCACGCACGCCCAGATCTTCACGAAGAACCCGCACCAGGGAGCTGGCATCGCGCAGATGGCTGACGCTCTGCTGCACCACCACGTACACCCGATCCGCCTGCTCCAGCACGGAACCGGTGAGATGGTCGATTTGCCGAGGCAGGTCGATCACGACCCAGTCATAGCTGGCTCGGGCCAACTGCAACAAGGTGTCAAGTTGCTCGGATTGGGCATCCTGCGGCAGACACAGCTCACCGGCCCGGCCACCCAGCACATGCAAGGTCGGGCTGAAGTGGCTGCAAAAACCCCGTAGCGCGACGCTGTCCATGCCATCGATCTGATGCAACACCTCCAGGTGGCTGTGGGTTTGCGCTACATCCAGGTAATGCGTCACGCTGCCAAATTGCAGGTCCATATCCAGCAACAGGGCACTGCCACCCTTCATGCTGAGCTGCTGAGCCAGGTTGCAGGCCAGCATGGTGCCGCCGGATCCGCCCTTGGCGCTGATCACGGCGAGCAATTTACCTTCTGTCCCGCTGCCGTTCCGAACCTCCATGACCAGCCGATTCAAGGCGGCGACCAGTTCCGTCTCGGCGACGGGCTCCGGCAGCACGTCACGGGCGCCGGCCTGCATCGCCAGGCGCATGCTTTCCTGTTCGCTCAGCAGCCCGCATACCAGCATCGGCGGACGCTCATGGGCCGGGCGCTGCAACAGTGCCGCCAGCTCTTCACGCCACAGGTGGCTGACGCGCAACAGCAACAGATCGGGCATCCGGTCCAGGCCGTAGAGCGGGTCGACATGCCCATTGCTCACCAGGCGAGTGCTGACCTCCAGGCTGGGCATGCGTTGGCAGACGCTCTGCAGGTCGCGCAACGACGTGGCATCACGGCTACTGATCAGCAACCTGAGCCCGGCTTTGCCGGTCGAGGTAGTGTGTGGATTTTCCTTGGTATTCAGCATGGCGTGATCTCCCCGGAATCGGAATGACGCCCGAGGCTTTCACGTGGCAACGTTGCCCTGAATGTAGGCAGCGTAAAGGGCACACCGAACCCGGGAATAAACAGATTGAATACGAAGTTTTGCAAACTTAACCGGACATAGCGGATGGCACGGAAACCGTTCGCGCTGACAGTGTCAGCGGGATTGGCCACTAGAGCTCCATTTACATCCAGATAGGTCAACGTCAGGTGGGTGGTGGCCAGATCGCCGATCAGTTGGCTATTTCCTGCATCATCCGCCGCGTTGAAGATCGCCCGCCGCAACACCACCGGATCGCTGATATTGCACACCGCCGCCAGGCGCGTACCACGGCGCACGGCTTCATCCAGAGCATTGACCGTAAAGTACAGCCGGCCCATTTCCAACACGCCGAACAACAGTATGAACATCATTAGACCAACGATGGCGAACTCCACCGTATAGGTGCCGCGCATGTGTTTTCTGTTCATCACAGGGCCCTCATGACGGTAGTGGCAACCAACGGAATGCCCAGTGCAATCGAATTGCCAAAAAAACCGGGAAGCGATCCGGCGCAATTGCCAGCGCCAATCACCGGGCAGAACGTAAAAATGATGGTGACCCGCACATGGTCGGTGCCCACGGCGGCGACGACCACGTTGCCAGTCGTCAACCCTGAAATCACAGCGGTCCCGGTGTTGGCAGGCACGCCATAGACTGCAACGTTTTTCGTCTGGGTCTGCAGCGTATCGCTCAGAGCGACCTTGCCCAGCGTTGCGTTCCAGGCTTGACTGGCGACAAAACGGTCGGCATCGCGGCTGGCCTGCAGCAGCAGGTTGTACTGATAGAGCATGCGGCCGAACTCACCGAAGGCCAGCAACAGCAGGAGCAACACCGGCAGGACCAAGGTAAATTCCACGATGGCCAGACCTTGCTGGCGCTGCGGATGTTTAAATCCGTGAAGTCTCATGACGCCTCCTACGAGTCAGTGCTCGGAGTGGGAGTGCCGCTGTCGTTGCGATAGGTTTTGTAGAGCTGAATGATCTGCGGGCCGGCATCCGTTGACGGTGAGGGACCGGCCACGTTGTCGCCTTCGCACTTCTTCACAAACTGGCCGAAGATCGACGCATCTCCATTAGTGGCTGGTTGAATCACGAAAAAGCAGCCAAAACCAAGAACTGGAATCGAGCTGGCTCCATCAATTTTCCCGGTACAGTCGCCAATCACGACTTTCAGAACTCGCCGTTCGAACGCGCCATTGCGCTGACAGTCAGTACCAGTACCCGAGCTAGCAACACAGGCAGCAGAGCTGGCAAGCCAGTCGTTATAACCGAGCAACGGCTTGCCGCCAGCGTAGAGATTGCCGTCGCTCACGGTGACTGGCTGGCCACCTGACTCCACCTGCGGCGGGTCCTGACCATTCGCTTTGTTGGTGATCAACGGCGTGCTATAGCTAATCACCAGATCCGATGGATAGGTGCCGGCGCTCCCCCCGAGGGGACCGGAGTAATCGCCGAAGCGAGTGTTCAAGCCTTGAACAGCAGGGCCAGCCGTATTGCCAGGTTTGGTTATAACATTGTCCCCTACATTCCGGCATTTCGAGATTTCTCCGGCCAGGTCTTCCCTGACCGTACTGCCGCCCGAACCAAAATCGAGTAACTGAAAGTTTCCTGGTCCAATTGAGTCGTTTTTGTTTTGGGCGGTCTTCAATACCTGCAAATCACCGAAGTTGAAGCCGAACGGGCTGCTCTTGGTTGGGTCGCCACAGACCATCAAGGGGGTGAGATCACAGGGACTGGCGGGGCTGGGACCTGCAGTGGCGATCGCCGCCACCGCTTTGTTCCCCACACCACCAGAGCCGAATGCCTGGGCGAAGCTCCAGAAAAATCCTGTCAGGCTATAGTTCGCTACCGATACCCGAACGTATTTGGCATTCTCCGGCCCGGGAAAGGCGAACGGGCCATAGACGCTGCTTGCCAGTTCCACCACTGCAAATGCACCGGCGTTGCTGCCGACAGCCGTGGCCAATTCTTTGTTGCCTGTAGCAATGGCATTCTGTGTCAGCGTGTTGAGCGCGGCGGTACGCGTCGCGTCGGCCGCGCTGACACTGTTGATGCCACCCGTCACCTGACTCAGGGTTTTGGCGCCACTCAAGGCGGCGGCGTCCACCGCATTCTGCAAGCGGGTCTTGTTCAGCAACATGTGTCCGCCGTCCAAAGCCAATGCCGCCATCATGGCCATCGCCGCCAACGCGATCACCATCAATACACTCACCGATCCTTCCTGGCGCCTTGGCGTCGAAGTGAACGGCCGCTGAATACGAAGATTCATCATCAAGCCCTCGTTTGCCGATACTGATCCGGATCGGCTCCGCCAATACCTGGGTGCCCAGGCGCCCCTGCCGCCCTGTCAACGCATGTTCACTACACTGGCCTCGACTCCACGGATAATGGTGACGGATCTGCCACCCTCTCCATTGCCACGCGGCACCACGCGTTTTGGCTCTGTGGCGGTAGCCATCGCCATGACCGGTGCAGCAGGTGCGGCAGGTGCGGCAGGTGCAACGGTCTCGATTTTTCTTTCGGTGTTCAGCGGGTTGCGCAAGGTCAACTGCAATTTCCCTTCCGATTGCGCCGTGACCAAGGTTTCAGCCTCTGCGGTCGTCATCTCCAGCGTCACCGCACGCACCACCACCGGTTGGGTTTTGTCGGTACCGGCAGTCTGGTCCACCGCCAACACCCGCAAATTTTCGAGGATGGTCTTGGACACGGCGTTGTTGCCGGCACTTTCCGAGCGTTTGGTCGCCAATACGTCGACCCGATTACCCGGCAACAGGAATCCGCCCACGCCGACCACATCGTCCACCCGTACCGATATCGCGCGTTTGTCAGGCGCAATCAAAGAGGCCAGGGTGCTGCCACCCAGGTGCTCGCTCAGACGCGCACCCCGCACAATGTCGCCCCGCAGAATGTCGAACGTTGCAATCTTGCCCACGGCTTTTTCGCTGGCATCGAAGGCATCGTTCGGGATCGTATCCATGGGCATGCGTACGGTCGTCACCTGCTGGGGCTCGACCTTCTGCCCGAAAGGAATCTCCACCGTGGCGACCACCACGCTTCGAAGGTGGTCATCCGGGCTGGCATTGAGCCGCGCGCTCAGCCAGGAATCCGCCATCCATGCAGCCCCCAGGCCCATAGCCAGGGAAACGCCTATCAGGGTCAGCGTGCGAGAGCTCATGTCAGTATCTCCGGATCAAAGAAAGTCGAGCTGGACGAAGTAGTTGTGCCAGGCCCATTCCAACTCTTTCGGTGACAGTGGTCCGGAACCGCCCATATAACGCTGGCGATCGAGCGCCATGTTCAGGAGATCGCGGGGATGGCAAGGCACCAGGGGCATGCCTTCACTTGCATAAAGCCTTTGCAGTACATAACGCACCAGCAGCGGGTCATAGGAAATGCCCAGACGCTCGCTTTCCTGACGCCAGATCTTTTCGTACTCCTCGGGTTTCAGGTAACCGAATTGCAGCTTGTAGCCAATCCGACGAAGGAAGGCCTCATCGGCCAGCTCCAGAGGATTGAGATTGGTGGAAAACACCAGAATCAGATCGAACGGCAGCTCGCAATGCCGACCTCCGCCTAGGTTGAGAAAGTCGCGTTTCTCTTCCATCGGGACGATCCAGCGATTCAGCAGCTCGGCGGGGGCCATGCGCTGGCGCCCCATGTCGTCGATGATGAACAGGCCATTGCTGGCCTTGAGCTGCAAGGCGGCCTGGTATTGACGGGTGAAGGGGTCATAGCGAACGTCCAGTTGTTCCATGCTCAACTCGCCGCCAGTGATGACGATCGGACGTTTGCAGCACAGCAGTCGACGGTCGATCCCTTCGCTGAGCATCAGACTGTTCTGTTGAATGTTATCATCGAGCCGCTGATGCACTTGCGGGTCATAGATCTCGATCACCGACTCGTTGATGACGATGGCATGAGGGACCCAGATTGCTTCGGCGAACAGGCGGATCAGCCGGCTGCTAACATAAGTCTTGCCAGTACCCGCCGGGCCATAAATCATGATTGCGCGCCCGGAGTTCATCGCCACACCCAACTGATCGAGCATCCCCTCCGTGAGCACTACGCCAGCGAGGGCATTGCGCATATCGTTGGCGTTGATGCGACCATGGTGAATGGTCTGCAACTTGATCAGGGAGCGGTAGGTACTCACCGGGAAGGGTGCCGCACCGATATAGCCACTGCGCGACAGGGCATCGCGGGCGGCACTGCGACCACGTTCGGTCAGTCCATAACGCAGCATCTGCCCGCCGGTTTGACTCGCCTGGCCCAGCACTTCGACACGGCCATCCTTGCGCAAAAACGCCAGGACTTCTTCAAGTACCGCGCCGGTCAGCGCCAAACGCTCCACCAGCCGCGACATGTCCAGCACACCGGCATCAAACAAATGCTTGCACACCAACTCGCCGATAAAGCTGTCGGTCAGGCCAGTTTCGCGGACAGTGCAGGGCTGAGGAGCCAGCCGTTGCACAGCACCCCGATCGCTGGGGTAGGCATCACTATCGACGATGACGTGCATGTCTAACCTCCGAATCCACCGGCAGTGAGTTGCCAATAGATGGTGTTCAAAGTGCCGATCAATATTGCAATCGAATATGGGAAAGGCTTGCCGGCTACTTCATCTGAAGTTGGCGCCAGATAAGCCTGCGCCCTGAGAATCAGCCAATAGCGCCCCAGGGTCTGACGCAATTGACCACGAACCAGCACGATCAATAAACCGCATACACCACCGGCTATCAGGCTGAACATTGCAGCCCACAATGCGTAATGGAACGGTAGAAAACTGCCGACCATGGCCATCAACTTGACGTCACCGGCAGCCATGCCACCGAAGGCGTACATCGGCAGAAACAGCGCAAAACAGATCAGGATGCCCAGCAGGCTGTCACCCAATCCGCTGACACCACCTGAATACATTTGACCGATCAATCCCAAGGCAAGGCCCACGAGGACGAGCATGTTGGGAATACGGTGGTGAAGCAGATCGCTCACCACCGCCACGCCCAAAAGTCCTATCAGTAAAACCATCGATAGCATTTCCGTGGACATGGCATGTCTCCCTACGGGTATCAATCGTTAGCACGCAACATTGCTATTGCCAGCCTTGAACAGAGCAGTGATTTGCGCTCTCTACACAAAATTGACAGGGACAACGCGAAGTCCATCAAGAACATTGCCGGCGCCCTATCAGAAATAGCGGCAACCGGCTGTCCCATGGACATCGACGCGTCACGCAGCGGGTGCGGCGGGGGCAGAGCAAGCGGACCCCTTAATCGCATCGCACAGCGTCTGTATTTTGTCCTTAACCTCTGTTCCGAGGGCCGAGAACAGTCCGACGACAAGGGCCGTAACCAACCCGCCAGCTACCGCATATTCCACAACGGTAAGGCCATCTTCGTCGTTGATGAACTTCACTACCGAAGCCTTGATTGTTTGCATGATCATTTTGCCCACCTCACTCGAATGTTGTTTTTTCTGAGGCAGTACTTTCTGCGCTGCCTGATGCAACACTAGTCAGTGGCAAGGCATAGGCGTTAGGAGGATTTTGCACATCGCTAGGACTTTTTTGCGGGGCGGCCAAATACGGGGCATTGGCCTTTACAGCAGTAACGGGAGGGGTAAACAGGGCACTGAAACGCAAAGGCAATTGCCATTGATTCACAAGCGACAGGCGGCTCACCCCGATTTTTTCGAAGACGCCCGAGCAAACATTCGTCCGCAGCCGCCTTCCAGGCAACCCATAGAGCGAATAGATCTAAAAATCATCTTTCCTATCGGGATTAAATCTGCAAAGTGATAGCACATTGGCAATACTGGCGAAGAGAGTCACTAGAACCCCAGAGTAGAGACATGACGTCCAATTTGACCAGAAGGCCATCGCTCCTGTGGTTCGATCTGACTCATGATCGGTCCACGAAAGAACTCGTCACGCAGTTCGAGGACGCCTGCGACTGCAAACTGGTAAAAAGCTCCGTGTTGCCCATCAGGGAACAGGCAGACATGGTCTGCATTCATTTTGATCGCCCTGACACTTCAGGTTTGAAGCTGTTGCTGGAGATCAAGCGCACCACCCCCACCATCCCGATCTCCATGTTCACCGTGCAGCATTCCGAGGAACTGGCGGTTTGGGCCATGCGCTCCGCCGTTTGGGAATACATGGTGCTACCGCTCTCGACTGCCGAGAAGAAGCGCTACCTGACGGCGGTGGTTCAGCTCTGCGAGTTGCGCCGAAATGCTCACGGCCAGGGCAAGTCATCGCAGATCGATCACTCCCCGACTCTGCCGGACAGCATCCGGCTAACCTCGGGACACCAAAAACACCAAGCGCTGAACAGCATCATGCTGTACATCGAACAGCACTTTCGAGACAGTATCGATCAGAGGGACCTGGCGCAGCGCTGCGGCATGACAACATTTCGCTTCAGCCGCCTGTTCAAGGAAGCCAATGGGCTTGGCTTCACGGATTACATCCTGGACAAGCGCATGAACTTCGCCAAAGACCTGCTCGACAACAGCCAGATGCCGATTACCAGCATCGGCTATGAAGCCGGCTTCAAGGATCCTTCCTACTTCGCCCGTGCCTTCAAGCAGTTCGCCAACTGTACGCCCAGCGAATACCGCCTGGCACGCCAACTCAAAGCAGCTGCGGCTGCGCAACTGGTAGAGGATGAGAAAACCACTGAAGCGCTCGAAAGCCTGGTACAAAGCCTCAGCGGTTGATCCGGTTTTTCACGCGCAAACGATGGTGATTGATCCACGGGGGGTTGCCATTCGATAGGCGCAACGCTCTATGACCTGGGCGCAGCAGCGCACAACAGACTAAAAGACTGTCAGGTATCTGCGAGTACACCCTGCCTGAAGGACTCCTCACCGTTGCGTGACGCTGTCAGTGGCCATTTTCCTGCCGCGTTCTTCCAGCAACGTCCTCGGTAACGTAAACCCTTCAAAACTGCGCTGGGTAATCGGGTTGTTAGCCTTCTCTGCCCCAATCCGATAACGCATCAGCCCCTCGGCGACGGCAAAGGTCAGGTCCACGCTGGTGTCGGTTCTTCCATTGAGGTGCCCGCGGCTGAGCAGCCGGAACAACGACCACGGCCCGCGATAGCTCAGGCTGGCGGTGTTGCCAGTGCTATGTACCAGGGTTAGTTGGCTGCCGCTGGTATTGCCCAAGGTGTTCGGCCATACCAGCCCCGAGCGTTGTGGGGCACCATGCTGATAAGGGATCAACTGGCCATCGACGCTGAGCATGCTGCTCAGGCGAGTCGCGCTCAAAGCCAGCGGCTCGATGGTCAGTTGCACGGCCAATTGGCCGTCTGGACTGAAGAAGGTTTCGCGTATGCGCTCAGCCTTTTCAAGTTGCTCAAGCACTTCCTGGCGCACCCAGTGGCCGCCGTGGTCCCCGGTGGACAGGCTGTCCAGATTATCCTTGAGGAACACATTCAAGTATTGGTCCTGGAACTGTTGCAGGCGCCCTTTCGGGCCGAAGAAGGCGACGAAGTCTTCCAGCGAAGCATCCTCGCCCGGTTTGAACGGATAGCGACTGGCCAGGCGGTCGCGGTAGAAACTGTAAACTTCGCTGTCCCAACGTTTTTCCAGTTCGCGCAACGCGGTGATGACCAGCACTTGGGCACTCTGTGCGGCCAATTGGTTGACGTGCCGGTTCAAGGGCTCGGGCAGACCCGAAGCGATGCGTTGCAGGTTGCGGACAGGGTCTGGATTGGCCTGGGAAAATCGGGCAAGCACCACGCCCAATGCCGCTTTGCCAGGGCTCGGCTGATCCTGCACACCTTTGACATAGTCATAGACGGCATTGATCGCGCCCACGGTTTCTTCATAGTAGGACGGCTTGTCCTGCTGAGCATTGAGCAGCCCGGACAACCCCGCAAACGCCCGGTGAATGCCCAGCGCCTGATTGCGCCCCGCCTCGTCACCAACGGGCAGCTCCTCCTTGCCGGTGACCGGCGGGTAGATCAGGGTGTTGTCACGCACGGTTTCCAACAGGCGGCGCAGCGGCGCGGCCGGGCCTGTCACCTGCCCCAGTACTTCCAGGGTTTGGGCCAGATCGGTGAAGTCGGTGACGGTGAACTGGTTCAACGCGCGGCGCCAGCTGTCGACATAGTCGGCACTGTACAAGGCCCGCAGCCGTTCGGTCAGCACCCGACGGTCGGCCTCGGAATAGTCAAGGCTGCGACGCTCGCCCAATACCCATTGGTCGATCAGCGCCAGATCGGTGACGTTCTGGCTGTTGGGCTCAAAATAGTCGCGAAAGCCCCGCGCGGTCAGCAAGGGTGGCAGCGTCAGGTTTTCGTCCAGCGCCGCGCCACTGTCGCGCTCGCTCAAGGGGCGGTAGACCACGTCGAAGGCCGGGCCGATCTCGTTGCGCAGGTCCAGTTCGCCATGCAGGCGATCCTGCGCCTGTTGTCGCAGAGTCATGTACACCCGCTGCGCCATGGGCAGCTTGCGCAGTTGTTGTTGGGTTTGTGCGATCAGTGCGCGGTATTCGGGTAGCTCGACATCGGCGTAGGTCAGCGCGTAGGTCAGGTGGCGCATCAAGGCCGCCTGGCGCTGGCCCTGCCCCGGATAGGCCTGCTGCCATTGCTGGACCATCCATTGCGCGACGATGTCCGGACGGCGGTTGTTGCGATCCTCGATCATGCGGTAAACGCGCAAGGCGGCGAGCTGTTCGTCGCTGCCCGGTTCGGCACGGCGAATGACCTCCACTGCGCCCTCGGCAATGGCTGGCAGAAAGCGCCGGGACAACAGACTGAGGTAGGCCTGATCGACCATCGGCCCGATCGCCTGACCTTGGTACAAGCCCATATCGGCCAATTGCGGCCAGGTGGCGCGGTAGTCGCCATACACCGTGACGGCGGCACGGATTTCGTCCAGCGGCACCAGCAGATTCAGCCCAGTGGGATCGGCCTGCAGATCGCTGGCCTTGGTGCTGAAGGCCTGACTTTGGCTCAACACCTGATCGGCCTTGTCGCGGTTGATGCCGTAGTAGTACCACCAGCCACCGACCAGCAACGCACTGCCCAGCCCGGCCAACAGCGAACCGCTGAGCAGCACGCGACGTTTGTGCCGCGCCACCTTGAAGTTGTCCCCGGCCAACCCCGCCTCCGGGTAAACCACCCGCCGCAACAGATGCTGTGCGAAGTACACCACCGAATGCCCTTGGGGCTTGGCCGAGCTGACCGGCGCGGGAAACCCATAGGCCCGCGCCGAGGCCTCGACAAACAGGTTGGACACAACACCACGCTGGTAAACCGACGACAGGTAAACACCCCGTACCAGGGCTGGTGTGGTGTAGCGGTCACTGCCCAGTACATCGCCGAGAAAACGCAGCAGAATCTCCCGTGAGCCGCTGAGCTGACGCATCAGGCAGAACAGCGGCTCACGCACCTCGGCGGGCTCGGGATCCCCCATGGCCCGCATGACCCGCCTGTTCAACGCAGCGACGAAGCGGTCATACGCAACCGCCAATTCGCCCAGCCATGCATCGAAATCCTCGACGGCATCCAGGCTGAAGGTGAAGCCCTGCACCTCTTCCCGTGCCGATGCAGGGAGCTTGGCGAACAGCTCTTCAAAGCCGTCGAGCAAGTCGAATTTGCTCAGCACCACGTACAACGGCAGGCGCGTGCCCAACTCATGACCCAGTTCGTTCAGGCGAGCACGCAGCAAATAGGCCAGGTTGCGACGCTCATTGGGTGGGCGCTCGAACAGGCTGACCATGTCCACCATCAGCACCACGCCGTTGAGCGGACGCCGGCTGCGACTGCGTGCCAGCCAGTCGATCAGGTGATGCCACAGGCGCTTTTCGGCGCCAGCCGGCAGCCCGCCCGGTTGTTCGACCGGGGCGACCACGGGTTCGGCGATGGTTTCAGTGTCCGTCGCGGCAGTTTCGATGGGCACGGCGGGAGCCTGCGTGGGTGGCGGCTGCCGTTCGGGCTGGCTGATGAACTCACCGGGCGGGTCGATCAGCACCGCCTCATCGCCGATCCACCAATCGATGTCGAACGCCAGATCAGGGTCTGCGGCCACTTGCGCCGCGCCACTGCGCGCGGTGCGAGTCAGGGCGAAACTCTGGCTGGAGCGACTGATAAAACTGGACTTGCCGGCGTTCTCTTCTCCCAGCACCAGATACCACGGAATCTGATGCAGGCTGCGGCCCTGATGGTTGTCCCGTACCCGCGCCAGGCTGTTTTGCAGTGATCGCTCCTGGGCTTGCAGGTGCGCCAGGCAAGGGTCTTGCACCCGTTGTGCCCGCTGCTCACGCTCGTGCTGCAACTGGCGCTGGCGACGGTGCACAACCCAGGTCCATGCCACCAGCGGCACCACCACCAGTACCATGCTGATTGCCAGGCGTAACGGCCAGGGCGCCAGCGGTTGCCCGTCGCGCCACATCCAGCTCGGCCCCAGCCACCAGAGCCAGCCCAACACCACGGCAATGACCAGCACCCCGGCGGCAATAGCGATGAGTGCCCCATGGCGCTGAAAGACGGAAAACCCACGCGCCAACGTGCCCAGCCTCTTGTTCATTACTGTTCGCCCCTGAACTTTTCCCAAGATGAAAACCGTCCTCGCTCAATGTGCGAAAACAATATGTGCCTTGATATTTGCCTTGATGGATTTTCGTTCACACTTTCGGGCAAACAGTAGCAGTGCAAACAATCAATTTTCAATGCGCAACACGAAAGAAACAAAAACTCACACCTGATCTTTTTAATTATCTTGACGAAGCACCCTCACCAACGGAAACATCTGCAACTATTTTCTAGTCACACTCAAAACAATAACACCCAACTTCCTACAGAACCTTCTTACAACCAACCCCAAAAACTTAAATCAACTAAACAGGCTTGAGTCATGTCACTAAAAGATCGTTTTTCAGAAGAACTCCGCTACCTGCGAGCGTTAGGGCGTGAGTTCGCTGAAGACGATCCGCGCCTGGCGCCGTTCCTGGGCGATCAGGCGTCCGATCCAGGCGCCGCGCATCTGCTTGAGGGCTTCGCCTTTCTGACCGCCAAGCTGGCTCTGAAGATTGATGACGACCTGCCACAACTCACCCACCCGCTGCTGCAACAGGTCTACCCCAACTACTTGCGTCCGTTACCCAGCCTGACCCAGGTGCGCTTTGACCCGGTGCTGCACGCCCTCAGCGGCCCACAGGTGATTGCCAAAGGCACGCCGTTGTTTTCGCAGCCGGTGGACGGCGTCAGCTGCACCTTTCGCACCTGTACCGATGTAACCCTTTATCCCTTGCAGATCAGCGACGCCAGCGTCTCCCACAGCGTGCAAAAGTCGATACTGAGCATCGAGCTGCAGGCCCTGTCGGACCAGCCGTTGAGCGAGATCACCAGCGACCGCCTGGACTTCCACCTCGGTGGCGGCGACCTCAACGCGCTGACGCTCTACCAATGGCTGGCCCAGCACCTGTACAAGATGGTGCTGTGCCTTGACGACAAACGCTTGGCCCTGCCCCCCGATGCGTTGGGCTTTCCCGGCTTTGAACCCCGCGACGCACTGCTCCCCGGCCTGGAGCAGCAACTGGAGGGCTATCGTCTGCTCCAGGAGTACTTCTACCTCCCCCAGCGTTTTCACGGGTTCAGTGTCAGTGGCTTACGCCGCCTCTGGCCCCAGGCTACGGTAGGGAAAATTCGCCTGGAACTGCACTTTTCCACCCCACTGCCGGCCTCCGTCCAGGTCAACCCCGACACGCTCTGCCTGTACTGCACCCCCGCCATCAACCTGTTCGACTACCCGGCCGAACCGATCCAGCTGGATGGCGAAGCACTGCACACGCTCGTGCAACCACGCGGCCCACACACCCACGCCTATGAAATCTTCAGCATCGACCAGGTCAGCGCCCGGCGGCGCAAACCGCAAACCCCGGCAGACAACTACCGGGTCGACTTCGCCCCGTATGAGTCATTGCAGCATCAGGTGGAACCGGCCGGCGAGCGCACGGCCCGCTATTACAGCCACATCATTGAACCGGAGCTGCTCAAGAACGGCGCCAAACACAGCCTGCGCCTGATCCATGCCGACCAGCGCCCGTACCTGGGCGAGCGTGAAGTGCTCAATATCCAACTGACCTGCAGCAATGGCGACCTGCCTCGTCAGTTGCAAGTGGGCGAACTCAACCGCACCACCCAGACCACGCCCTCGTTCGCCACCTACCGCAACCTCACTCGCCCGACCCGCGCCTACCCGCCCATGCTCGACGGCCAGGTGCTGTGGGCGCTGATCTCCAACCTGGCCTTGAACAACCTGTCGCTGTCGTCGCCGTCGGCGCTCAAGGCCGTGTTGCAGGTGTATGACTTCATCGCCCCCCATGACCTGCCGCACCACCGTGCCACCCAGCGCCGCCTGGAAGGCATTCGCCAAGTCCGCACCGCGCCGGTCGACTGGTGGATCAAGGGCGTGCCGGTGCGCGGCAGTTGCACCACCCTGACCATCGACCCGGCGGCCTTCAGCAACGCCGGCGACCTGCACCTGTTTGGCAGCGTGCTCTCGCATTTCATGGCGTTGTACGCGAGCACCAACGCGTTCCAGCAGTTGGAAGTCATCAACGCCGCCGACCACACCGCCTTCACCTGGCCGATGCGCACCGGCCAGCAACCCATCATTTAATCCGCAGAGACCGGCATGCCGACCCTACCCCCTACCACAACCTTCTCCGGCACCCATGGTGACGCCCACGGCGGTCGCCCCGAAGGCGAGCTGTTCTGCCATCACGATCCGCTGGAATTCCAGTTGCGCGGGCATAGCCTCAACCCGCTGGTGGATGTCGCCATGCCGCTGTTCGGGCTGGTGATGCGCCTACGCAGGACCGAGGTCTACCAGCCGGTGGAACAGCTACAGGGACACCTCACCAACCAGATCAAGGTGATGCTGGAAGAACTGCGCCAGCAGGGCTACAGCGAAGCCGAGTTACGGGTTTTTTCCTACACACTGTGCGTGTTTGTCGATGAGGCGGTGCTGGCCACGCCTTGGGGCACTGGATCGGTGTGGCAGGCCAAGTCGTTGCTGAGCGCTTTTCACCAGGAAACCTGGGGCGGCGAGACCTTCTTCACCCTGCTGACCCGCCTGCAGGAAACTCCGGAGCAATACCGCGACGTGTTGCTGTTCATGTACCTATGCCTATGCCTGGGTTTCAAGGGCCAGTACAGCGTGCAAACCCAGGGCGACCAAACCTTGCAGCAACTGATCAGCCAGTTACAGGGCGTGATCGGCGCCCTGCACGATCCGGTACCTGCGCACCTGACCCGGCCGCTGGACAACGTTGCGCCGCGCCACTACCAGATGAACCGACAATGGCCGTGGTGGAGTCCTTGGGCGGCCGCCGGGGCGATTTGCCTGGGCGCGTATACGTTTTTTGCCATCCGGCTGAACAGCATGACTCAACAAGTCATGCAATCACTGGAGGCCATCTTATTGCGTTGACTTTCGTACGCCACTTCGCTGTTTGCAGTAGTCCCCGAGGCATTAGTAATCAGGTAGGAACTCACCCGAGAAACAATAAAACGAAACTTCCCACAACAAATACGGAAAGCATGAAGGCGACAGCCAGATAACGCCTCTTTAAAGTTCAAGGCCTCTGAAAACCTGCCCCAGGAATTGCCCGCAGGAGTTGCGATGCCTAACTTGCGCGACGTGCGCTTTACCTTCAGTTCGACTGCCGACATCAACTTCGATGTGGTCTCGTTTGAACTCACCGAAGGCCTTTGCGAACTGTATTGCCTGACCGTGGACCTGGTCAGCCCTTCGGCCACCGCCGACTTCGCGCAACTGCTCGATCAACCCGCCACCCTCACCATCTGGCAAGGCGAGCAACCGGCGCGCCACGTGCACGGCCTGATCAGTCGTTTCGAGCAGGGCAAGACCGGTTTTCGCCGCACCGCCTACCGCGCCGTGATCGAACCGCAACTGGCCCGCGCCACCCTGCAATCGGACTGGCGCATCTTCCAGCAACGCAGCGTGCCGCAGATCCTCGAACAGCTGGCCACCGAACGCCGCTGGGGCGCCTGCACCCAACGCCTGACCGAAGCCCACCTGCCCCGTGAATACTGCGTACAGGCCGGTGACCTCGACTGGGACTTCTACCAGCGCCTGGCCGCCGAAGAAGGCCTGCTGTCGATCTTCCAACACAGCGAGGGCGGACATCAGCTGATCCAGGCCGACCATATCGCCAGTTTTGGCGTGATCGAGGGCGAACCGCTGGTGTACGAGGCCAACCCCGGTGGCGATCAGGCGCAACCGGCGCTGCACAGCTTCACCTACCGCGAGCAGGTGCGCAGTGCCCAACAGACCCAGCGCGATTACACCTTCACCCACCCACGCTACAACCTGGAGCAGCACGAACAGGCGCGCCAGCTGGAGCACCAAAGCCCCGACTACGAACGCTACGACTACCCAGGCCGCTACAAACACGACGCCGCCGGCAAGCCGTTCACCCAGACCCGCCTGCAAGGCCTGCGCGGCGATGCGCGCACCGCCGAAGTCAGCGGCGACGATGCACGCCTGGTGCCGGGGCTGGCGTTTGACCTGACCGGGCACCCACGTGAAGACCTCAACATTGGCTGGCGCGCCGTGTGCGTCAAACACACCGGCCGCCAGCACACCGCGATGGAAGAAGAAGCGTCCGGCAGTGAAGTGGGCACCCGCTACAGCTTCACCGCCACACTGATTCCCGACAACGTCGAATGGCAAGCGCCACCACGCCCCAAACCCTGCATCGAAGGCCCGCAGATCGCCACCGTGGTCGGCCCGCCCGGCGAAGAAATCTACTGCGACGAACACGGTCGCGTGCGCCTGCAATTCCCCTGGGATCGCCAAGGCCAGGATGACGACCGCAGCGCCTGCTGGGTGCGCGTCACCCACAACTGGGCCGGTGCCGGCTGGGGCCACGTCGCCCTGCCCCGCGTCGGTCAGGAAGTGCTGGTCGGTTTTCTCCACGGCGATCCCGACCAACCCATGGTCATTGGCCGCAGCTACCACGCCATCAACCGCTCGCCGTACAAACTGCCGGAGTTCAAGGCCCTCAGCCCGATCCGCAGCAAGGAACTGCACGGCGAACGCCACAACGAACTGCGCCTGGACGACACCACCGGGCAAATCAGCGCCAGCCTGATGAGCGACCACGCCGCCAGCGCGCTGACCCTCGGCTACCTCACCCACCCACGCCCCGGTGGCGGCGTGCCACGCGGCCAAGGCTTTGAACTGCGCACCGACGCCCACGGCGTGCTGCGCGCCGGCGGCGGTTTACTACTCACCACCCAACTGCGCCCCCGCGCCGCCAAGCACCACACCGACCTGCCGGAAACCGCCGAACACCTCGACACCGCCCGCCAACATCACGCCACCTTCGCCAGCGAAGCCCGCGACCACCTGGCCCAGGAAAGCGGCGACCAGGACGAAGTCGCCGACGCCCTCAAGGCCCAGCACAGCGCCATCCGTGGCACCGGCGGCAACCCTAACGCCAACCACTACCCGGAACTCGCCGAACCGCACCTGGTACTGCACAGCCCCGCCGGCATCGCCAGCAGCACCCCGCACTCCACCCATATCGCCAGCGGCGAACACCTGGCCCTGAGCAGCGGCGGCCACACCAGCCTGGCCATCGGCAAACGCCTGCTGATCAGCGCCAGCCGTGGTATGCGCACCTTTGTGCAGAGCCTGGGCTGGCGGTTGGTGGCCGCCTCCGGGGATATCGATATACGGGCGCTGAAAGACAACATCCACCTGCTGGCCAAGCTCAAGGTCACTGTCACCGCCGAACGCATCACGCTGAGTGCCAAGGAAGAAATCGTGATTCAGGCGGCGGGGAGCAGCACCACCTATAACGCGGGGGGGATTACCCATGCCACCAGCGGGGGGTACACCGTGCATGCCGTGGACTTTATCCACGACGCTCCAAAGAGTAAGGCGGCGGCGTTTCCAGAGGAGCCCAAGGCGGGGAAAGGGAATTTGGAGTTGTTTCAGCAGTATGCCAACGGAGTCGCCTTCAAGGGGGGCGAGTATCAAGTTGAGGATGCACTGGGCAAGATCATCAAAGGGTCGCTGGATGGCAATGGTTTTGCGGCAGTGACTGGTGTTGCGCCAGGCCCGGCCAAAGTTCTTTTCAACAAAGACCCGGTCGATGTCTGGACTGATCCTGGCTTTCCCGGTCCCCATGAGCAGATAAAAGCGGAGGCCGCTGATACCTCCAACGAACCACTGCCTGCACAAGCGCAAGCCCTGCTGGACAAGGTGCTCAGCGCCACCAAACAAGCGCCAGCGAGCCTTGCCACCGACCTGCTGAAAAAGACCGTGCCAATGCCAGACGCTGCGACCGCGCTTGCCTCCCAGCTACCTCAGTCACTCGTGAAAAACGCCGAGACGCTCGGATTGCCACGCAAGCTCTCGGAGAAAACACAGTGACCGCAGCCACTGCGCGCCCGCCCCAATCAGCCACCGCACCGCTCAATACCACATCAAAAAATGACATTGATGCGGGCAAGGAAAAGCTCGACAAGTGGCTGCGCAAACTGACCAACGATGCCATTGGCTGGAATGCGGTACAGACCGCCGGCGCGGTGATTCCCGGTGTCGGCACCGTCTTTGCCGCCATTGATGCCATCGGTGACCTGCTCACCCTGATTGACGGTGATCAAAACGACTTCCTGACCTGGGTCAGCTTTGGCGTCAACGTCGTCGGCCTGATCTCCTTTCCCGGTGTCGGGCCGGCACGGCTGGCGGTGCGCACCACGCTTTCAGCGGTCAGGCGCAACGGCCTGCCCGCCATTTCGACGGCCATGCTCAGTGCGTTGGAGGAAAACCTTAACGACAAAACCCGCGGCGCCCTGGAAGACTTTGCCAACGCCATCCAAGCGCGTCTCAGCGAACTGCTCACCAAAATCGCCGCAGAAATCAGAAAAGCCTGCGCCGCCTTCGCCCGTATGCTCAGAAGCATTGCCAGTGAGCAAGGGCAGCAGGCGCTGGCCAAGCAAGCCAAGGTCGGCTCTTTCTTCTTCGGCCCAGTGGTCGGCATTGCCGCCCAGTTCATGATTGACGACAGGCTGCTGTCAAAGGCCGTTTGCCAGAAACTGCTCACCGTCGCCAGTGCCGCCGACAGCATCGGCCTGGCCGTGGCGCAGAAAGTTCAGGGGCTAGGGGACCCGAAAAAAATTGGCAGTATCGGCAACCTGATCATGGCATTGGTCAGCTCATTGGCCGCCCGTAAGAGGCGCGGCGCCCAAACGGCCAATGCGTCCAGCCGCCAGAACAATCAAGCTCAAGCGATTCAAGGCCAAGGCCCACTGGTCACCCAGTCAACTCAGCGAAAAGGTACCCATGATCCCAATGCTTGTAAGAACTGTAGCCTTGGCGTCCCTTCAGGCACTGGCCGCAGCATCAGCTTCGCCACCGGCAGTGAAACGCTGGAACACACCGATTTCTCGCTGCCTGGCCCCTTCCCGATCGAGTGGACACGAACCTACCGCTCCAGCCTTGCGGCATTCGATCAGGGAAGCCTTGGCGCACGCTGGATCACGCCGTTCTCGATTCGCATTGACCAACATGAAGATGGCCTGAGATACCACGGTTACGACGGACGCAGCCAGCGTTACCCTGACCCCGAGATCAGCAAGCATCACTACGACCCGATCGAGGAAGTGCTGCTGATTCGCACCACGGCCAACACGTTGGTGGTCGTACGCGGCCACGACAGCCAGGAGACGTTTCAAAAGCAAGGCGATCGTTACCTGCTCAGCGGTATTACCTTGCGCAGCGGCGCTCGCATCGCTCTGCATTACGAACACCAGCACGCCGGCCAGGTCGTACTTTCAGACCTGCTGACCTATCAGGATGACACTCAGCACCAGCACATTCAGACCCAACTCGACGAACACGGTCGCATCACCGCCCTGTGGTTAATGCAGGAAGGCCAGCCCCAGCGCGAACTGGCCGGCTACGACTACGACGAGCACGGCGACCTGATCGCTGCACGCGACGAACACGCCGCGCAGTGGAACTACGAATATAAGCACCACCTGATCACCCGCTACACCGACCGCACCGGGCGCGGTATCAACCTGCAATGGCAAGGCGAAGGCGTCGACGCCAAGGCTGTACGCGAGTGGGCCGACGAGGGCACCTACGACACCCGCCTGGAGTGGGACGAGAACATCCGCCTGACCTACGTGACCAACGCGTTGGGCCAGGAAACCTGGTACTACTACGACATCCTCGGCTACACCTACCGTGTCATCTACCCGGACGGCAATGAAGAGTGGTTCTACCGGGACGATGCCAAGAATGTTGTCCGCCATATCCACACCGACGGCAGTATCGACAGCTATGCCTACGATGACCGGGGCAACCTGCTCCAACACACCCGCCCAGACGGCAGCAGTGTTCATCACGCCTACGATGATCAGGACCAACGTTTCAAAACCCGCGACGCCGAAGGCGGCCTGTGGCGGTACGACTACGATCAGCGCGGCAACATCATCGAGACCATCGACCCGCTGGAGAACAAAACCCAATACGCCTACAACAGCGATAACCTGCCCATCCTCATCACCGATGCCAACGGTGGCAGCAAACAACTGGACTACAACGCCGACGGCCAACTGATCCGCTACACCGACTGCTCGGGCAAGATCAGCCAATGGGAATACGATGCGCTGGGCCAGCTCAGCCGTTTCACCGACGCCGAAGGTCACGTCACCACCTACGAATACCGCGCCGGGCAATTGGTACGACTGATCCACCCCGACAAGACCGAAGAAGTCTTCGAGCGCGACGCCGAAGGCCGTCTGCTCACGCACACCGACGCCCTGCGCCAACGCACCACCTGGCACTACAACGAAGCCGGACTGATCCAGCAGCGCCAGGACGCCAACGGCACCACCCTCGATTACCGCTGGGACCGCCTCGGTCAACTGATCGAGTTGCGCAACGAAAACAACAGCACCGCCAGCTTCAAGTATGACCCGGCTGGTCGCCTGATCAAGGAAACCGGCTTCGACCAGCAAACCACCCACTACCTCTACGACCAAGGCAGCGACCAGCCCACCCGCCGCCTCGACGGCGATCGGGTCAACGAATTCGAGTATGACCCACTCGGGCGGCTGATTGCCCGCCATGCCGGGCACAAGGAAGGCCTGGAATGGCAGACCGAAACCTTCGCCTATGACGGCAATGGCAACCTGCTGCTCGCCGAAAACGCCGCCTGCAAATTGCAATGGTTCTACGACGGTGCGGGCAACAACACCCGTGAGCATCAATACCTGCGCTACCTGCAGGAACCGCATATAGCGGTGTGGAAACATGAATACGATGCCCTCAACCAGCGTTTCGCCACCACCCGCCCGGACGGGCATCGGGTCAGCTGGCTGACCTATGGCAGCGGCCATCTGCTGGCCTTGAAGGTCGACGATCAGGAGCTGCTCAGCTACCAGCGCGACAACCTGCACCGCGAGATCGCCCGCGATCAGGGCAACGGCCTGCAACAGCGCCAAGCCTGGACGCCCAATGGCCAGTTGCGAGAACAAGCCATCGGCACACGCGGCGATGCCCAGCGCCTGGTGGTGCGCAACTACCGACATGATGCCGCCGGCCAACTGACCCGCATCGACGACACCCGGCGCGGCGCGCTCAGCTACCGCTATGATCCGTTGGGTCGACTGCTCGCCGCTCAGACCATCAGCGGCGAAGAGACCTTTGCTTTTGACCCGGCCAGTAACCTGCTGGATCCGCAGGCACCGCGTCGTCCCAATCAATATGCCTCGCCCAAGCTGCTGGACAACCTGCTGCGCGATTACGTCGGCACCCACTACAGCTACGACGAACGCGGCAACCTCAAGGAGCGTCTGCACAACGGCAAAAAATCTCAGTTCACCTGGGACTTGTACGACCGCCTGATCAGTTATGAAGACGACCGACTGACCGTCAGCTTCGCCTACGACGCACTGGGCCGACGCCTGTTCAAACTGTCCAAAGCCAAGTACCACGACCGCCGCGAAGCCGGACCGATGTGGAACAAGCTGGAGCGTGCCAAGCTCGATGAACAATACGGCTGCGGCTACACCCTCTACGGCTGGGACGGGGATGTGCTGGCCTTCGAAAGCCGCAACAACGACAAGCGCGAACGCCTGACCCACTACTTTTTCGAACCGGGCAGTTTTGTGCCGGTGGCGCAGGCAGTGGAGCAACGCAGCATCCAATTGCTGCCCGAGCCCGTCTATGAGGGCGCTTACGACATCGACCTTGACCCGGTGTGGCAGCACAAATCTAAGCCTGTGAGCTTCAGCGCCGTAGCGTGGTACCAATGCGACCACCTCGGCACGCCGATGGAGCTGACCGATGAACACGGCGACATCGCCTGGGCCGGCGTCTACAAAGCTTGGGGTTTAGCCAAGGAACAGCGCAGCGAGACCGCCAAACGGGCGGATGTGCGCAATCCACTGCGCTTTCAAGGCCAGTACTTCGATGTGGAAACCGGGCTGCACTACAACCGCTATCGGTACTATGATCCGCAGGTCGGGCGGTTTATTGGCAAGGATCCGATTGGGTTTGCGGGTGGGCTGAATGTCTATGCATATGCACCAAACCCGGTGACTTGGATTGATCCGATAGGGCTAGCCAAATTAACACATGCACCGGACTTTGACACCGCAAAAACACAGGCATTCAAGAACGCAGGAATTACAAATCCTGATAATGTTACTTTCTCTAAATATGACCCAGTAACTGGCACTGTCGTCGAGTTCAAAGGAGAAGGGGGAGCCAAAGTGGCATATGATGCTCCTCATGCCGATATGGATCCTGCAAGCGGACACGATAAACCGCACGTAGGTTGGCAAACTGCAGGAAAGCGCGGAAGGTGCGGCTGCGCTGAGCGAGGCAATATTACCTATAGCGGCCCACAACATCCACATCGCCCTGACAAGAAGTAGGCAGATACGTTATGAACCAAACAAACAGCTCCTCTCTTAAGATGGAAATAGAAGAAGCTTTAATATTAAATGGACTGGCCGCTCACGAGATAGAGAATAAAGATGAAGTGCTATCAGCAATAGAATCCATCTTTGTCAAAGAGAGACCTAGAGCGTGGTGGTCATCCTTGACGGCAAAACCAAAAATATACACATACACTGATAACTCAGCATACTTACATATAGCAGAAGTGGCGCCACCTACTACTGACGATGTATGGCTAATAGCGGACGAGGACAACGAAGAAAAATTATTATTCAGTCTCCCACTATCAAAAATCAAAAACATTCTGGAGGAATGCCGATACTTCGAGTATTACATCGTGGACAAAAATTTCACCTGGCTGCTCGCAGAGAATGACCACGGCGACATTCTTGTTTCCAATAACAATTGATCGAACCCTGCCCACTATAAGAGCAGGAAGGAAAAATCATTGAAGTGTATAGTTCGCCTCGGCGACACCACCGACCACGGCGGCATTGTCACCGAATCCATTCCCCACACGAACCTCAACGGCAAGCCCATGGCCGGCAAGGGCCACATGGTGATGTGCCCCTTATGCAAAGGCCCCTTCCCGATCGCCGAAGGCAGCAGAACCTATTCCGTCAACGGCATTCCCGTAGCCTTGGATGGCATGAAGACTACCTGTGGTGCCACCCTGATCGCCAGCGGCTCGCGCGGTGCCGTGCATCGCTGACCGGCGCCCCGCTCTTTAACAACTGGACGACCCCGGCATTAGCTTGATCGCGCTAAGGCCTTTGCCTGCGAAGAGTGGCAGTCCGAATCCTTCGCCTATGACGGCAACGGGAATTTGCTGCTGGCCGAGAACGCCGCCTGCAAACTGCAATGGTTCTACGACCACGCGGGCAATACCACCCGCGAGCACCAATACCTGCGCTATCTGCAGGAACCGCACGTAGCCATCTGGAAGCATGAATACGATGCCCTCAACCAGCGCATCGCCACCACCCGCCCGGACGGGCATCGGGTCAGTTGGCTGACCTATGGCAGCGGCCATCTGCTGGCCTTGAAGGTCGACGACACCGAAAGCGGAAGTGCCATTGCCTGGCACCCTTGGGGCTGACGAACAACGCAAGCCCACCCGCGTCTTTGAGGGCGTAGTGCTTAACGGTAGGTTTCGCCTGGCGTACGGCGGTATCGGTCAAGGCCATGAATACATCTCCCGTCTCGTAGGTCGAGGAGATGTATATCGATGTCGGACCGGGGCGTTCCACTCAAAAACCGCCGTGCCCGCCACCCGAATTCACTGTACTTAAAGCTGTACTTGAAATTTGGCGCTGGAGATGGCTTTCGGCAAATCGAACTGGAACGAAAAAAGACGCCGAAGCGTCTATTTTCAATGATCTACAGACTTCCATGGAACTCTGTAGATCGATATATGGAGCGGGAAACGAGACTCGAACTCGCGACCCCGACCTTGGCAAGGTCGTGCTCTACCAACTGAGCTATTCCCGCAAATGGCGTCCCCTAGGGGACTCGAACCCCTGTTACCGCCGTGAAAGGGCGGTGTCCTAGGCCACTAGACGAAGGGGACACGCTACCCGGAACACATGGTGTGTGTTTCGGTGTCCAGAGCCGCATCCGAAGACCTGGTTCTGGTTTCACTCAGCCCTGCCCGAAAGCAACGCTGTTTAAAATTGGAGCGGGAAACGAGACTCGAACTCGCGACCCCGACCTTGGCAAGGTCGTGCTCTACCAACTGAGCTATTCCCGCATTGGCGTCCCCTAGGGGACTCGAACCCCTGTTACCGCCGTGAAAGGGCGGTGTCCTAGGCCACTAGACGAAGGGGACACACGTACAACATTCACTCCCTGCTTCGTTTCGCTGTGTGCTTTACGCTGCAAGTGGCGCGCATTCTATGGATGGATTGAGATGTCGTCAACCCCCTGATATAAATTTATTTAAATCAATGACTTCGCCCTGCTTTTGGACGCCATTGCGGTTTTTCCGCTGCCCGGCGTTTGACGCCTATATTCTGGCACCCGCCAAGGCGTTATAGTCCACCGGATGATGGCAATCTGTATATCGAGTGCCATCATTTATAGAAGCGGGGCTCCGGCCGATATAAATACAAGCATGTCCGATCCAACCCGTCGTGCGGGCCTGGGCGCTCAAATGCCAAGTAACCAGACTCCCATGCGTAACCTATAAAGAGGTCTTACCGGTGACGCCACTCATGATCACCCTGCTAGTTGTAGCCGGGATCGCACTGTTGATCGCCATTGGCTACATGAACCATGTGGTGGAAAACAACAAGCTGGAAAAGGCCCGTACCAAGATTGAGCTCAACGATCGCCTGCGACGCTGCGGCGAAATCACCGAGACGTTCCCCGGCCAGTTGATGACCCCGGCACTCAAGCTGCTGTTGGCCCGCCTGGAACTCAACGTCTGCCAGCGCCTGCTCAACCTGGAAAAATCCAGCGCCAACCTCAAGGCACGGATCGCCGAACTGGAGGCCCTTGTCGGCCAGGGTGAATCCATCCCGGTCAACAATCCGCCGGCACCGATCCAGACCGAAGCCAAGGCCAAGGATGTCCGCTTCCTGCTCGAAGCTCTGCACGGCCAGATTACCCGCGCGGCACAGGACGGCTTCTTGCCCCCCAACGAAGCCAAGCGCTGGATCCGTGAAGTGCGCCACATCCTGGTGCTGCTGCACATCGAGTTCTTCAACAACCTCGGCCAGCACTCCCTGCAACAAAACCAGCCCGGGCAGGCTCGCCTGGCATTCGAGCGCGGCGTGCAATACCTGCGCAAACAACAGGAACCACAGGTCTACGCCGAGCAACTGGAGTACCTGGAAAAACTCCTGGCTCGCGCCAATGACCAGGTCATGGATCGCATCGCACCGGTCGAAGGCGAGGTCAACCAGTTGACCGAAGGTCTCAAGGACGTCGAGGCTGACGCGGACTGGAAGAAGAAAGTGATCTACGACTGACCAGCGTAAACCACTGTAGGAGCGAGCTTGCTCGCGATGGTCGTTAACGATAGCGCGTATTTACTGGCTAAACGCGGCGCTCTTGAGTCCATCGCGAGCAGGCTCGCTCCTACAATTTCCTTAACTGAACTGCATTGCTCGCGATGGTCGTTAAGGAGAACGCGTATTTACTGGCTAAACGCGGCGCTCTTGAGTCCATCGCGAGCAGGCTCGCTCCTACAATTTCCTTAACTGAACTGCATTGCTCGCGATGGTCGTTAAGGAGAACGCGTGTTTACTGGCTAAACGCGGCGCTCTTGAGTCCATCGCGAGCAGGCTCGCTCCTACAATTTCCTTAACTGAACTGCATTGCTCGCGATGGTCGTTAAGGAGAACGCGTATTTACTGGCTAAACGCGGCGCTCTTGAGTCCATCGCGAGCAGGCTCGCTCCTACAATTTCCTTAACTGAACTGCATTGCTCGCGATGGTCGTTAAGGAGAACGCGTGTTTACTGGCTAAACGCGGCGCTCTTGAGTCCATCGCGAGCAGGCTCGCTCCTACAATTTCCTTAACTGAACTGCATTGCTCGCGATGGTCGTTAAGGAGAACGCGTGTTTACTGGCTAAACGCGGCGCTCTTGAGTCCATCGCGAGCAGGCTCGCTCCTACAATTTCCTTAACTGAACTGCATTGCTCGCGATGGTCGTTAAGGAGAACGCGTATTTACTGGCTAAACGCGGCGCTCTTGAGTCCATCGCGAGCAGGCTCGCTCCTACAGCCTGAAATGCCCCACCATCCCCTTCAGTTCAACCCCCAGTTGCGCCAGCTGAATACTGGACGCGGCATTGCCCTGCATCGCCAGCGATGACTGATCGGCACTGGCGCGAATACTGGTGACACTTCGATTGATCTCCTCGGCCACCGAGCTCTGCTCCTCGGCCGCCGCGGCGATCTGCTGGTTCATCTGCTGGATCAACGACACCGCCGCCGCAATGCTTCCCAGCGCACTTTCGGTCTGCAAGGCATCGCTGACCGCCAGCTTCACCAGCTCGCCACTGCTCTGGATCTGCTGCACCGACGACTGCGCCGCCAAGCGCAAGGCGCTGACCAGGCGCTCGATTTCCTCGGTCGATTGCTGGGTTCGCTTGGCCAGTGCACGCACTTCATCGGCCACCACCGCAAAGCCCCTGCCCTGCTCGCCGGCCCGGGCCGCCTCGATCGCCGCGTTCAATGCCAGCAGGTTGGTCTGCTCCGCCACGCTTTTGATCACACTCAAAACCGTGCCGATGTTCTGGATTTCCGCACTCAGGCTTTCGATACTCGAACTGGCCGAGGTGGCCGAATCCGCCAACTGCTCGATCCGCGCCATGCTCTGGCGCACCACCTGCTGACCACTTTCAACCTTGCCGTCAGCCGTTTGCGCGGCCAGCGCCGCCTCCTCTGCATTGCGTGCGACATCATGCACCGTGGCCGTCATCTGATTCATTGCGGTGGCGACCTGTTCGGTTTCCTCCTTCTGGGTGCTGACTTCGAGGTTGGTCTGTTCAGTCACCGCCGACAACGATTGGGCGGAAGTCGCCAACTGTTCGATACCCGACTGCAAGCCGCTGACTATATGGCTGAGCCCCGCGCCCATTTGCTGCATTGCCTGCATCAACTGACCGATCTCGTCGCGGCGGGTCACGTCGATGGTCGCACTCAAATCCCCCGAGGCAATCTGTTGCGCCACCTGAATCACGCTACGCAGCGGCGCCACGATCAACCGGGTGATGAACCAAGCGGCAACCAGCCCAACCAGCAAGGCCAACGCGGAAGAGCCAATGATCAGCAGCGAGTTCTTTTTCAGTTCAGCCTGCATCGCCAGGTCTTGCGCGACATAAGCCTGATCCACCCGCTCGACCACCTGGGCTGCGCGTTGATGCAATTGTTGATAGACGGTTTTTTCCTGCTCCAGCAGGCCGGTGTACTCGGCGAGCTTGTCACTGAAACTGGCAATATGGCCTGTCACCTCATTGAGGACGGTCTGGTAACCCTCATCCTTGACCGTAGTCTTGAGCTGCTCGGCCTGGGCCAGTGCCTGGCTGGCCTGTTCGATCTTGCCCTGCCCGGCGCTGTCATCACCTTTGCGGCTTTGATCCAGACGCACGCGGGCTTCATTCATGGCTTGCAGCATCAAGCGTGAAACCTGACTGACCTGGCTGGCCTGTTCGATGAATTGCGCACCGTCCTTGCCTTCGGATTCTTTCAACGTATAGGCGCCGTCATCGGCGAGCCCGGACTGCAATACATCAAGATTGTTGGCCACGCTGGACACCGACCAACTGGCCATTTCCAGGGCCAGGTCCTTGGCCTGGGTGAGCGAGACAAACTCGTCGAAGGCCTTGCGATAGGCCCCCAGGGACTGTTCGACATCATTCATCACCGGCACGTTGGCCGCAGACGCGGCCTTGAGCTGGCCGGCCAGGGCGATCAAGCCATCGACACCCTCATGCAGGGTATCGACGGTTTTTGGATTGCCATGCAAGGCGTACTCCTGCTCCAGTAGCCGCACCTTGAGCAAACCGCTGTTGAGCGATGACATTTGCTTGAGCCCGTCGAAGCGCTGGCTGATGGTTTGCAGGGACCAAACGCCAATGCCCGCTACCAGCGCAGTCAACAACAGCACCAGGACAAACCCGACACCCAGTTTTTTCGCCATACCGAGGTTGGCAAAACGTCCTTGCACGGCCGAATTCATTGCACTTAGTCCCCTGCCAAAGTCTGTAGACGCAGATTCGCAACGGGCCAGTGGCAACACAAGGCTCTGGCGCCGGAATAATGGCAAAAAGCTACGTCAACGTCGTTTTCAGAACGCTTGAGGTCGATCCCGGGCAGTGGCCCTGAAGAACGCCCGGGCACGCGGATCGCAAGCATATGTCACGTTGATACGCTGCCAGTCACTGGCCTCCCCCGAGGGGTTGAAGGCGGTCTTCGATGACAGCAGCACACCCAAGCGCCGGGCCTGGGTCCGCAGCTGATCGTAGTCGGACATTCTTGATCGCGCCCAGATGAACAGGCCTCCCGCCGGCTTGCCGAAAATCTCCCATTCGGCATCTTCGAGCAATTGCAACACCACCAGCCGGTCGCTGCTCAAGCGTTGGCGCTGACGCTGCACCAGTTTGCGGTAGGCACCGTTAGCCAACAGGCACGCCAGCACCGATTCGCAAAATCGCGAGGCGCCCATGCCACTGATCATCTTGACCTCGGCCAGGCGCGTAATGACTTCGGCATCGGCCACCACGAAACCGACCCGCAAGGAACTGCTGAGTGTCTTGGAAAAGCTGCCTACGTAGATCACGTCGTCGTCCAGCGCAGCCAGTCGCATACCGGAACCGCTGTGCAGATCCGCATAGACGTCGTCTTCGATCACCTGCACACCAAAGGTCCTGGCCAGCTGCAGCACGCGGCGCGCCACCGCCGGTGCAAGGCTGCTGCCCGTCGGGTTGTGATAGAAGCTATTGATGAGTAGCCCTTGAGGCCGGTGTTTGACCAGCACCGATTCGAGCACGTCCACGTCCGGCCCGCGCGGTGTTCGCGGCACCTCGACCATGTGGATGCCGTACAGCCTGAGCAGATCGAACAGCACCGGATAACCGGGACTCTCCACGACCACACAATCACCGGCCTTGAACAGTGTCCGCACAATCAGGTCGAGCCCCTGACTGGCACCCGCCGTGGTCATGATCCGGTTGTCCTGCGCCCGAATATCCAGCTGCCGAAGGTGCTTGAGGATCTGTTGTCGCAAGGCTGGCAATCCCAGCGGGGTGCCGTAGTTGAACAGGCTCGCCGTGTCGGTACGACTGACTTGCCGAATCGCGTAAATCAGATCGTCTGTCTCGCGCCAGCTTTCAGGCAGCCCGCCACAGCCCAGCCTCAACGCAGTCGAACAGGGCCCGATCTCGGGCTCAGCCCCCTCGAACCAGACAGGCTCGTGCTTTGCGCCTGTGGCCAATGCCGGGTCGGCAACCGCATAGCCGGCGCCATGACCTGACACCAGCATCCCCTGCGTCACCAGGCGTTCACAGGCCTGGGCGACGCTCACCTGACTGAGCAAATTGATCCGCGCGATCTGTCGCACCGAAGGCAGGCGCGTACCGGGCGATACCCCGCTGGAATGAAGCCAGCGGGTCAGTGCGTCAACAATTTGCTGTACGACAGGCACCAGCGCCTGTCGGTCGATTCTCAATTCCATGAGCAAGCAAACTCCTGTTGATTTTGCGAGAAGCAGTTAATCACAGGCGAGTTCGAAGGCATGTGCGACAACGCCGCCAAAACCCTTGGATCTAATCATTTGAAACACATTGACAGGCCCTATAGCGGAACCAAAAAACCAGTGGGAGCTAGCTTGCTCCGGGCGGCGTTCCGACGATTGCGGCGTATCAGGCGACATCAATGTCGGCAGACACTCCCTCATCGCGGGCAAGCCCGCTCCCACAGGTTCCCGGTGTACCTGATATCGGTGCGTCGTTTTAGAACGCAGTAACACCACCATCCACCGCCAGCGAATGGCCGGTCGTGAACGCCGCGCCATCGCTGCACAGGTACAGCACCGCGCTGGCGATCTCTTCGACCTTGCCGATGCGACCGACCGGATGCATGGCGTTGGCGAACTCGCCTTTTTTCGGGTCGGCTTCATAGGCGCGACGGAACATATCCGTGTCGATCACCGCCGGGCACACCGCATTGACCCGGATCTTCTTCTTGGCGTACTCAATGGCCGCCGACTTGGTCAGGCCGATCACCGCATGTTTGGAGGCTGCGTAGATGCTCATTTTCGGCGCTGCCCCAAGGCCGGCCACCGATGCCGTATTGACGATCGCGCCGCCCCCTTGCGCCAACAGCAGCGGCAACTGGTATTTCATGCACAGCCAGACGCCTTTGACGTTGACGCCCATGATCGCGTCGAACTCGTCGAGCGTACCTTCGGCCAATTTGCCTTTCTCGATTTCAATGCCGGCATTGTTGAAGGCATAGTCGAGGCGACCGTAAGTATTGATCACCTCCTCCATCAGATTTTTTACATCGCTTTCCAGGGTAACGTTGCAGCGCACGAAGGTCGCGTCGCCACCGGCCGTACGAATCAGCGCCACCGTGCCCTCGCCGCCCGCCACGTCCATATCGGCCACCACGACCTTAAGGCCCTCGGCGGCAAATGCCTGGGCAGTCGCGCGGCCAATACCGGCCGCCCCGCCTGTCACCACGACCACCTGGCCGGAAAACGTCATGCTCATTGTTATGTCCTCGAAAAGAAGAATGCGGGGAATCGCGTGGGACCAGTCTAGTCATGGAGGTCTTGAACACGGCAGCACTATCAAGACTCCGGTTGGGCGCCCATGAGTTGCAGTGATGGAACTGTCGTACCAACTATCACTGCACTGGATCAACCTGCATTCGCCGCATCAGCCGAACTTGCGGCATCGGCGCTGACCGGCTATCAACAAAGCTTCATTCATCTTGAGTGCCTGCCATGACCTCCCAGACCAATCGCCAATTCCTGCTCGCCAAACGTCCGGTTGGCGCGGCGACCCGTGAGACATTCACCTACCAGGAAGTACCGGTCGGCGAGCCGGCGGCGGGTCAGATCCTGGTCGAAAACCAATACCTGTCCCTGGACCCGGCCATGCGTGGCTGGATGAACGAGGGCAAGTCCTACATTCCGCCGGTCGGGCTCGGCGAAGTCATGCGCGCCTTGGGTGTGGGCAAAGTCATTGCCTCGAACAACCCGGGGTTCGCGGTCGGGGATTACGTCAATGGCGCCATCGGCGTGCAGGATTTCTTCCTCGGCGAGCCTCGTGGCTTCTACAAAGTCGATCCGAAACTGGCACCGCTGCCACGTTACTTGTCCGCGCTGGGCATGACCGGGATGACGGCGTACTTCGCCCTGCTCGACGTCGGCGCGCCGAAGGCCGGTGACACCGTGGTGCTGTCGGGCGCGGCGGGCGCCGTGGGCAGCATCGCCGGGCAGATCGCCAAGATCAAAGGCTGCCGGGTGGTTGGCATCGCTGGCGGCGCCGACAAGTGCAAGTTCCTGATCGATGAGCTGGGTTTCGATGGCGCTATCGACTACAAGAGCGAAGACGTCCTCGCCGGTCTCAAGCGCGAGTGCCCGAAAGGCGTCGACGTTTATTTCGATAACGTGGGTGGCGACATTCTCGACGCGGTGTTGAGCCGTTTGAACATGAAGGCGCGGGTGGTGATTTGCGGTGCCATCAGCCAGTACAACAACAAGGAGTCGGTCAAGGGGCCGGCCAACTACCTGTCACTGCTGGTCAACCGTGCGCGCATGGAAGGATTTGTGGTGATGGACTACGCCGCCCAATACGCGAGCGCCGCACAGGAAATGGCCGGCTGGATGGCCAAGGGGCAGCTCAAGAGCAAGGAAGACATCGTCGAAGGACTGGAGACTTTTCCAGAGACGCTGATGAAATTGTTCAGCGGCGAGAATTTCGGGAAGTTGGTGTTGAAGGTTTGACCCTTTACCCGAAAAAACAAAACCCTGTAGGAGCGAGCCTGCTCGCGATGGTGTGCCAGTCGACATCAACGTAACTGATACTCCTTCGCGAGCAGGCTCGCTCCTACAGGTTTAGCGGCGTTTACGCTATCTCTGCGACTACGTCGGCGAGCGCCTTCGCTGGATCCGCCGCCTGGCTGATCGGACGGCCGATCACCAGATAGTCGGAACCGGCATCCAGCGCCTGACGCGGGGTCAGAATGCGACGCTGATCGTCCTGGGCGCTGCCCGCCGGACGAATCCCCGGGGTCACCAGTTGCAGCGATGGATGCGCCGTTTTCAGCGCCTGGGCTTCCAGGGCCGAGCACACCAGGCCGTCCATCCCGGCTTTTTCCGCCAGCGCGGCCAGGCGCAGCACCTGCTCTTGCGGCTCGATGTCCAGGCCGATGCCCGCCAGGTCTTCACGCTCCATGCTGGTCAACACGGTCACGCCGATCAGCAGTGGTTTAGGACCGGTGCGCTGATCCAGCACTTCACGACACGCAGCCATCATGCGCAGACCGCCGGAGCAATGCACGTTGACCATCCACACGCCCATTTCCGCAGCGGCCTTGACGGCCATCGCGGTGGTGTTCGGGATGTCATGGAACTTGAGGTCCAGGAACACTTCGAAACCCTTGTCACGCAGGGTGCCGACGATTTCCGAAGCGCAACTGGTGAACAGTTCCTTGCCGACTTTGACCCGGCACAGCTTCGGGTCCAACTGATCGGCCAGCTTCAGTGCGGCGTCACGGGTAGGGAAATCCAGGGCGACGATGATGGGAGTCTGGCAGGCGGACATGAGTGGGCTCTCAGGCAAGTCGAAATCGGCGCGCATTGTAGCGGAACCAGCGCCGCTGCGGGACCCGATGATCGGTAAATCGTCGCGACGGCTCAGGCAAGACTAGCCCTTGAGGCCATTGTGTCGAGTTCGATACAGACACGACACGCCGCCAACACCCTGGCCCGCTACCCTCGGCAACCGCAACAGGTCCCTGCAACAGCACTTCCCGCCTCAGGGCCGGACGCCTATGCTGGAACCACAACCTCGCAGCCTATCTTTGTGGTTGGCAGCCTACCTGGCAGATGAACGCACGCATGCACAACTCCCAAGCACCCGTGAACGACGACCAAAAAGCGCCCGGTGACGACAAACGCTGGAACATTCGCGCCCTGATCGTCGACGATGACATCCCGATCCGCGAATTGATGATCGACTACCTGGCCCGGTTCAACATCCACGCCAGCGGTGTCACCGATGGCGCCGCGATGCGCCTGGCGATGCAGGCGGAGCATTTCGACGTGGTGGTGCTCGATCTGATGCTGCCCGGTGAAGACGGTCTGTCGTTGTGCCGCTGGCTGCGCGCCGAGTCGGACATCCCGATCCTGATGCTCACCGCCCGCTGCGAACCCACCGACCGGATCATCGGCCTGGAACTGGGCGCCGACGACTACATGGCCAAGCCGTTCGAACCTCGCGAACTGGTGGCGCGGATCCAGACCATCCTGCGCCGGGTACGCGATGACCGCAGCGAACAGCGGGCGAACATTCGTTTCGACAATTGGCGCCTGAACAGCGTGCTGCGGCAACTGATCGCCGATGATGGCCTGGTGGTGCCGCTGTCCAACGCCGAATTCCGTCTGCTCTGGGTGTTTATCGAACGTCCGCGCCGCGTGCTCAGCCGCGAACAACTGCTGGACGCCGCTCGCGGTCGTTCGATCGAAGCCTTTGACCGCAGCATCGACCTGCTGGTGTCGCGCCTGCGGCAGAAACTCGGCGACGACCCCAAGGCTCCGCAGTTGATCAAGACCGTTCGCGGCGAGGGTTACCTGTTCGATGCCCGAGATATCGGCTGATGCGCGGGCGCTTCGATACGCTGTTCGGCCGCCTGTTTGGCGTGCTGTTGCTGGCGATTATCCTCGCGCACCTGCTGGCCTTTGCCTGGTTTCACCATTACGGTCCGCCACCGCCGCCGCCTCCCCCAGAGTTTTCCGAAGGCCAGGACGGGCCACGCCCGCCGCTGGACCCACGCTTCGAGAAACGGCCACCTCGACCATGGTTTGGCGGCCCGTTGGTACCCCTGACCTTTCAATTTGTCTCGCTGATCATCGCCGCCTGGTACGGCGCCAAACTGCTGAGCCGGCCGATCCAGCGCCTGAGCGACGCGGCCGAGCGCTTGAGCGAAGACCTCGACAGCCCGCCACTGGATGAATCGGGACCACGGGAAGCACGGCAAGCGGCACACACGTTCAACAAAATGCAGCGCCGCATCCTGGAACAGGTCAAGCAGCGCTCACGCATGCTCGGCGCGGTGTCCCACGACCTGCGAACGCCGTTGTCGCGGCTCAAGCTGCGGCTGGAGAAAATCGACGACGACAAGCTGCAAGGCCAGATGCGCCAGGACCTCGACGACATGATCAGCATGCTCGACGCCACCCTCACCTACCTGCATGAACAGCGCACCAGTGAAGCCCCGCAGTGGATGGACGTGCAGGCGTTGGTGGAATCACTGAGTGAGAATGCCCAGGATCAGGGCGCGAACGTCCAGGCCAACGGCCACTGCACGCCCCTGCAAGTGCAGCCGATGGCCTTGCGTTCCTGCATCAACAACCTGATGGACAACGCTCTGCGCTATGCCGGACAGGCGCTGATTACCCTGCAAGACCATCGTGACCAGCTGGTGATTCGAGTCATCGACCATGGCCCGGGCATCGCCCCGGAACAACGTGAAGCGGTGTTCGAACCCTTCTTTCGCCTTGAAGGCTCGCGCAATCGCAATTCCGGCGGCGTTGGCCTGGGCATGACCATTGCCCGCGAGGCCGCGCAACGGATGGGCGGGCAGTTGACACTGGAAGAAACTCCGGGCGGAGGCCTGACGGCGGTGATTCGCCTGCCGCGCGCCTGAAAGCCACACCGGCCCATTGTGGGAGCGAGCCTGCGCGCGAAAGCGGTGTATCAGCTACATCCTGGTTGAATGTGATGCCGTCTTCGCGAGCAGGCTCGCTCCCACACGGGTCTTGTGATCAACCAGGATCAATGTGAGAGCGGGCTTGCTCCGGGCGGCGTTCCGACGAAGAGGCCCGAAGCTGTATACAAATCTCAGGGCCGGCGATCGTCCACCCGCGCCTGGGTCTTGCTCCAGTCGATCAACAGGCTGTAGGCCACCGCCAGCAATGTCGGGCCAATGAACAGGCCAATAAAGCCAAAGGCAATCAATCCGCCAAACACCCCAAGCAGCACAATGACCAGCGGCAGGTTACCGCCACGGCTGATCAGGTACGGTTTGAGCACGTTGTCGACACCGCTGATGACGAAAGTGCCCCAGATGCCGAGGAAAATGGCCATCCCGTATTCGCCCTTCCAGGCCAGCCACGCGGTTGCCGGAATCCACACCAGCGGCGGGCCCATCGGGATCAGGCTGAGCATGAACGTCACGATGCCAAGCACCAACGCACCCGGTACGCCGGCAATCAGGAACCCGATCAGTGCCAGGATCGCCTGGGCCGCCGCAGTGCCAATCACGCCGTTGACCACCCGCTGTACCGTGCCCGCCACCAGTTCAATGTAATAGCCGGCCCGCTGACCGATCAGGCGCTCCAGCAGCGTGTGTACAAACGCCGCCAGGCGCGGCCCGTCACGATAGAAAAAGAACACGAAGACGATGCTCAGGGTCAGCTCGAGAATACCGCCGCCGATCTGTGCGCTGCGCGCCAGCAACCAGTTACCCACCTGCCCCAGATAAGGCTTGAGCGATACCATCATCGCCGCGCCCTGCTCATCGATGCTGTTCCAGATGCCTACCAGCCGCTCGCCGACCAGGGGAATCGACCCCAACCACAGCGGCGCTTCGGGCAGCCCATCGACCTGTACATCCTTGATGAATGCCGTGGCGTCGCGCACATGATCGGCAAGGTTGAAACCCAGCCACACCAGTGGCGCCGCAACCAGCACCATCCAGCCCAGCGTCAGCAATGCCGCCGCCAGCGACTCGCGGCCATTGAGCGAACGGGTCAGCAGGCGCATCAGCGGCCAACTGGCAAATGCCAGCACCGCGCCCCAGAACATCGCCGACCAGAATGGCGCCATCACCCAGAAGCTCGCGCCGAACAACACCACGAGCAGGATCTGCACCAACAGGCGATCGTTATTGATCATCAAAAGTCTCGAAAAAGTCAGTCAGCAAAAGAGTAGGCGAACGCCGCTTGCACGCTCGCCCGGTACAGCCTAGCGCAATAGCTCGATGTGCAGGCCAGAGCCTTCGGCACTGCCGGTTTCCATCCGCGCGGCACGCACGCCCTGGCCAATCAGTGCCTGACGCCAGGCTTCGGCGTTCGCTCCGGAAATGCTGACCCGCAAGGTGGTGTCCAGATTCAGTCCGCGAGAAATCAGGCGTAGCCAGGCCTCGTCGGGTGCGCTGTTCAACGTGGAAAAATCGAGCTCGCCGGTGCTCTTGAGCTCACGCAGCAAGGTCGCTGAGGTCGGCAACAACTGGCCCAGCGGTGTCGAAGCGTCGAACTGCTCGACATGCAGGTAGGCTTTGCGATTACCCCGGGTGATGCTGTACAGCGCGATGAGCGTGTTGTCCCGTGGAGCGGCAAGACGCAGCAGCAGATAGGCTTGTTGATCGTCGGCGCCGTACAGCTTGGCGTTGCCGAAGACTTCATTGGCCCACAGGCTGCTTTCGCCGCAATCGCGTGCCTGGCACCAAAAGAGCAACCCGGCGTCTTGCTGTTGCAAAGCCTCGCGGGCAGCGGTGAACGCCTCGATGGACGAATGCTCCGGTGGCAACTCGTAGGTCACCGAAGTGACGTTGCCGCGGGCACTGACCTGACCGTCGAAACGTAACTGGCCACTGATTTTTCGGATCGAGCCCAACGGGTAGATCCGCTCCAGTTCGGCGGCGGGGCGATAGTCGACAATCTGGGCGTCGACCATGCGCGGCACCATCGGGAGGTCCTGACTGCCCGGAACATCGGCGGCGAACGACAAGGGACTGAAACTGCACAGCACCAGCAAACTGAATGAACGCATGGATAGACTCATCGGATCAGCATGGCCTGGGCGCCTTTGATGATACTGGCTTCATCGGCGCGTTTCGGTACCTGCAAACCACGCTGCACCGCCGGCCGGCCCTCCAGGGTTGCCATCCAGCGTTGCAGCGCCGTCAAGCCCTCCACCGAGACGCCCGACCACTCGTAACCGCGCACCCAGGGAAAGGTGGCGATGTCGGCAATGCTGTACTCGCCGGCGAGGAACTCCACGCTTTGCAACCGCGTGTCGAGCACCTCGTAGAGGCGACGGGTTTCATGCTGATAGCGGTCGATGGCGCCCTGGAGTTTTTCCGGAAAGTAGCGGAAGAACACGTTGGCCTGGCCCTGCATCGGGCCGATCCCGCCCATCTGGAACATCAGCCACTGCAATACCAGCGAGCGCCCCTTCGGGTCCGATGGCATCAGTTTGCCAGTCTGTTCAGCGAGGTAAATCAGGATGGCGCCGGATTCGAACACGGCGAAATCGCCGTTGGCGCGATCGACAATCGCCGGAATCCGGCCGTTGGGGTTGATCTTGAGGAAGTCCGCGGACTTTTGCTCCTTTTTGTCGAAACTCAAGGCATGCACCGTGTAGGGCAGGCCGAGCTCCTCGAGCACGATAGAGACCTTGTGGCCATTCGGGGTCGCAGCGGTGTAGAGATCTATCATGGTTGTCTCCCTTTTCAACCCGCCAAGCCTCGACAGTTGCCCGGCGCAAGTCAAGGAATGGCGAAAAACCGATTGAAACAGTCTGCGACAAGATCGGCACCGGACTCGTCATTGAGGTGCAAATGGTGGCCGCCTGGCAGCTGTTCCCGGCTAAAGGGTAGACGCTCCAGCAGTTCCGGGTGTTTGGCGAGCATGCCGTCGGCAGCGACCACCAGTGTTGCAGGACACTTGATCCGCTGGACGAACGCCATGGCCTGTTCGGTGGTAAGACGCAGCGGCGATGGCAGCGTGAGGCGATTGTCGGTGCGCCAGGTGTAACCGCCAGGCACCGGCATCAGGCCACGCTGCGCCAGCAGTTCAGCGGCCTCGCGGCTGACCGCCACCAGGCCCTTCATGCGCGCCTCGATGGCTCGGTCGAGGGTGTCGTAGACCGGCTTGCGCTTTTCCCGCAGGTCCAGCTGCGCCTGCAGGGCCATGCCCATGCGCTCGGCAGCGTTTTCACCTTTGTCCGTAGGAGGAATGATGCCGTCGATCAATGCCAGATGGGTGACCCGCTCGGGCATCGACCCGGCGATGATCAACGAAGCAATCGCGCCCATCGAATGCCCCATCAGCGCAAATTTGCGCAGGCCAAGCTGTTCGGCGACTTGCAGCACATCGTGGGCATAGTCCCACATGGCGTAACCGGCACCCGGCGGGCGATGCCCGGAATGACCGTGACCGGCCATGTCCAGCGCGATGATGCGCAGGCCTTTGAGCTTCGGCGCCAGGCGGGCAAAGCTGTTGGCGTTGTCCAGCCAGCCATGCAGGGCAATCACCGGCAAACCGCCTTCAGGGCCGAACAGGTGCGCAGCCAGTTCGATGTGCGGCAGGCTCAGACGAACCTCTTCGACGACGTGGTTCATGCGCAATCCTGCTGTCGACGGCCGTCCCAGCGATAGAACAGGCCTTTGAGCATGCCAGCGGTATCAAGGGGACGTTCGAGCGGAAACATGTGGCCGCCGGGCATGGTCAACGATTCACCCAGCGGCAGGCGGTCGACCGAACTGGCGTGATGACGCATCACCACGCGGCTGTCATGCCCGCGAACCACCGCCAGCGGCACTTGCAACTGCCGGGTGCTGCCCGGGCTGGTGTGCGGCACGCCGCGATAGATGCTGATTTCCGTGGCTGGGTCGAAGCGCAGGCGCAGCTTGTCGCCGACCTGATGCAAGCCGTGTTGCAGGTAGGCATCGAAGCATTCCGGGTCGAAGCCGCGGAACAGCGTCTTGCCAGCGAAATACTTGCGGGCGCTGTCCAGGTCGGCGAATTCTTCACGGCGGCCCAGGGTACGCCCGGCCGGGGTCAAACGGTCGATGAAACCAAAGCGTTTGGCCGCCCGTATGACCCATCGGTCGGTGCGTGTCAGCACTGGCGAGTCGAGCATCACCACCCCGCGATACAGCTCAGGGCAGCGCAAAGCGGCATGCAGGTGCAACACGCCACCGAAGGAGTGACCGACGCCCCACACAGGCTCGGCCTGTTGTTGCAGGTGATGGATCAGCTCATCCACCAGGTTGTACCAGTTGTCGTCCGCCGGAAAACGCGGGTCGTGGGCGTGCTGCTCCAGATGCGTCACCTGAAACTCGGGTGCCAGCGCCGCAAACAACTTGCCGTAGGTCCCCGAAGGAAAACCATTGGCGTGGGCGAAAAAGATCTGTTGCGACATACCTGCAAATCCATGAGCGAGAACAGGCGTTGATTGTCCGCAAGACCGCGTCCTGCGGCAATGACCGTAACTGACAGGAATGATGACAGTCCGGTCAAAGCCATGGCTTTGGTTCAACGCGCCGGCGGATTTTCACCCAACGGTACCACTGCCATGGTCAGTCGCGACACGCAGCTGGCCTTGCCCTCATCGCTGGTCAGGCGAATGTCCCAGACATGGGTCGTGCGGCCGATGTGGATCGGCTTGGCCACCGCTGTCACCCGCCCGCTGCGCAGGCCGCGCAAATGGTTGGCGTTGATTTCCAGGCCCACGCAATAGAACTTGCTGGCATCGATGCACAGGTAGCTGGCCATCGAGCCGACCGATTCGGCCAGCACCACCGAGGCACCGCCATGCAGCAAGCCGTAAGGCTGGTGGGTGCGGTGATCGACGACCATGCTGGCGGTCAGGGAGTCGTCGTCAAAGGCTTCGAAACGGATGTCCAGCACTTCGCCAATGGTGTTTTTCTGGATTGCGTTCAACCGCTCGATGTTCGGGGTGGTGCGCCACAGGCTCATCGCAGAGTTTCCTCGTTGGTTTTATTCGTGGATCAATCCTGCCACAGCACCGCTTCGCTGCGCTCGCTCCATTCCTCAAAGCGCTCACCGTAAGCCGCTTCGATCACGTTGCGTTTGATCTTCAGGGTCGGGGTGAGAAAGCCGTTTTCCACGGCCCAACTGTCCTTGACCACCACCAGGCGCCGCAGTTGTTCATGCTTGTCGAGGGCGCCGTTGACCTCTTCCAGCAGTTTTTCCAGGCTCGAATGCAGGCCCGCGCGCGCGACCCCGCCGGCATCCTGTTGGCCGACCGCCGACAACACGCACAACCCCAGCGGCGCGCTCAAGCCATCGCCCACCACGCAGACCTGCTCGATACGCGAATGCACGGCCAGGCGATTTTCAATCGGTGCCGGAGCCACGTACTTGCCTTTGCTGGTCTTGAAGATTTCCTTCAGGCGCCCGGTCAGGCGCAGATTGCCTTCGGCGTCCTCCTCACCCTTGTCGCCGGTACGCAGGAAGCCGTCCTCGGTAATGGTGTCGGCGGTTTTCTGCGGTTCCTTGTAATACCCGAGCATGGTCGCATCACTGCGCACCATGACTTCCCCCGTCTCGGCGATCCGCACTTCGACTTCCGGACACGGCTTGCCGATCCAGCCCGGTTTGTTCTGGCCCGGCATGCCGATATGGGAGTAGCCGCAACTCTCGGTCATGCCATAGACCTCCAGCACGTCCAGTCCCAGTTTGCGGTACCACTGCAACAAGGTCTGCGGCACCGGAGCTGCGCCGGACAACGCGATGCGCAACGCATCCAGCCCTAACCCGGCGAGGACTTTATGCCCGACCCTTTTGCCGATGATCGGCAGCCCGAGCAGGAAGTCGAGACGTTTTGCCGGAATCTTGCCGTACACGCCCATCTGGAATTTGGTCCAGATGCGCGGCACGCCAAACAGTGCGGTCGGACGCGCACGCTTCAGGTCAGTGAGGAAGGTGTCGAGGCTCTCGGCGAAAAACACCGTTTGGCCGGTATAGATCGATGCCAGTTCGACGAACATCCGCTCGGCAACGTGGCACAGCGGCAGGTAGGACAACAAGCGGTCCGACTCGTTGAGGCCGAACAACGCAGTGCCGCGCGTAGTGGCAAACCCCAGATTGCCGAAGCTGTGCATCACGCCCTTGGGCATGCCCGTGGTGCCGGATGTGTAGATGATGGTCGCCAGCTGATCGGCGGCAGGTTTGGGATTGTCCTGGATGGGCGAGCTGCGTTGCAGGTCGTCCCAGCTGAAATCAAAGTCGCCAGGAGGATGCAAGGGCAAGCTGATGGTCGGCAGGTCGGGGCTGACGCCACGGGACATGCCTGGCCAGTCGTCGAGCTTGCCGATGAAGGCCAGCGCCGCCTCCGAATGTTCGAGTACTTGGGCAACGGTCTCGGCGGTCAGATTTGGGTACAACGGCACCGAGACATGCCCGGCCATCCAGATCGCCAGGTCGGCAATGATCCAGTGCGCGCAGTTCTTCGAGATCAGGGCGATATGGCTGCCCTGCGGCAGTTCCCGCGCTCGCAGCCAGTGGGCGGCACAGCGGGCCTGATGACCGACGTCGGCCCAGGTCAAGGTCTCGACCTGGCCGCCGCCGACAGGCTGGACCAAAAAGCGCTGGCGCGGATGACGGGCCTCACGCTCGTAAAAGACGTCCAGCGGCAAACGAAAAGCAGCAGACATGCGACTCGCTCCTTTGTTTTTGGTCTGGAGCAAGCGTAGTCAACCAAGCAAGTGCTTGGTTGACTATTTTATTCAAAGTTTTTCTATACCTGTAGGAGCGAGCCTGCTCGCGATGGCGGGCTGACATTCAAAATGGATGTCGACTGACTTGCCGCTATCGCGAGCAGGCTCGCTCCTACGGTGATCGTGCCGCCTTCAGATCAAGCGGTGCCCTTTGAAAGGCGTGGCTACGGGTGCTTGATGCTGTCGAGCGTCATTGACCCGACCAGCAGCTCATCCCCCTCGAGCTGCGCCAAACCGGCAGTGCTGACCCTTTCCGGCAGATGTCCGGCACCATGTTGCAGGTAGCTCAGCAGATTCCCCACCAGCGGGTTGTGACTGACCAGCAACACGTTGCTTACCGCGACCATCTGTTCGGCCACCTTGTCCGGCTCCGTGTCCGGTGTCAGCCACTCGACGGTGCGGATTTCCGGTTCGAAACCCAATGCCTCTCGTACCAGTTGCGCTGTTTGCTGCGCTCTCAGGTACGGGCTCGCGTAAATGCCGGTCAGCGGCTGACCCACCAGCTCCGCGGCGATTTTCAATACTTCCTTACGACCGTTATCCGTCAGTTCCCGCTCCGAATCGTGGGGACGAGAGCCGTGTGGTACAGCTTCACCATGACGCAATACCCAGAGTTTCATAGCTTGGGTTCCTCATCTCGGGCCGGATGGGGTGCCGGTGCCACGACATGCGGCGCCTCACCTTCCGGTGTACGCGGCGTCGGCCAGTCGGCGAACGGCCAAGGCTTCTGGTCGCTGTGAAAGCTGCCGAAACGACCGATCTGCGCCAGAAACTGGCTCAGGCTGTCGCCGAAATTCATCAGGCTGGCGCTTGGGGCGCCATAGAACAAACGATAGATCAACTGCACCAGCACGACGGCGCCGAGGATGAACTGCGCCACTTGCCACACCAGCACGAAGAGGATCATCCACAGCACCCGCAGCAGGATGGATTCGTACTTGGCTTCTACTTTTGGATCGTTCATGCGCAACTCCCTGCTTTTCTGGCAAGCGTGATTAGTTGAAATCACTGGTGGAAATAAAGTCGACGTCGGTTTTCGGCTCGCCACGCATTAACAAAGCGATGACCTGCTCCAGCGTGCGGCCTTCGAACAGGATCGCGTGCAGCCCCGCGACCAGCGGCATGTACACACCAACCTCCTGGGCCTTGGCCTTGAGCACTTTAAGGGTGTTGACCCCTTCGGCGACTTCTCCCAGGCGCGTGACCGCCTCGTCCAGGCTCAGGCCCTGGCCGAGGGCGAAACCGACCTGATAGTTGCGGCTCTTGGGCGACGAACAGGTCACGATCAGATCGCCCACGCCCGCCAACCCCAGGAAGGTCATCGGGTTCGCGCCCTGATTCACCGCAAAGCGAGTCATTTCCGCCAATGCCCGGGTGATCAGCATGCTCTTGGTATTTTCCCCCATGCCCAGCGCCACCGCCATGCCGGCGATGATCGCATAGACGTTTTTCAACGCCCCGCCCAGTTCCACGCCGAAACGGTCGGCGCTGGCGTACACACGAAAGGTGCGCCCGTGCAGCGCGGCCTGAACCTGCTGACAGAGTTCTTCGTCTTCACTGGCGACCACCGTGGCGGTCAGTGCATGTTCGGCGATTTCACGGGCCAGGTTGGGCCCGGACAGGACGCCGATGCGCGCCTGCGGGGCGATCTCTTCGAGGATCTCGCTCATCAACTTGAACGTGTGGGCTTCGATGCCTTTGGTCAGGCTCACCAGCATTTTGCCGGTCAAGCGTTCGGCGTGGGGCACCAGCACCGAGCGCAGCGCGCTGGAGGGCAATGCAACGAAACACAGGTCGCAGGCGTCCAGGGTGGCTTGCAGGTCGGTGACCGGCGTGACGCCAGGCAGAATCTTGATGCCTTTGAGGTAACGCGGGTTCTCGCGATTGACCCGAATGGCCTCGGCCTGTTCGGGGTCACGCATCCACTGAAGGACCTGATGCCCGTTCTCGGCCAGCAGATTAGCCACGGCGGTTCCAAAACTTCCGCCTCCCAGGACCGCAATCGGGCGCTGCTCAGTCATATGCAATCCGTTAATCCATACCAGTGGCGATGTCGGCATTATACGGGGCAGCCCATCGGCGGCCAGCCCCGACATCAAATACCTGCATCCGTAGGAAGAAGACCAATAAAACCGAGGAAAATGCAGACATCGTGAATGGAAAAGTCATTCGGCTCGGTTAACATGCGCGCCAACAATCACTGGCAGGGATCTGTTGTGTCTCCGGGCTCCCCTTCACCGCATTCGCCTCTGGTACTGGCGCTGATTTTCAGCTCGCCGGCGCTGGCCGACGACTTGTTCCTGGACAGCGAACCGCTGCCGCAAGTGCTCACCGCAACGCGCCTGAAGCAGTCGCCAGCGGCGGTGCCGGGAAGCATGACGGTGATCGACAGCGCCCTGATCCACGCCAGCGGTGCCCGCGACATCAGCGAACTGCTGCGCCTGGTGCCGGGGATGATGGCCGGTAATATCAGCGGCAACCAGGCAGCGGTTAACTACCACGGCACCAACGCAACTGAAGCGCGACGCATGCAAGTGCTGATCGACGGGCGCTCGGTGTATCGCGCCGGCCTGGCCACCGTGGACTGGAGTGACATTCCGGTGGCCATGGAAGACATCGAGCGCATCGAAGTCTTTCGCGGGCCGAATACCGTCAGCTACGGCGCCAACGCGCTGATGGCGGTGGTCAACATCATTACCCGGCGGCCGGCCGACAGTCACGGTACGCGCGTGAAGGTCACCCGGGGCCAGCGCGGCATCAATGACTTTTACGCCAGCCAGGGACTGGGCTGGGAAGACGGTGACATGCGCCTGTCCCTGTCCGGCCAGCAAGACGACGGTTTCGACACCGACCGAACGGGCGCGGACTACCATGACAGCCGTCGCCTCGATCGCTTCAACCTGGCCGTCAGCCAGAGCCTCAATGAACGGCAAAGCCTCGATTGGCAATTGAATGCCAAGAACGGCACCAACCAGCGGCCCTATACCTACCGCCCGGTGTTCCCGGGAGTTACCCGCGCAGGCAACGACTCAGACGTCACCGCCAAGGATTACGCCGGGTCATTGCGCTGGAATCTGGACATCGATCCCGACCACAGCCTTTATATTCAGGGTTCGGCCCAACACTGGGATCGCCAGCAAACCTGGCGCGCCTGCGACGCTGAAATATCGTTCAGCCCGCAACTGACCGAACTCTGGCAAATGAACCCGAACTACACCGAACGCCTGGCCCGCAATATCACGCGTTTCCTCGGCCCCGGTGCACCGGCCGGCACGCCCGCCGAGCAGGCGCTGGCCAACCAGGTACTCGATCAATGGCGCAACGGCGCGAGCCAGACCGTTTGCGGCGACATCGACCAGAGCACCCGGGAATCGCGCTACGACCTCGAGCTGCAGGACACCCTGAGCCTCGCCGATAACCTGCGGCTGGTCAGCGGTCTGAATTATCGTTACGACCGGGCCGATTCCGAGACCTACTTCAATGGCACGCTCGATGACACCCTCTGGCGGGCGTTCGGCCAGTTCGAGTGGCGTGCCACCGAACACTGGCTGCTGCAAGGCGGTGCCATGTTCGAGGACACCCGGTTGATCGGCAGTTCGTTGACACCTCGCATAGCGGTCAACTACCTGATCAATCCGCGCCACGGCTTGCGTGCGGTGTACTCCGAGGCCGTCCGTTCGCCGGACATGTTCGAGAATAACGTCAACTGGAGTTATCAGGTCACCAACCTCAAGCCCGGTGCCTTTGGCCAGTCCAGCGCCCGATATTTCGTCAAGACCCGTGGCCCCGGCGATCTCGATCAAGAGCACATGCGCTCCCGGGAGCTGGGCTACAACGGCTATTTTCCCGAACCGGGGCTGGTGCTCGACGTGAAGCTGTTCCACGACGAAATCACCGGCATGATCAGTGAACCGCTGCGCAACAATCAGTACATCGCCAGCAACGCCAACAAAGCGCGTTTTTCGGGAGCCGAAACCCAGCTCGACTGGCGTGTCGGCAGCCTCGATCGCCTGCGACTGACCTATGCCTACGTCGATGCCGACGCCAGCAATCCGCTGGATGCCAGGCAGACTGCAAGCAACAGTGGCTCGGCCGGATGGCTGCGGGATTGGGGCCAGGGCTGGAACAGTGCGCTTTTCTATTATGGCGATGACGCCCTCAACGGCTACCGCTTCGAACGGGTCGATGCGCGCATCGCCAAACGTATCGCCCTGGGCAAGGCCAGCCTGGAACTGGCCGCAGTGCTACAGCAACGGCTGGACAATCAGCCGACCACCTTCATCGACAATAATTATGACCAGCGCCATGTGATGTATTTCAGCGCGGAGCTGGAGCTTTAAGATGCCGAATCGTCCGGCCTGCAGAATGCCACCCCTGGGTCGGCTGCTGGCCATACTCTGCCTGCTGACAAGCGGCCTGCTGGGCAGCCTGGCGAGTCATGCGGCCGACATTTTGCTCACAGGGGCCGAAGACAGCCCCGCTGTGCGGGCGTTTACCCAAGCCCTGAGCGAGCTGCGACCAAGCGATAACATACGCTTCCAGACGCTGGCTAAAATGCCGATACCGGACAAGCTGCCGGAAAACATCCGCTTGATACTGCTCGACCTGCCCAGCCTCGACTGGCGCCTGCAGAACGCCCAAGGCCCGGCGACACTCGTATTGCGCATCAGCCGCCTGCAAGCCCGGCAACGCTTGGACACCTCGCTGCCTGCGCGCCTTTGCCTGCTATGGAGCGATCCACCACTGGACCGCCAGTTGCGCTTGACCCGTACCTTGTTGCCCCAGGCCAGACGCATCGGTGTGCTCTACGACACCCACAGTGAATTCCTCTTGAATGAGCTGCGTCAGGCCGCCCTCCCCCTGGGTCTTGAGATAGTCACTCAGCGCTGGGACAACATTCACGACAGTCGTCCATTACAGGCCCTGCTTAATGACAGTGACGTGTTGCTGGGCCTGGATGATGCCGACCTGTACAACCCGCAAACCGCAAAGAACCTGCTGCTGAGCAGCTACTCGCGACAAGTGGCGCTGATCGGACCCAACGCCGGATTCGTCAAGGCCGGGAGCCTGGCCAGCACCTATAGCGATCAGAGCGACTGGCTGGCGGTCCTCGACGAATTGCTCGACCGGCCACCGGCCACCTGGCCGCGCACGCACTACCCCCATCGATTCAAGGTCGCGAGCAATCCGCAGGTGGCGCGTTCATTGGGTATCGAACAGATAAACGAAGCGTCTGTCGCCGCACTGCTGGCTGAAGGAGAACGCCGCCCATGAACTTTCGCCGTCGCTGGGACATCAACACCCGCACCCAACTCATCAGCCTCGGCCCTGCACTGCTGCTGACCTTGTTGCTGATCAGCTTCTTCACGTTCGTGCGTATCCAGGATCTGCGTCAGGAAATCACCCACACCGGCCAGTTGATCGCCAATCAACTGGCCCCGGCCACCGAGTACGGAGTGATTTCGGGCAACATCGAAGTGCTCGAAACCTTGCTCAAGGCGACGCTGGCCACGCCCAATGTGAGTTTTCTGGAAATCCAGGACAGCGCCAACCGGGTTCTGGTGTACGTTGAACAACCGAACGAACACCACAATCGCGCGCAACAGCTCGAAGTGTTCCAGGCACCGATTCGGCTCCAGCGCATCGCGTTGCACAATGATTTTTTCCAGAGCAGCAAAACCGCCACCGTGGCCCCTGTCGAAGACTATCTGGGCCGGGTGATCGTCGGGCTGTCCAACGATGCCTTCAGCCGGCGCCAGCAGGAAATCGTGCTCAAGGCCGCCATCCTGGCGCTGTTCGCCCTGCTGTTTACCTTCCTCGTGGCCCGGCGCCTGGCGGGCAGCCTGTCGCAACCGATCCGTGATATCGGCAATGCGGTCAAGGCGATCCAGGACGGCGACTACAAGACACCGCTGCCCATTGTCGACGACACCGAGCTGGGGGCGCTGTCGCAACACATCAATAACCTCGCCAGCGGTCTCGAGCAGGCCAGCCGCGAACAGCATCAAGCCATGGCGCAGTTGATCCAGACCCGCGAAGAAGCGGAAAAGGCCAACAACGCCAAATCCGATTTCCTCGCCATGATGAGCCATGAACTGCGCACACCGATGAATGGCGTACTGGGCATGCTGCAGTTGCTTGAAACCACCGACATGACCGAGGAGCAGGTGGAGTACGCGGCGCTGGCCTCGGAGTCCACCGAGCACTTGCTCAAGGTCATCAACGACATCCTGGATTTCTCGCGGATCGAACGTTCAGAGCTGGAGCTGGAGCACATCCCGTTCAACCTCGCCGACCTGATCGTCAGTTGCGCCCAGTCGTTCCAGCACAGCGCCGCGCAACGCGGTCTGGACCTGCAACTGATGATCCCCGACGACATGCGCGGCTTGCAGGTCAAGGGCGACCCGACGCGTATCCGGCAGATACTGGTCAACCTGGTCGGCAATGCGCTGAAGTTCACCGAAAAGGGCCACGTCACCATTGAGGCGCAGTGGCAGTCGCTGGACCACGAGTTGCTGTGGTTCACCTGCACCGTGCGCGACAGCGGTATCGGCATCCCGGCGCAAAGCCTGGAATTGATGTTCAACGCGTTCCAGCAGGCCGACAGCTCTATCTCGAGACGCTACGGTGGCACGGGGCTGGGCCTGCCGATTGCCCGTACCCTGGCCGAACGCATGGGGGGCACCTTGCGCGCGCAGAGCGAGGAAGGCCGCGGTTCGGTGTTCACCCTGGAAATCCCCCTGGCATTGCACCAGCAGACACAACCGCTGTTACCCCCTCGCGCGCAATCGCGCAACAGCAACGGCGAAGGGCGCAATGTGCTGTTGGTCGAAGACAACCCGGTCAACCAGACCGTCATCGAAGCCATGTTGCGCAGCCTGGGCTTCAAGGTCAGTGTCGCCGCCGACGGCGCGCAGGCGGTACGCAGTGCCGAGAGCCTGATCTTTGAAGCGATCCTGATGGATTGCCGCTTGCCGATCATCGATGGCTATGAAGCCACCCGACAAATCCGCAAGCTGCCCGGTTGCACCGACCTGCCGATCATCGCCCTGACCGCCAACGCCTTGCAGGGCGACCGTGAAGCCTGCCTGTCGGCGGGGATGAACGATTACCTGGCCAAGCCGTTCAAACGGACTGATCTGCAGCAAATTCTGCAACGCTGGGTGCAGTAGTACAGGCCTTTCGAGCATCTGCGACTGGCGTGAAAGGCGAAAGTGCGGCAGTCTTAAGCCCCCGAACAGGCCCGAAAAGGGGCTTGAATAATAATTTCAGTGCACAAGTGTACATTCATGTCCTTGGTGCTGTGACTTTCACCACAACGCAATAGTCTATGAGTAGGCTGCCGGTTCGAGGCATGAACGCTTCGATCGGCCGGGAAGATTTGCCCCACCTGCCGCATGGGACTATTGAGGAGCTCGCATGACCAAACAAAACGCCTTTACCCGGGAAGACCTGCTGCGCTGCAGTCGCGGTGAGCTGTTCGGCCCAGGTAACGCGCAACTGCCCGCCCCGAACATGCTGATGGTTGATCGCATCACCCTGATCAGCGAAGAAGGTGGCAAGTACGGCAAAGGTGAATTGGTCGCCGAGCTGGATATCAATCCGGACCTGTGGTTCTTCGCCTGCCACTTCGAAGGCGATCCGGTGATGCCGGGCTGCCTGGGCCTGGACGCCATGTGGCAACTGGTCGGTTTCTTCCTGGGCTGGCAAGGCCTGCCGGGCCGTGGTCGTGCGCTGGGTTCGGGCGAAGTGAAATTCTTCGGCCAGGTCCTGCCGACCGCCAAGAAAGTCACCTATAACATTCATATCAAGCGCGTCCTCAAAGGCAAACTGAACCTGGCCATCGCCGACGGTTCGGTCACTGTCGACGGTCGCGAAATCTACACCGCCGAAGGCCTCCGGGTCGGCGTGTTCACCTCCACTGACAACTTCTAAGGGTTATTCGCATGCGCCGCGTCGTTATCACTGGTCTGGGCATCGTTTCTTGCCTGGGCAATGACAAAGAGACCGTCTCCGCTAACCTGCGTGCAAGCCGCCCTGGCATCCGGTTCAACCCGGAATATGCCGAAATGGGTCTGCGTAGCCAGGTTTCCGGCTCCATTGACCTCAACCTTGAAGAACTGATCGATCGCAAGATCTATCGCTTCGTCGGCCACGCGGCAGCTTATGCCTACCTGGCCATGAAAGATGCCATCACAGATTCCGGTCTGACCGAAGAACAGGTTTCCAACGTGCGTACCGGCCTGATCGCTGGTTCCGGTGGCGCGTCGACCCTGAACCAGATGGAAGCGCTGGACATCCTGCGCGAGAAAGGCGTCAAGCGCGTCGGCCCGTACCGCGTCACGCGGACCATGGGCAGCACCGTTTCCGCCTGCCTGGCCACGCCGTTCAAGATCAAGGGTGTGAACTACTCGATCTCCTCCGCTTGCGCCACCAGTGCTCACTGCATCGGTAACGCCATGGAGCAGATCCAGCTGGGCAAGCAGGACATCGTTTTCGCCGGCGGCGGTGAAGAAGAACACTGGAGCCAATCGTTCCTGTTCGACGCCATGGGCGCCCTGTCCACCCAGTACAACGAAACCCCGGAAAAAGCTTCCCGTGCCTACGACGCCAAGCGTGACGGTTTCGTCATTGCCGGCGGTGGCGGCATGGTCGTGGTTGAAGAGCTGGAACACGCTCTGGCCCGCGGCGCGAAGATCTACGCGGAAATCGTCGGCTACGGCGCGACCTCCGACGGCTACGACATGGTTGCCCCGAGCGGCGAAGGCGCGATCCGCTGCATGCAGCAGGCGCTGTCCACCGTCGATACCCCGATCGACTACCTGAACACCCACGGCACCTCGACCCCGGTCGGCGACGTCGCGGAAATGAAAGGCGTGCGTGAAGTGTTCGGCGACAAGGCTCCGGCCATCAGCTCCACCAAGAGCCTGTCGGGTCACTCCCTGGGCGCCGCTGGTGTTCACGAAGCGATCTACTGCCTGCTGATGATGGAAGGCAACTTCATTGCCGGCTCCGCCAACATCGACGAGCTGGACCCTGAAGTGGCCGACCTGCCGGTACTGACCAAGACCCGCGAAAACGCCAGCATCAACACCGTGATGAGCAACAGCTTCGGTTTCGGTGGCACCAACGCCACCTTGGTACTGAAGCGCTGGCAGGGTAAGTAATACCCCGTCATAACGCCGCACAAAAAACGCCCCGACTGGTTCGGGGCGTTTTTTTTGCCTTGAGAAAAGCCCAAGACAGATGCAAGACCTGTGGGAGCGAGCCTGCTCGCGAAAAGGGAGTATCAGTCGACATATTTATTGGCTGACACACCGCTTTCGCGAGCAGGCTCGCTCCCACTGGTTTTATGCTCGAGACCGGATTTGCGGTGCTTCCAACATGAAGCTTTTGTCATGAAACTTAATGCCCAGCAACCGAATGTCGCGTGTTTAGCGGGCTGCAGGACTGTTTCCGTTTTTGTAAAAAACCCGTACCAAACTCAGTCGTTTACTTAGCAAGCTACCAACATCTATAACAGAGACCTGCACACGCCTTGCTGCAGATAACAGAGATTGGAGCTAGCAGATGACTGTAAAAGTAACCGAACGCGACGATTCACATAAATCCCACGAGGGTGTAGCCGCCGGTATCCGGATCTGGGACGTGCATCAACAAGACCTGCTGGTCGGGATGTTCCACTCCGAGACCGAAGCGCAACACTACAGGGCCGAACTGGAAATGCTCGAGCGCGACCGCGAGCTCGCAACCCGTTGAAGACAGACTCCACCACCGTGCAGCCTGCCCCTCCCCCCACGGGCAGGCTGCGACCAAGGCACGCGGCTCAGGCAATCTGAAAGGCCGCTAAATGAAGGGTGTCGTCGATCACCACCGAAGGAACAACACCGACGATCCAGCCCGCCTCAAGTTTCACCACCTCGCACTCACCATCGCCCATGCCGTCATTGCGGACGGCAAACTGAAGCGAAGACAGATGACGCTTGCCGTAATCGAAGTCCATGCCACAGGCAATCAGAAAATCGATTTTTGCCCCCGTCAGTTCAACTTCCTTGTCCCGCTCACCGTCTTTCAACACCGCATAATCCAGGCACAAATTGATGCCGAATGGGCAACCCGCTACAAGGCTGTTAATAAACGTTCCTTCGTAGCCACCAAAGTAACTGTGCTCGGCCTGCACACTACTGACTGTCTTTACCCTTACCACGACCTGATCGAACAACTTGAAAAACCAGTACCCGTCTTCCGCTCCTACATTTTTTCCAAAATCAATTCCTGACACATAACGTTTCGGCCACATCGACATCAGCGGCATGTCGACCTCATATTCCTTATTGGAAATGGTCAGCACATAATTGATGACATCGTAATAGCTCGACTCCCCCTCTCCCACCTTGATCAACGTCGCACAACTTCCCGCCAATAAAACGATCTTGCCGTAGCGCTCCACTGGCAGATCGCTTATCAAAAGCGTCACACATTCAGTCACCTTCGTCAGATAGGCAGAGTTCAGTTCGTGAAGCTCCTGTTCATTACGGACTTCGTGCCAGGGAATGTTCCAGAAAAACTCAGGCAAGGTAACGAAAACGCACGCGGGACTGCCGTGATCGTCGCGAGCAGCTTTCGCAGCGATCTTGATCTTTCGGCGTACAAGCTCCGCCCGTACGACAAGCTCGTCGTCCAGGTAATCGTGAATGGATTGATCGAGTTGTCGCGGCTGTGAAAGCTGCGATTTAAAAGTGGGTTGGCGTAACGAGGCGATACTTACCAGCATTGAGAATATCCTTATTCATTGAACTTCATTCCATTAGTTCTCTTCCCTGAGAATACTTCGGGCAAAAGAAAACCCGAGAGATCGTATCGACGCGACCTTTCGGGTTCAATTGATTAATCCAGCAATGTACTAACAAACATGTAATGCCAGAGAAGCGATTACCACATCAGATCATCAGGGATCTTGTAGGCCGCGTACGGATCGTCCTCGACGCTGACTTCTTCGGTCTGCACATTCAACTGCACGATGCGTTGCGGGTCGCGCTCCTGAATCTTCAATGCCGCCTCGCGCGGAATCACTTCGTAGCCGCCAGCGTGATGCACGATGGCCAGCGAACCGCTGCTGAGCTTGTTGCGCATCAGGGTGTTGACGCAGATGCGCTTGACCTTCTTGTCGTCGACGAAGTTGTAGTAATCCTCGGTCGTCAATTTCGGCAAACGCGAGACTTCGATCAATTGCTTGACCTGCGCGGCACGGGCCTTGGCCTCAGCCTTTTCCTGCTGCTGGCGGTTGAGCTCCTGGTCGCGCTTGACCTTCTCGGCCATGGCTTCCTGTGCCGCGCGCTGCTGGGAGTCATCCAGCTCGATCTGGCCTTTGTGGGCCAGGCGTTGCTGTTTCTGCTTGTCTTTGCTGACCTGCTTGGCCTGCTTCTGGTTGACCAGCCCTGCTTTGAGCAACTGGTCGCGAAGGGAAATGCTCATGGTGCTTATTACTCACTTAGGCCACTGCTCAACCGCAGCTGGGCAAATTCTTTTCCTGACGTTTGGCTTCGCCCCACAAGGCGTCCAACTCTTCGAGGGTGCAATCTTCCATGGGACGGCGGGTGTCGCGCAATGCCTGTTCGATAAAACGAAAGCGTCTTTCAAACTTGGCGTTGGCGCCACGCAGTGCCGTTTCCGGATCAACCTTGAGATGCCGCGCCAGATTGACCACGGAAAACAGCAGGTCACCGATCTCGTCGGCCACGGCCTCGGGATCATTTTCCGACATGGCTTCGAGGACTTCATCGAGCTCTTCACGCACTTTATCCAACACCGGCAAGGCGTCCGGCCAGTCGAAGCCGACCTGCCCTGCGCGCTTTTGCAATTTCGCCGAGCGTGACAACGCCGGCATTGCAGCGGGGACGTCATCGAGCAACGACAGCTGTTCAGGCGCCGAGGACCTCTCCGCGCGCTCCTCGGCCTTGATCTCTTCCCAACGCTGCTTGACCTGCGCTTCGCTCAGGCGTGGGACATCCAGTGGTGCGTAGAGATCGCCGGTGGGGAACACGTGAGGATGACGGCGGATCAGCTTTCGGGTGATGCTGTCGACCACGCCGGCGAACTCGAAGCGCCCTTCTTCCCGGGCCAATTGGCTGTAATACACCACCTGGAACAACAGATCGCCCAGCTCGCCCTGCACGTGATCGAAGTCGCCGCGCTCGATGGCATCGGCAACTTCATAGGCTTCTTCAAGGGTGTGCGGGACGATGGTGGCCCAGGTTTGCTTGATGTCCCACGGACAACCGTACTGCGGATCGCGCAGGCGGTTCATCAGGTGCAGCAGGTCTTCAAGTGAATACATCGTTCAGTCTCTTTCCGCTCCCTGTAGGAGCGAGCCTGCTCGCGATGGACGTTAACGATGACGCGTGCAATCTGAATGAACGCGCCGTTCTCTGGTTCATCGCGAGCAAGCTCGCTCCTACAGTAAAGCGCTCCCGTCTCAGGGCGTACGGTTACGCCGGGTTTCGATGATGTTCGGCAACTGGGAAATCCGCCCCAGCAACCGCCCCAATGCATCCAGCCCCGGAATCTCGATGGTCAGGGACATCAACGCAGTGTTGTCCTCCTTGTTCGAACGGGTGTTGACCGCCAGCACGTTGATCCGCTCGTTGAGCAAAACCTGCGAGACGTCACGCAGCAGACCGGAACGGTCGTAGGCACGAATGACGATATCCACCGGATAGGTGAGCACCGGCACCGGGCCCCAGCTGACCTGGATGATCCGTTCCGGTTCGCGCCCGCTCAGTTGCAGCACCGAGGCGCAGTCCTGGCGGTGAATGCTCACCCCACGGCCCTGGGTGATGTAACCGACGATGGCATCCCCCGGCAGCGGCTGGCAGCAGCCGGCCATCTGGGTCATCAGGTTGCCGACGCCCTGGATCTGGATGTCGCCGCGCTTGCCCGGTTTGTAGCCGGTGGCCTTGCGTGGAATCAGTTCAAGCTGTTCGTTGCCACGCTCCGGCTCGACCAGTTGCTGCGCCAGGTTGACCAGTTGCGCCAGGCGCAGATCCCCGGCGCCGAGGGCGGCGAACAGGTCTTCGGCGGTTTTCATGTTGGCCTTGTCGGCCAGCTTGTCGAAATCCACCGCCGGCAGGCCGAGGCGATTGAGTTCGCGCTCGAGCAGGGTTTTACCGGCCGCGACGTTCTGGTCACGAGCCTGCAGCTTGAACCAGTGAACGATCTTCGCCCGTGCCCGCGACGTGGTGACGTAGCCCAGGTTCGGGTTCAGCCAGTCACGGCTCGGGGTGCCGTGCTTGCTGGTGATGATCTCGACCTGTTCACCGGTTTGCAGGCTATAGTTGAGCGGCACGATGCGCCCGTTGATCTTGGCGCCACGGCAGTTGTGACCGATTTCGGTGTGGACGCGGTAGGCGAAGTCCAGCGGGGTCGCGCCCTTCGGCAAGTCGATGGCGTGACCGTCCGGGGTGAAGATGTAGACCCGGTCCGGCTCGATATCCACCCGCAACTGTTCCGCCAGCCCGCCGATGTCACCCAACTCTTCGTGCCATTCGAGCACCTGGCGCAGCCAGGAGATTTTCTCTTCGTAGTGATTGGAGCCGGACTTGACGTCGGTGCCCTTGTAGCGCCAGTGCGCGCACACGCCGAGTTCGGCTTCTTCGTGCATCGAGTGAGTGCGGATCTGCACTTCCAGCACCTTGCCCTCGGGCCCGATCACCGCGGTGTGCAGCGAGCGATAACCGTTTTCCTTGGGGTTGGCGATGTAGTCGTCGAACTCTTTCGGGATGTGTCGCCACAGGGTGTGGACGATGCCGAGCGCGGTGTAGCAATCGCGCATTTCCGGCACCAGCACGCGCACGGCACGCACGTCGTAGATCTGGCTGAACTCCAGACCCTTGCGCTGCATTTTGCGCCAGATCGAATAGATGTGTTTGGCCCGGCCGCTGATGTCGGCATCGACGCCGGTGGCCTGCAATTCATTTTTCAGCTGGCTCATCACGTCGCTGATGAAACGCTCGCGATCCAGTCGCCGCTCATGGAGCAGCTTGGCGATCTGCTTGTACTGGTCGGGTTCGAGGTAACGGAAAGACAAGTCTTCCAGTTCCCACTTGATGTGACCGATACCCAGGCGATGGGCCAGCGGCGCGTAGATGTCAAAGACTTCACGGGCCACGCGGTTGCGTTTTTCGTCGTCGGCGGTCTTCACCGCACGGATTGCGCACGTACGCTCGGCCAGCTTGATCAGGGCGACGCGAACGTCGTCGACCATGGCCACCAGCATCTTGCGCAGGTTTTCCACCTGGCCCTGGGTGCCCAGCACCAGGGATTTACGCGGGCTCAGGCTGTCGCTGATCGCGGCCATGCGCTGCACGCCGTCGATGAGCTTGGACACCACCGGACCAAAGCGCTGGCTGACGGCCGGCAACTTGATCTGGCCTTCACGTACGCCTCGATACAGGATCGCGGCGACCAGTGAGTCCTGGTCGAGTTTGAGATCGGCCAGGATCTCGGCGATCTCAAGCCCGGTACGGAAAGTCGAGTTACCTTCCGACCACAGATTCTGTGCCGCATTGGCTTGTTGTTCGGCCTCGCGAGCGTACTCGCAGGCCTCTTTCAAGGCTTCGCGATCCAGTGCCAGATCGACACTGACCGCATGATCGAGCCAAGCCTCGAGATTGATACTGCCGTCGGTGTTGATTGGCTGGTGTGCTCTCACCTGTACCATCTTGCTTACCTTCCCTACGACGCAGATTCAATGCGTCAAATCGCTGACCTTCGTTGCCCGTGCGCGGCTGCACGGGCGGGCCAGTCGGACCAGACGAGCATCCTAGCTCGCTTCAAATAACGCCATGGCCTCGACATGTGCCGTTTGAGGAAACATATCGAGAATCCCGGCACGTTTTAACCGGTAGCCCTGCTTGATCAATTCGACCGTGTCGCGCGCCAGCGTTGCCGGATTGCACGACACATACACCAAACGTTCTGCGCCCAGGCTCCTGAGCTTGCGCACAACCTCGAAAGCACCGTCACGCGGTGGGTCCAAGAGTACCGCACAAAAGCCTTCGGCGGCCCATTCGGCGTCCGTCAAAGGCAGGGATAAATCGGCCTGAAAAAACTTCGCATTATGCAAATTGTTGCTAGCGGCATTCGCCGCTGCCCGATCGACCATCACTTGCACGCCTTCGACCGCCACCACTTCACGAGCGGCCTTGGCCAGCGGCAAGGCAAAGTTGCCAAGGCCACAGAACAGGTCGAGTACGCGCTCATCCGCTGTCGGCTTCAGCCAGTCCAGCGCCTGGGCGACCATCGCTTCGTTGACCGCGGCGTTGACCTGGATGAAATCGCCTGGACGATACGCCAGCTCCAGGCCCCACTGTTCAAGACGATAGCCCAACGACTGATCGACCTCGACCGGTTGTGGTTCGCCGTCGCCATGCAGCCACAACTGGGCTTGATGGAACGCGCAGAAATCCTTGAGGATGGTCAGGTCGGCGTCGGACAGCGGCGCCATGTGCCGCAGCAACACGGCCAGCGTCGAGCCGCTGAACAACTCCACATGCCCAAGTGCCTGGGGTTTGCTCAAGCGCCGCAGCATCTCCGGCAAGCGGGCCATGATCGGTTGCAAAGGCTGTACCAGCACAGGGCAATCATCGATGCCCACAATGTCCTGGCTGCCGGCGGCACGGAAACCGACTTCGAGTTTTTTCGCCTTCATGTCCCAGCGCACCGCGACGCGAGCACGACGCCGATAAGCGAACTCCGCACCGCTCAATGGCGCCGCCCACTCTTCGGGTTCGACGCCCGCGACCCTCGACAACTGCTCGGCGAGCATGCGCTGTTTCAGGGCAAGCTGTTCGTTGTGGGGCAGATGTTGCACGCTGCAACCACCGCAGCGGCCGGCATGGGCGCACGGCGCCGGGCGGCGCAATTCGCTGGCCTTGAACACCCGTTCGGTGCGCGCCTCGACCACTTTGCCGTGGGCACCGAGGACGCGCGCCTCGATCTCTTCACCGGCCAAAGCGCCGATGACGAACCAGGTGCGACCTTCGAAAAACGCGATACCGCGACCGTCATTGGCCAGGCGCTCGATGGTCAGGCGCTGCTTTTTGCCGGTCGGGACTTGCGGGGCCTTGCTGCCGCCGGTGGGCTGGAAGCGCAGGCCTCTTTCATGTTTGGCCATCAGTTGGGCGCGTCGAAAATGCCGGTCGACAGGTAACGGTCGCCACGGTCGCAGATGATCGCGACGATCACCGCGTTTTCAACTTCTTTGGACAGACGCAGCATTGCCGCCACGGCACCGCCCGAGGACACACCACAGAAAATGCCTTCTTCGCGGGCCAGACGACGGGTCACGTCTTCGGCTTCGCTTTGGGCCATGTCGACGATCCGGTCCACGCGGTCGGCCTGGTAGATCTTCGGCAGGTATTCCTGAGGCCAGCGGCGGATACCCGGGATCGCCGAGCCTTCCATCGGTTGCAGGCCGACGATCTGCACGTTGTCGTTCTGCTCTTTCAAGTAGCGCGACACGCCCATGATGGTGCCGGTGGTGCCCATGGAGCTGACGAAATGAGTGATGGTGCCCTGGGTCTGGCGCCAGATTTCCGGGCCAGTAGTGGTGTAGTGCGCCTCGGGGTTGTCACCGTTGGCGAACTGATCCAGTACCTTGCCGCGACCTTCGGCTTCCATCTTCTGCGCCAGGTCACGGGCGCCTTCCATGCCTTCTTCCTGGCTGACCAGAATCAGCTCGGCGCCATAGGCGGTCATGGCTGCCTTGCGCTCGGCGCTGGAGTTGTCCGGCATGATCAGGATCATCTTGTAACCCTTGATCGCGGCGGCCATGGCCAGGGCGATCCCGGTGTTGCCCGAGGTCGCCTCGATCAGCGTATCGCCGGCGTGGATCTGCCCGCGCAGTTCGGCGCGGGTGATCATCGACAGCGCCGGACGGTCCTTGACCGAACCCGCCGGGTTGTTCCCTTCGAGCTTGAGCAATAGGGTATTGCTGGTGGCGCCGGGCAGGCGCTGCAAACGGACCAGCGGAGTGTTGCCGACGCAATCGGCGATGGTTGGGTACTGCAAGGTCATGGCGTATTCGCAATCCAGACTGCGGGGGTGCCTATCATACCGGCAAACGTTCGCAGGCCATATCACGCAAAGTGTGGTGCTTATGGTTTATGGGAATAAGCCCGGATTTATCGGTGTGTGGAAGGGCCTCATCGCGAGCAGGCTCGCTCCCACAGAGGGCTGAGGTGATCACACAATTTGTGGTTGAAACACGGTCAATGTGGGAGCGAGCCTGCTCGCGATGGCGTTGTCACTGACATCGCCATCATCCGCCAACAACCGCATATTCAGGCGCAACCCGGTCCCGGTGTTCTGTGCCCACAGCTGTCCGCCCTGACGCTGCACCGCGTTTCGGGCGATGCTCAAGCCGAGGCCGAACCCACCATCCCCCGGCCGCGAACCGTCCAGTCGGGTAAACGGCAGGAAGATCCGCTCCAGATCAGCTTGCGCCACGCCGCCGCCGTGATCCTCCAGCCACAGGTGCCAGAAATCGCCATCACGCCGACCGCCCAGTTGGACAATGCCTCCCGCCGGTGAATGCCGAATCGCATTACGCAGAATGTTTTCCAGCGCCTGGGCCAGGGTGTTGAGATGACCGCGAACCCAGCAGGATGCATCCACCGTGCATTGCAACTGCGTATCGGGCCAACCACTTTCATAGCAGGCGTTCTCAGTGAGCATTTCCCACAGGGCCTGGACCTGGATCGCTTCGTCGGGCAACCGGGTGCGTTCGGTATCGAGCCACGCCAGTTGCAATGTGTCTTCCACCAGGCGCTGCATGCCATCGACCTCACGGCCGATGCGTTCGCGCAAGGCTTCGAGCCCCTGTTCACTTTCACTGGCCACGCGCAGGCGGCTCAGCGGCGTACGCAATTCGTGGGACAGGTCGCGCAATAACTGTTGCTGCAAGGCCACGGTGCTTTGCAGGCGCTCGGACATGTGATCGAACGCCCTGCCCAACTCGCCCAGTTCATCGGAACGATTGGTGGTGCGGCTCGACAGTCGTACGTTCAGTTGACCGGCACGCCAGGCATTGGCCTGTTCACGCAGGCTGTTGAGCGGCACCACCAGCAAGCGATACAACCCGACGCACAGCAGCAAGGTGAACATTCCCGGAATCACGCCGTTGGTGATCACCCGCCAGAACACCCGGTAACGCCCGGGTACGAAGCGCTTGGGCAACTCGATCACCAGGCTGCCGGCGGACGGGTCACCGGGAAACGGTATGCGCATCCAGGGTTGGCCTTTCTTGTGGATCGGCCAATCGAGGCCGCGCAAAAAAGTCAGGCGCTCGACTTCCTTGTCTGTCAGCGATTGGTTGCTCAAGGACTGCAAATCACCGCCGATCACACCGACCCAGCCTTTTTCCCGCTGATGCATGCCTTGCAGCCAGTCATCGACACCGGCGCCCTGCCGCTGCCGCCATGCCTGCTCGGCCTCGGCGGCATAGCGTGTCAGGGTGCCACGGGCCTCATCGGAGAGGAACTGGTTACGCTGCTCCATGTACCGACCCCAGGACCAACTCAGCCAGATCATCAGCAGACAGAAAGCGACCAATAGACAGGCCAGTTTCCAGAACAGCGAATGCCTGCCCGGCAAATTACATTTCATCGGCGGCGCTCAGGATGTAGCCCTTGCCCCATACCGTACGCACTTCGCGCTCGGTGTAGCCGATGGCCTTGAGCTTGCGACGGATCTGGCTGATGTGCATGTCCAGGCTACGGTCATGGGCCGCATAACCGCGTTGCAGCACCTGTTGATAAAGGAAGGCTTTGCTCAGTACTTCATCGGTAGTGCGGTGCAACGTCTCCAGCAACCGATACTCGCTGCGGGTCAGGCCGCCAGCCTGTTCCCCGTAAAAGACCTCGAAGCTTTCATCGTCGAAACGCAGGCTGTCCATCGAAGGAGCAGGCGCTGTCGGCACCGGCCGGCGGTCGAGTGCCACCCTGCGCAGAATGGCTTCGATGCGCACCCGCAACTCCACCATGCTGAAGGGCTTTGGCAGGTAATCATCGGCCCCCAGGCGAAAGCCGCTGATACGGTCGGCTTCGGCACCGAGGGCCGACATCAGCAACACCGGGGTGGAATGGCTCTGGCGCAACTGGGTCAGTACCGCCAGACCGTCCATGCCCGGCAGCAGAATATCCATCAACACCACATCGAAAGGCTGCCGGCGGGCAATGTCCAGGCCCTCCTGGCCGTTCTGGCACCAGGTCACCTGAAAACCGCTACGGTCCAGGTGCTCATGCACGTAGGCGCCGAGCACAAGGTCGTCTTCGATGGACAGGATTCGCGGGAGGCCGGCAGTGATGGGAGTCATGACTATCTGCAAATAATTCTCAGTTGAGCGATTATTCAAGATTGCCTCGTCAGGAGCAACCTGCGGTTGGCCTATATCACCAATGACTCGTCCTGGCCGACGAATGACTGCATCATTTTTACGAGGATTGCCCGCAAGCAAATCGCTACACTGCGCAAGGGATGCATGGTGGATGCATGTGCAGGTCAATAAATTGCGGGATGCAGGAGAGATGCGTGCTCAAGAAACTGGGAATCAAAGGCCGCGTGCTGTTGCTGACCCTGCTGCCAACCAGCCTGATGGCGTTAGTGCTGGGGGGATATTTTACCTGGATGCAACAGGCTGACCTGCAAACCCAGCTCATGCAGCGCGGCGAAATGATCGCAGAGCAGTTGGCTCCACTGGCGGCGCCAGCCATGGGCCATCAGGACAACGAACTGCTCGAGCGCATCGCCACCCAGGCCCTGGAACAAACCGACGTACGGGCCGTGACCTTCCTGGCTCCTGACCGCACGCTGCTGGCCCACGCCGGCCCGACCATGCTCAACCAGACACCTTCCGGCAGTGGCACGCAGATGCTGCGCCGCAGTGGCAGCGATGCGACCCGCTATCTGCTGCCGGTATTCGGCAAACACCGCAACCTGGCCGGAGACGTGATTCCCGAAGAAGCCGACCGCCTGCTGGGCTGGGTCGAGCTTGAACTGTCCCACAACAGCATGCTGTTACGTGGTTACCGCAGCCTGTTCGCCAGCCTGATGCTGATTGCCGGGGGGCTGACGGGGGCGGCATTGCTGGCCCTGCGAATGGGGCGCACGATCAATCGGCCGTTGAGCCAGATCAAGCAGGCCGTGGCCCAACTCAAGGACGGTCATCTGGAAACCCGCTTGCCGCCCCTCGGCAGCCAGGAACTGGACGAACTGGCCTCCGGCATCAACCGCATGGCCGGCACCCTGCAGAACGCCCAGGAAGAATTGCAGCACAGCATCGACCAGGCCACCGAAGATGTGCGCCAGAACCTGGAAACCATCGAGATCCAGAACATCGAGCTGGACCTGGCGCGCAAGGAAGCCCTGGAAGCGAGCCGGATCAAGTCCGAATTCCTGGCCAACATGAGCCATGAAATCCGCACGCCGCTCAACGGCATTCTCGGCTTCACCCACCTGCTGCAAAAAAGCGAGCTCACCCCGCGCCAGCTCGACTACCTGGGCACCATCGAAAAATCCGCCGACAGCCTGCTGGGCATCATCAACGAGATTCTCGATTTCTCGAAAATCGAGGCCGGCAAACTGGTGCTCGACCATATTCCGTTCAACCTGCGCGACCTGCTGCAGGACACCCTGACCATCCTCGCCCCGGCCGCCCACGCCAAGCAGCTGGAACTGGTGAGCCTGGTGTACCGGGACACACCGCTGTCACTGGTGGGCGACCCGCTGCGGCTCAAGCAGATTCTGACGAACCTGGTGAGCAACGCGATCAAGTTCACCCGCGAAGGCACCATCGTCGCCCGCGCCATGCTCGAAGAAGAACACGAAGACACCGTGCAGTTGCGCATCAGCATTCAGGACACGGGCATCGGTCTGTCGAACCAGGACGTACGCGCCCTGTTCCAGGCCTTCAGCCAGGCCGACAACTCGCTGTCGCGGCAACCCGGCGGCACTGGCCTGGGCCTGGTGATTTCCAAGCGTCTGATTGAACAGATGGGCGGCGAGATCGGTGTCGACAGCACGCCGGGGGAAGGCTCGGAGTTCTGGATCAGCCTGAGCCTGCCGAAAACCCGCGACGATGCCGAAGACCTGCCCTGCGCACCCTTGCTCGGGCGCCGGGTGGCGGTACTGGAAAACCACGAGCTGGCGCGGCAGGCATTGCAGCATCAACTGGAAGACTGCGGCCTCAGCACCACACCGTTCAATACCCTGGAAAGCCTGACCAATGGCGTCACCGCCGCCCACCAGACCGACCAGGCGATCGACCTTGCCGTGCTCGGCATCACCAGTAACGACATGCCGCCGGAACGCCTGAACCAGCACATCTGGGACCTCGAACATCTTGGCTGCAAAGTGTTGGTGCTGTGCCCGACCACGGAACAGACGCTCTTTCATCTTTCCGTGCCCAACCCCCACAGCCAGCTCCAGGCGAAACCGGCCTGCACCCGCAAGCTGCGACGCTCCCTGTCTGACCTGGTCAGCCCGCGTCCGATGCGCAGCGAACCGGGCGAACCGCTGTCCAGTCGCGCCCCGAAGGTGCTTTGCGTCGACGACAATCCGGCCAACCTGATGCTGGTGCAGACCCTGCTCGAAGACATGGGCGCCAGGGTACTCGCGGTAGAAAGCGGTTATGCCGCCGTCAAGGCTGTGCAGAACGAGACATTCGATCTGGTGTTGATGGACGTGCAGATGCCCGGCATGGACGGTCGCCAGAGCACCGAGGCGATCCGCCAATGGGAAAGCGAACGCCATTGCACGCCTTTGCCGATCGTGGCCCTCACCGCTCACGCCATGGCCAACGAAAAACGCGCGCTGCTGCAAAGCGGCATGGACGACTACCTGACCAAACCGATCAGCGAACGGCAATTGGCCCAGGTGGTGCTGAAGTGGACCGGCCTGGCGCTACGCAATCACAGCCCGGAGCGCTCCGGCGATGGGCATGCTGGCGCTCAAGACCTGCTGGTGCTCGACCACGAGGAGGGCTTGCGCCTGGCCGCCGGCAAGGCTGACCTGGCTGCAGACATGCTGGCAATGCTGCTGGCGTCACTGGAGGCTGACCGCGAAGCCATCCGACAGGCTCAGCAAAGCAATGACCACAACGCCCTGATCGAACGGGTCCATCGCCTGCATGGCGCGACGCGTTACTGCGGCGTACCGCAATTGCGTGCGGCCTGCCAACGCAGTGAAACCCTGCTCAAGCAACAGGACCCGAAAGCCGGCGTGGCACTGGATGAGCTCGACCGGGCAATCAATCGCCTGGCGGCCCAGGCGCGTATGAATGCTTGATGCAGCGCAATCGCGAAGGGTTGCCGGCGAGCTAACCTGACGACTGTCGAATGCCGGCTTGCTCAACGGCGCAGGCCACCTTCAAGGAGCACCGCATGCGTACGATACTTTTCAGCAGCCAGAACTACGACCGCGACAGCTTCCTCGCGGCCGAGCAACCGCCCGGCATCGAGCTGCAATTTCAGCCTGCGCGCCTGAGCCTCGACACGGTGGCGCTCGCCCAAGGGTATGAAGCGGTTTGCGCATTCATCAATGATGACCTAGGCGCGGCGGTACTCGAACGCCTGGCCGCCGGTGGCACACGCCTGATCGCCCTGCGCTCGGCCGGTTACAACCATGTCGACTTGCCAGCGGCAAAGCGACTGGGACTGGCCATCGTGCGCGTCCCGGCCTATTCGCCCCACGCCGTGGCCGAACATGCCGTAGCGCTGATCCTCGCACTCAACCGCCGCTTGCCCCGCGCCTACAACCGCACTCGCGAAGGGGATTTCAGACTGCAGGGGCTGACCGGTTTCGATCTGGTGGGCAAGACCGTCGGCGTGGTCGGCACCGGTCAGATTGGCGCCACCTTCGCCAAAATCATGAGCGGATTTGGCTGCCAGTTACTGGCCTATGACCCCTACCCCAACCCACAGGTCGAAGCCCTCGGCGCGCGCTACCTGAGCCTGCCGCTATTGCTGGCCGACTCGCAGATCATCAGCCTGCACTGCCCGCTCAACGAGCAGAGCAGGCACTTGATCAACCGCGAGTCCCTGGCGCACATGCAACCGGGCGCGATGCTGATCAATACCGGACGTGGCGGCCTGGTGGACACCCCGCCACTGATCGACGCACTGAAAGACGGACGCCTGGGTTACCTGGGGCTGGATGTATATGAGGAAGAGGCGCAGTTGTTCTTCGAGGACCGCTCCGACCTGCCGTTGCAAGACGACGTACTGGCCAGGCTGCTGACTTTTCCTAACGTGATCGTCACCGCGCACCAGGCCTTCCTGACCCGCGAAGCGCTGGACGCGATTGCCGCCACCACATTGCGCAACATTGCAGCCTGGACGGCGGGCACCCCGGAAAACCAGGTCACGGGCGACTGAAACGGATCGAAGGTCATCTGCCTGCGCGATGCGGCGTGCAAGCCCGTGCTAGCATATCGCGCATATTTGGAGGACCCATGGTCGAACACGATTTCCGCTACAGCCTGATGAACCCGCAACACACCCTCACCGAATGCCGCGCCCTGGTGCCGGGGCGCTATCAAGTCACCGGCAACGGTGGTTCGATTCGCAACAATGACGTGCTGGTCGTGACCCTCAAGGGTGCCAGGGACTTGTCCATGCGCCTGACCGTCGAAACGGTTCGCCACCTGATCAACCCGCCCGGCCAATGGGTCGCGGTGGCCAGTGGCCCGGTGTTCGGCGAACTGGCCATCCACACCTGGCAAGTGAACTGTGACAGCTGCGCCAAAGAGCTGAGCTTCGAGTTCGCCGTCGATGCCAAGCTGGGCAACAAGGCCGAAAAACCTGCCGCCACCGCAAGGATTGCCGAATTGGGCTGGACCACCGTTGGCGAGAAACACCTGTGCCCGAAATGCCAGGAGCCTGCGTGATGAAACGCCTCGCTGTGAGCGCCATGGTCGGCGCCAGCCTGCTGGGCTGCGCCGCCGAGCCGGTGCAGCTTGAACACAATCGCAGCTACATTCTGGAGTGGATCGGCGAGCGGCCGTTGATGGACTACAGCCACCTGACCATCACCCTCGGCGAAGACGGCCGGGCGTACGGCAATGGCGGCTGCAACCACTGGTTTGCGCCGTACACCCTCGATGGCGACAAACTGACTTTCGGCAAAATCGGCAGCACCCGCAAATTGTGTGCACCGGCGCTGATGGAACAGGAAAAACGCTTCCTTCAGGCCCTGGAAAACGTCCAGCGCTGGGACGTCTCCCCGATCGAGCAGATCCGCTTCTGGCCAGCCGAAGGCAAGCCGCTGCGTTGGTGGCTTGAGGAGGGTTGATCGTAGCCTTGCAGGAGCCGGCTTGCCGGCTCCTGCAAAGTCAATTCTTCGCCTGCAACGCCTCAAGCTTGGCCATCACCCCCGCCGCCGTCTGTTCACCCATCAACTGCTCACGCACCTTGCCCTTGTCATCGATGATGTAGGTCACCGGCAACGCCTCGCTGCGCGGCAGCTCGAACAGTTCGGAAGGATCCTGGGCCAGCACGGTGAACCTGATCCCCAGTTTCTCGCTCGCGCCCTTCAGCTCTTGCCCCTGGACATTGTCGAAGTTGACCCCGAACACACCTATTTTCTTGTCCTTGAGCTGCTCGGCCAAGGCATTCAACTCCGGTATCTCGGTACGGCAAGGCCCGCACCATTCTGCCCAGTAGTTGAGCACCAGCCATTTGCCGTCCAGTCGGTCGGCGGCGATCTTGTGGCCGTCCTGGTCGATGCCATAGTCATTACCGCAGCCCCCCAGCATCAACGCTCCGATGATCGCCAATGCTGCTGCCAGTCGCCTTGTCATGTCGTGTTCCTTGTCAAAAATAAAATGCGCCTGCGACCCATCGCCTCTCACGGTTCTGGATTGCGCGCTGCACAGTTAGAATAGCTGCCACCTTACGCAAGATGCGACCCGCTCATGACCGATCTGACGCTTTATCACAACCCGCGCTGCTCGAAATCCCGCGGTGCGCTCGAACTGCTTGAAGCCCGTGGCCTGACCCCGACCGTGGTCCGCTATCTGGAAACCCCGCTGGACGCCGCGCAGATCCAGAGCCTGCTGGGCAAACTCGGGATCAGCACGCGGCAATTGCTGCGCACCGGCGAGGACGAGTACAAGACCCTCGACCTGGCTGACAGCAGCCTGAGCGAAGCGCAGTTGATCGCCGCCATCGCCGCCCACCCGAAACTGATGGAGCGACCGATACTCGAAGTCGGCGACAAGGCCATCATCGGCCGCCCACCGGAACAGATCCTGGAACTGTTGCCATGAGTGCACCGTACATTCTGGTTCTGTACTACAGCCGCAGCGGCTCGACCAACGAAATGGCCCGGCAGATCGCCCGTGGTGTCGAACAGGCCGGGCTTGAGGCCCGCCTGCGCACGGTGCCGGCGATTTCCTCCGAGTGCGAAGCCGTTTCGCCGGAGATTCCCGACGAAGGCGCACTCTATGCCAGCCTCGACGACCTGAAGAACTGCGCCGGCCTGGCGCTTGGCAGCCCGACCCGCTTCGGCAACATGGCCGCGCCGCTCAAGTACTTTCTCGACGGTACCAGCAACCTGTGGCTGACCGGCGCCCTGGTGGGCAAACCGGCCGGTGTGTTCACCTCCACCGCGAGCCTGCACGGCGGCCAGGAAACCACCCTGCTGTCGATGATGCTGCCGTTGCTGCACCACGGCATGCTGATCACCGGCCTGCCCTACAGCGAATCGGCACTGCTGGAAACCCAGGGCGGTGGTACGCCATACGGCGCCAGCCACCACGCCGGCGCCGATGGCAAAAGCGGTCTGGATGCCCATGAAGTGGCGCTGTGCCGCGCGCTGGGTATGCGCCTGGCCAAGACTGCACAGAAACTGGAGAGCTGAGGTGGCCAAGAAACCGAAGATCCTGCCCGCCCTCGAATGGCTCGAACCACGGGTCAAGGCGATGCGCGCCATCAGCCTGCTGTGTTTTTTCGGGCTGGTGGGATTGCTGTGTGTTTACTACCTGGCGATTGCCGATCTGCACGGGGCACGCCCCTGGGTGATCCTGTTGATCGAATTGGTGCCACTGCTGATTCTGGCACCGGGGATAATCATCGGCAGCCCTCGCGGGCATTCGTGGATGTGCTTCGTGGTGAACCTGTATTTCATCAAGGGCGCATTGGCGGCCTATGACCCGAACCGGCAAGTATTCGGTTTGCTGGAGATGGGCGCGAGCCTGGCGGTGTTTTGCTCGGCGTTGTTGTATGTGCGGTGGCGGTATCAGTTGAACCGCAAGCTGGCGGGTGAAGGCGAAATCTCTGTCGCCTGATCTGACGCCATCGCGAGCAGGCTCGCTCCCACAGAGGATTTTGTGAACGACACACATCCTCTGTGGGAGCGAGCCTGCTCGCGATTGGAGCGACTAGGTCTCAATGATTCACTGTGTAAGCCAGCATCATCGAAATCTGGCTCATCGGCCGCCCGCCACTTTCTTCATGCCACTGGTTGAACACGTCCTGGACCAACGCCAGGTCGCGCAGACTGCTCGGTACCTTGTCGATGATGTCCTGCGCATTCAACGCCGCCACCACGTCATAGCTCGGTACAAAGGTGTCCTTGCCGATCATCCGCAAGAAGCGCGGGGCCGACAGCCCGCCCAACTGATGCCCGCGCTTTTTCAGGAAGGTCCAGAGCCCGACGATATCGGTCACCGGCCAGTCGGCGATCAGCGCACCGAAGCTGCCTTTTTCATGGGCCACATCCAGTATGAACTGCGCATTACGCGGTACGCTCTTGAGCTTGCCCAAGTGACGGATGATCCGCGTGTCCTGCATCAGGCGCTCAAGGTGCTCGGCGCTCATCAGCACGACTTTTTCCGGGTCGAACTTGAAGAATACTTCTTCGAAGGCCGGCCACTTGGCATCCACCAGGCTGTGCTTGAGCCCGGCGCGGAATACCCGCAGCGCCATCGTCGAGAGGTAGCGGTCGTCGCTGATCTTGCGCAGTTGCGCCGGGGTCTTGGGAGCGGGCAGATGGGCTTCCAGTTCAGCCGCCGAACCGAAGCGGTTCAGACAGTATTCATTGAGCCACTTGTAATCGCGCATGCCCTCTCCTGAGAATTGAAAAATGAACTGCCAACTTGTGACAAAACCTGTGGGAGCCAGCCTGCTGGCGATGGCGGTGTATCAGTCAACCATGATGGGTCTGACACACTGCAATCGCCAGCAGGCTGGCTCCCACAGTAATTGGGGTTAGAGGTTGACCACGTTGACGAACCGCGAGGCCGCTGATTCGTCGATCTTCAGGCTGGTGAAGTCGAACAGATTGCGATCCGCCAATTGCGACGGGATCACGTTCTGCAGGCTGCGGAAAATGCTTTCGGTACGGCCCGGGGTCTTGCGCTCCCAGTCCAGCAGCATTTCCTTGACCACCTGACGCTGCAGGTTTTCCTGGGAACCACAAAGGTTGCACGGGATGATCGGGAATTGCTTGAAGTCCGAGTAAGCCTGGATGTCTTTTTCGTTGCAGTAGGCCAGCGGGCGGATCACCACGTTGCGACCATCGTCGGCGCGCAGTTTCGGTGGCATGGCCTTGAGCGAACCGTTGAAGAACATGTTCAGGAAGAACGTTTCGACGATGTCGTCACGATGGTGACCGAGGGCCATCTTGGTCGCGCCGATCTCATCGGCGAAGGTGTAGAGCGTGCCGCGACGCAGGCGCGAGCACAGCGAGCAGGTGGTCTTGCCTTCCGGAATCAGTTCCTTGACCACCGAATACGTGTCTTTCTCGACGATGTGGTACTCGATCCCCAGGTCCTTGAGGTAGGCCGGCAGCACGTGCTCCGGAAAGCCCGGCTGCTTCTGGTCCATGTTCACGGCCACGATCTCGAACTTGATCGGCGCGACCTTCTGCAAGTGCATCAGCACATCGAGCATGGTGTAGCTGTCCTTGCCACCGGACAGGCAGACCATGACCTTGTCGCCGTCTTCAATCATGTTGAAGTCGGCAACCGCCTCACCGGCCAGTCGGCGAAGGCGCTTTTGCAGTTTGTTCTGGTTGACCGTGAGAGTGCCCATGACGCGAAATCCGTGAGGTGTGACGAAAAGCCGGCATTTTACGCAAAAACACCTCAGGGGCGAAGTGCCTGGCCAAAAGGGCCGTTCGCCACAGACCCGGCGGCGATTAACAACCGGGTTTACAGCGCGATTTGCTCTAAAGCCCCTACTCCCTCTGGGGAAACTCCTCCCTATACTGCGACATAAGGTCACATACAAATTCAGACCTATGACTTGCTTGGCCACATTGGCCCGTAGGCGCTCCGCTGGGGGGCGATGGTAAAAACAAGAGGAGTGACTGGCATGATCCATCACGTAGTGGGGCTCTTCACCCACCCTGACCAAGAATGGAAAGAAATCCGTGGCGACCAGGAGGAAAGCATCAGCCACATGTACCTGACCCATACACTGATCCTGGCGGCGATCCCCGCCGTGTCTGCCTTTATTGGCACCACACAGGTCGGCTGGGTCATCGGCAATCGACCTCCCGTAATGCTGACCGTAGAAAGCGCGATATGGATGACGATCATGTCGTACCTGGCGATGCTCGGCGGTGTCGCGGTAATGGGCGCATTCATCCACTGGATGGCCCGCACCTATGACGCCAACCCAAGCCTCGCCCGCTGCATTGCGTTTGCAACCTACACCGCTACACCGCTGTTCATCGGTGGCCTCGCCGCCTTGTACCCGCATTTGTGGCTGGGGATGATCGTCGGCACCGCCGCCATCTGCTACACGGTGTACTTGCTGTACGTGGGCTTGCCGACATTCATGAACATTCCATCTGACGAGGGCTTCCTGTTTTCAAGTTCGGTGCTCGCCGTAGGCCTGGTGGTGCTGGTCGCCATCATGGCGTTCACAGTCATTGTCTGGGGACTCGGCGTGGGGCCGGTCTACACCAGTTAGCCGCTCATCACTGAAAATCGGAACTGCCGACAAAGGCCGCCGCAAGGCGGCCTTTTCATTCTTCAGCAACGAGGCGGCACACGACCATTCGTCAACCTGGCGATTCGCAAGGTCCGAGGGTTGCGGCATACTCGACCGCTCTGGAGATCCATCAAGCATGCCCGAGCAACTCAATACCCGCGTCGAAGACTGTTTCCAACAAGCCGAATCCTTTTTCAAACGACCTTTCAAGCGCCCCGTGGTGAGCCTCAAGCTGCGCGGGCAAAAAGCCGGTGTCGCGCATTTGCACGAGAACCTGCTGCGCTTCAACCCACAGCTGTACCGGGAAAACGCCGAAGATTTCCTCAAACAGACCGTTGCCCATGAAGTCGCACACCTGATCGCCCACCAGTTGTTCGGCGACCGCATCCAGCCCCATGGCGAAGAGTGGCAATTGATCATGCGCGGTGTGTACGAACTGCCGCCCAACCGCTGCCACACCTATGACGTCAAACGCCGCAGCGTGACCCGCTACATCTACAAGTGCCCGTGCGCCGACAGCGACTTCCCGTTCTCGGCCCAGCGCCACAGCCTGGTTCGGCAAGGACGGCGGTATTTGTGCCGGCGGTGTCGCAATACCCTGGTGTTCAGTGGGGAGATGCGGGTCGAATAGTTGAGTTTTGTAGTGGCTGCTCTGGCCTCATCGCCAGCAGGCTGGCTCCCGTAGGGGATCATCGGTCCACCATAGATGTGGGAGCGAGCCTGCTGGCGATGGCGATTTAGCAGGCACTAAAGAACCACCTGGGAACGCCGCAGTTCATCTATCCGCTCAACACTGAACCCCAGTTCCCCCAACACCTGATCCGTATGCTGCCCCAGCGCCGCGCCAATATGCCGGGGCTCAGGCAACCCTTGTGAAAACTTCAGCGGACAAGCCATCTGCGCCTGGGACGAGCCATCGCCCCGGGGCACTTCGGCCACCAACTCCCGCGCCTGCAACTGTGGATGATGCAGCGCTTCTCCCAGGCTCAACACCGGCTCGACACAGGCATCCAGTTCGGCAAACAGTGTGCGCAACTCAGCAAAGTCATGCTTTTCGAATTCGGCCTTCAGCGCGTCTTTAAGCTGTTTCTGCTGCGCCGGTTGCGCTGACAGGCCGAGACCGGCCAACGCTTCCAACCCCAACGCCGTGCACAGCTGTTTCATGAATACCGGTTCCAGGCTGCCCACCGAGAGCCAGCGGCCATCCCGGGAACGGTAGTAGTCGTAGAAACTGCCGCCATTGAGCACCTGGTTTTCCGGACCCGGCTCGACGCCGCAGGCCAGATACCCGGCACCCGCCATCGCATTGAGGCTGAACGCGCAGTCGGTCATGCTGACATCCAGGTGCTGGCCCTGACCGGTTTGCTGCCGGGCAACGACCGCCGCCAGCAAGCCAATCACCCCATGCAACGAGCCACCGGCGACATCCGCCACCTGCATGCCCAACGGCAAAGGCCCACTGTCGGCACGGCCGGTGTAACTCGCCAGACCGGACAGGGCCAGGTAGTTGATGTCATGGCCGGCGCGGTCCTTGTAGGGGCCGGTCTGGCCGTAGCCGGTGATCGACACATAAATCAATTTCGGATTGATCGCCTTCAGGGCTTCGTAACCCAGGCCCAGACGCTCCATGACACCCGGGCGGAATTGCTCGAGCACAATGTCGTAGTCCTGCAGCAACGACCTGATCACCTCCAGCGCCTCAGGCTGCTTGAGGTCCAGGGCGAGGCTGCGCTTGTTGCGGTTGAGGTAGGCATGACTGGCTGACACGCCTTGATCGTGGGGCGGCAACACCCGCAGCAGATCCATGCGGGTCGGTGATTCGATGCGCAGCACTTCGGCGCCCATGTCCGCCAGCAGCAACGAGGCGAACGGCCCCGGCAGCAGTGTCGAGAAATCCAGAACCTTGAGTGATGCCAGTGGACCGAGCATGGGCGTTCTCCCTTAATGATGCCCACAGCCTAGGCAGCCGATCGCTTTGCAGCAATCACCTTATACGCCACGTGCAGTGACCGTTGCGCTCAATCGTCGGGCATGAAAAAACCCGCCGAAGCGGGTTTTCTCATTACAACAAGGCTTACTTGGCGTTAGCTGGGGCTACCTCTTCGACGTGGCCCAAAACATCGTCTTTAGGCTCGTCGGCAATGCCGCGACCGCCCGAAGCCAGCTCGGCTTGCAGCACGTCGGTGTCCAGTTCCTTGACCCACTTGGCCACAACGATGGTGGCTACGGCGTTGCCGACCAGGTTGGTCAGGGCACGGGCTTCGGACATGAAGCGGTCGATACCGAGGATCAACGCCAGGCCGGCAACCGGCAGGTGGCCGACGGCGGACAGGGTGGCAGCCAGTACGATGAAACCCGAACCGGTCACACCGGCGGCGCCTTTGGAGGACAGCAACAACACCACCAGCAGGGTGATCTGGTGCGTGATGTCCATGTGGGTGTCAGTTGCCTGGGCAATGAACACGGCCGCCATGGTCAGGTAGATGGCAGTACCGTCGAGGTTGAACGAATAACCGGTCGGAATCACCAGACCTACGACGGATTTCTGTGCGCCCAGACGCTCCATCTTGATCAGCATGCGTGGCAGTACCGATTCCGAAGAAGAAGTACCGAGCACGATCAGCAGTTCTTCACGGATGTAGCGGATCATTTTCAGCACGCTGAAGCCGTGCAGGCGGGCGATGGAGCCCAGCACGAGCAGAATGAACAGCACGCAAGTGATGTAGAAGCAGGCCATCAGTTGACCCAGTTGCACCAGCGAGCCGACACCGTAGGCGCCGATGGTGAACGCCATGGCACCGAAGGCACCGATTGGCGCGAGCTTCATGATCATGTTGATGATGTTGAACATCACGTGAGCGAAGCGATCGATGAGGTCCAGCAGCGGCTTGCCGTAGGCCCCCAGGCGATGCAAGGCGAAACCGAAGATTACCGAGAACATCAGCACTTGCAGGATGTCGCCAGTGGCAAAAGCGCCGACGATGGTGCTCGGGATCACGTTCAGCAGGAAGCCGACAACGCTTTGGTCAGCACCGGCCGCCACGTAAGCGGCAACCTTGGAGGCATCGAGGGTGGTGACGTCGATGTGCATGCCATTGCCCGGCTGCACGATGTTGACCACGACCAGACCGACCAGCAATGCGATGGTCGAAACGATCTCGAAGTACAGCAGCGCGTAGCCGCCGGTCTTGCCGACCGCTTTCATGTCCTGCATGCCGGCGATACCGCTGACGACGGTGCAGAAGATGATCGGGGCGATGATCATTTTGATCAGCTTGATGAACCCGTCACCCAGCGGCTTTACCGCCACACCGAGCTGCGGATAGAAGTGACCGAGCAAAATACCGATGACAATTGCAACGATCACCTGGAAATACAGGGATTTGTACAGTGGCTGACGAGTCGTCATTGCAAAGTTCCTCAAGGGTGCCCGGTGACAACATCCATCTGTTGCCCGCAACACCGCAATTGCGAACCCTCCTGCACTGGAGGGATTTGTTTTTTCGAGCTGCGCAACGGCAGGCATCTGCATGTTGTATCGCAAGGCCCGTGCCACCTTCCGCAAAATCCCTGCAAGCCTTTTGATCTCAGGGGGCGCAGCGAATTCCCTGTTATCGGATGGATACAAGCATGTGGCGGATTTCCGCCCTTCCATTAAAAGTCGTCCTGCTATTTGGCGGATATCCGCCCTGTTCATGGCCGCGGCGCGCAGCTACCATCCGTCGATCAACGGTCAGATCTGCTGCCATGCGCGAACGCACCATTGCCAGTCATTTCGCCCGCGCCGCCCTGGGTGGTGCGCGTCGGCACGGCTACGACTATTCGGGCCTGCTACAGCAACTGGGCATCAGCCCCGAGTTGCTGGACGAGCCCCGGGCACGCATCGCTCCGGAGCAATTCGCCCAACTGATTCAGGCCTTATGGCTGGCACTGGACGACGAGTACCTGGGGTTCGGGCAAGCCCCAAGCAGGCCGGGCAGCTTCGCGATGATGTGCCATGCCGTGATTCACTGCCGCAACCTGGATAAGGCACTCCATCGCGGCTTATTGTTTTATAGCCTATTCCCCGGGGCTCCGCGTTTGACCCTGAGCCGCGAAGATGAATGGGTGCGCCTGAGCCTGGACGACTCGCAACTCTGGGACCCGGATCATTTCCTCAGCGAAAGCCTGCTGGTGATCTGGCACCGTTTCGGCAGCTGGCTGATCGGCCAGCGCATTCGCCTGGAGCAGGCCACGTTCAGCTACCCCCGGCCGGAACACGGCGCCGAGTACGACCTGCTGTTTTCCTGCCCGCTTGAGTTTTCCATGCCCCAGAGCAGCCTGTTGTTTCACAGCCGTTACCTGGCCATGCCGCTGTTACAGGACGAACGCACCCTCAAGCATTTCCTCGAGCGCTCCCCCGCCGACCTGCTCTCGCGCCCGGACGATGGCGACAGTTTGAGCAGCCGCCTGCGGCGCTTGCTCAGTCGCGACAGTTCACACTGGCCCGACCTGGAAGCCGTGGCCGCGCACCTGCACATCAGCCCGCAGACCTTGCGCCGGCATTTGCGGGAAGAGGGTTCGAGCTTTCAGGAGTTGAAGGACCAATTGCGCCGGGACATCGCGATTTATCACCTGAGCCGCGCCGACCTGTCGTTGCAACAGATCGCCGAGCAATTGGGGTTTTCCGAGCCTTCGGCGTTTCACCGGGCGTTCAAGAAGTGGACGGGGCTGACGCCGGGGGCCTATCGAGCTCAGGAAAACTGAGGTTCAAGGCTCAGCTACCTGGTGAACTCACTGACTTCATCGCGAGCAGGCTCGCTCCCACATTTGACAGTGTACTAAACCACCGGAAAATGAATCCGGAACGCCGCCCCGCCCATCGGTGAATCCCCCAGGGTCAGCTTGGCGCTGTAACTTTCGATGATGTCCTTGACCACCGCCAGGCCGATGCCCTGCCCCGGGTGCTGACGGTCCAGGCGCTCTCCGCGCTCGAGAATCCTTGCGCGCTGATCCTGTGGTACGCCAGGGCCGTCATCCTCGACACACAACTCGGTGCCGCTGAGGGTTTCACGAACGCTGATACGTATTTCGCCCAGGCAAAGGCGATAGGCGTTTTCCAGCAAGTTGCCCATCATCTCCAGCAAAGCGCCCTGCTCGATCGGTACGTAGCACGGGTCGGGCAGGTCGAACGCGACGTGCACGCGCTTGTCGCGATAGACCTTGTCCAGCGTGTCGCACAGGCTCTTCAGTACCGGTCGCAAGTGCACCTGATGACGTACCAGACCGCTTTTGCGCAGGCTGGCGCGCTGCAACTGGTAGCTGATCTGCTGGCTCATGCGTTCGATCTGGGTTTGCAGCACCCAGGCCTGATCGCGATCCTCGGGCCGCTGGGCCATGTCCTCACTGACGCCTTGCAACACCGCCAGCGGCGTTTTCAGGCTATGGGCCAGGTCGTCGAGGGAATCACGGTAGCGACTGCGCTGCTCACGCTCGCTGTGCAGTAAACGGTTGAGGGAACCGGTCAGGCGCAGCAATTCCCGGGGATGTTCCTCACTGAGGCTTTCGCGGGTGCCACCTTCGATCTGGTCCAGTTCCTGGCTCAAGCGCCGCAATGCCTGCAAGCCCCAGGTCAGGCCGATCCACAGCAACGCCAGCAGCACCAGCAGTGCCGCGCCAAAACCCAGATAGAGATTTTCCCGCAGGCCTTCGAGGGTCAGTTCGTACTCGCGAACCGGCTGCAATGCCACGATGCTGAAGGCTGCACTTTTGCCGCCGAGCAACTTGACCTCGACGTCGTAGACGAAGAATTCCTGACCGCTGGCTTCGCGGATCCGTGCAAACTCGCTGCCACGTCCGTCGTAGCGCGGCCTGTAGTTGATGCGTTCTTCCTGGGTCGCCTTCGAGCGCCAGACCAGATGCCCTTCACGGTCATAGATGTAGCCGAGCAATCGGCTGTCGGTGAGGTTGAAGCGCTCGTCAGGCAATTGCGCCGGCATCTGCAGGCTGTTGTTCTCCACCCGGGCGGCCGAGATCAGCGTGGTCACGTCGGATGCCAGGCGCTGCTCGATGGAATCCTGCAGCGCCAGGCTAAAGGCACCCTGCATCGCCGGCAGCAACGCCAGCATGAACAACACCGCCAACAGCGTGGCGGCAAGCATCAAGCGTATGCGCAGCGAACGGATCAAGTGCAACGCTCGTTGAACAGGTAGCCCAAGCCGCGCACGGTGTCGATCGGCTTGAACCCGCCCGGCCCCTCCAGTTTGCGGCGCAGACGGCCGACCAACACCTCGATTACATTCGGATCACGCTCGTCGTCATCCGGGTAGAGTTGTTCCATCAAGCGATCCTTGGGCACCACTTGCTGATGATGGCGCATCAGGTATTCGAGAATGCGGTACTCATACGCGGTCAGTGCCAACGGCTGTTCGTCAAGGGACGCCTGCTTGCGGTTCAGATCCAGCAGTAACGGACCAGCGACGATGGTCGACTGGGTGAAACCACTGGAGCGCCGCAGCAAGGCATTCAGGCGCGCCTCCAATTCTTCGAACTGAAACGGCTTGACCAGGTAATCATCGGCGCCGGCGGCCAGGCCTTCGACCTTGTCCTGCCAGTTGCCGCGCGCGGTGAGGATCAGAATCGGGAAGGTTTTGCCACTTGAGCGCAACTGGCGAATCAGGTCGAGCCCGCTCATGCCCGGCAGACCGAGGTCGATCACCGCCAGGTCAAAGTTGAACTGTGCGGCCTGGTACAGCGCCTCTTCGGCGTTGGCCACGGACTCGACCACGTGGCCGCTCTCCGTCAGGCGGGTTTGCAGGTGATGGCGCAGCAGCGCTTCATCTTCGATGACCAGCAATTTCATATTGCTCTCCCGGGCAAATCAACATCTCCATAGGCACAACGTCGCACCTCGATAGCTAACATGGCAACGGTCACTGTAGGAGCGAGCTTGCTCGCGAAGACGGCGTCACAGTCAACATTGATGTTGCTTGACACACCGCTTTCGCGAGCAAGCTCGCTCCTACAGGCTTCGCGTTGGCGCATGCCCTTGTCAGAAAGCGTAGTTGGCGGACAGGTAAGTCTGGGCGCTGCTGGTCAGGTCCAGCGAACCCTGCTTGCTGCCGCCGCGCTCACTCATCTCGGTGCTGGCGTTGCTGCGCAGGTAACGGTAACCCAGTTCAACCGAAGTGTTCTGCGAAACCTGTTGCAGCACACCCACCTGGCCACCGATGGCGTAGCCGATATCGCTGTCGCGGCTGAAGCCTGGCGACTCCTGAGTCATTTTGGTCAGGCCGGCCGTGGCGCCACCGAACAGCCTGGTGCTGCCGCCCACCGGGTAGAACAGATCGTAGCTGCCCAGGAGGTTTTCCTGACGAAGTTTAATGCCGTTGTGGGAGCCCGACACATTGTCGTAAGTGGCGTAGTAGCGGCCCTTGGTGTTTTGCTGGCCGAGACGAACACCCCAGGTGGTGTCCTTGCCGATCACGCCATCGGCGTTCGGGTGATTAAGGTTGTCGTTCAGGGCGTGGGATTTTTTGACCTTGTCGCTGGTCTGTCCAAGAGTCAGGCTGGCGAAGTTGTCGTCGGACGCGAAAGCTGCGGTGCTTGCGCCCAGAACCGTGAATGCCAGAAGCAGTTTTTTGAATCCAGTCATTGGGGAGTTTCCTCATGTGCCGTTTGTTTTTTGGGTACGGGGCAAGGTTACGCACCGCGCCCTGAACTCCCCCTGAACACACTCTGAACCTGGGCTGAACCGACCCGCCCCGAGTATTTCGAAACGTTTCAACAGCAGATCCGACCATGCAATGGACAAGGCCAGCGCCGACTACCAATGCGTCAGAAGCTTTGCACTACCCAGCCTCAAGCCAACCCGGCAAAATGCCTGATATGAATCCAACCTCCGCCCTGCCCGTCTGTTGCACCCCCCTCGATGACCATTGGCCACTGCCGTTTGTGCTGCCCGATACGGTCCTGTTGAGTACTCACTTCGATAGCACCCAACTGGCCAGCGATGACTTTCAGCGCAGTGCTGTCGAAGCACCGGCGAGCATCCAGCGCTCGGTGGCCAAACGGCAGGCGGAGTTTCTCGCCGGGCGAGTGTGCGCCCGGGCCGCGTTGCAGCGACTCGAAGGCTTGAGTTTCATTCCCGCCATCGGTGAAGACCGGGCACCGGTCTGGCCTGCTCATATCACTGGCTCGATTACCCACAGCACTGGCCGAGCCGCGGCGATCGTGGCGAACAAAAGCCATTGGCGCGGCCTGGGCATGGACCTGGAAAACCTGCTCAATGCCGAACGGGCCGAACGCCTGGCCGGGGAAATCCTCAATCCGCCGGAGCTCCAGCGCATGGCGGCGGCTGATCACGATCAACGGGCGTTGCTGGTCACCCTGACTTTCTCGGTCAAGGAAAGTCTGTTCAAGGCGCTCTATCCGATCGTTCGGCAACGCTTTTATTTCGAACAGGCCGAAGTGCTGGAGTGGCGTGAATCGGGCGAAGTGCGGTTGCGACTGCTCACTGACTTGTCCAGCGAATGGCGCAATGGCACCGAGCTGGATGCGCAGTTCGGGGTCAAGGACGGGCAGTTGTTGAGTCTGGTCAGTATCAAGGCCTGAGGTTAATTGGCGCCTGTCAGGCCGCCATCGCGAGCAGGCTCGCTCCTACAGGGATTTGTGGCGTGACATAGATCCCTGTAGGAGCGAGCCTGCTCGCGATGGGGCCCTATCAGACAACGCAACATTTCAGCGCTTTTCCTGATTTCTCGGCCAGCTCAGGCTGAAGCACGCTCCGCCCAGGCTCTTGCTCTTGCCGATCAACGCGCGCCCGTCATGCCAATGGATGATGCGTCGCACAATGGACAGGCCTAACCCATGACCTCCAGATGCACGGGTGCGGCTGTCGTCGAGGCGCAGGAACGGCGTAAAGATCTTCTCCCACGCCGACTCCGGCACGCCCGGCCCGTCATCCTCGATATCCACCCGGCAACGCTGCTGCCCCACCTGATAGCTGATGGTCACCCGTGATTGCGCATGGCGCATGGCATTAGTCACCAGGTTCTGGATCGCCCGATGCAGGTAGCGCGGTTCAGCCTCGACCCAGGCGTCGTCGTTATCGGCGGCCGACAGGCACAACCCGCGCTGCACCGTGACGTCGGCACGCAACGGCGCCAGCTCTTCGATCACCTGATCGACCAAGGCATCCAGATCGATCCGCTGAAAATTCAGCGCCGGCGAGCCCTGCTCCAACCGCGCGTAGGTCAGCATCTCGTCCACCAGCCGGTCGAGGTCCTCGATGTCGTGGTCCATGCCCTGGCAGTATTTTTCCAGGGCTTGCGGCGTGGTGGCCGAACCGATCATCTCCAGGCCAAAACGCAGGCGCGCCACCGGCGTGCGCAATTCATGGGATACCGCGCGCACCAGTTCGCGCTGGATCGCCAGCAACTGCTGCAAGTGTTCGGCCATGCCGTTGAACGCCGAGGCCAGTCGTCCCACCGAGTCCGCACCGCGAGCGGGTACGCGGGTTTCCAGGCTGCCCTTGGCGATGCGCGTGGCGGCGGCTTCGAGGCCACGCAAGCGTCGCTCGAGCTGGCGCACCAGCAGATAGACGATCAATCCGATCAGCGACAGGCCCAGGGCGGCGATCAGCACCAGCCACTCCGGCGGATAAGGATTCATCTGATACAACGGGCCGATTTCCAGGACCCACGGCGTGCCCACCATGCCGGCAAACACCCGGATCGAATCGCCCCCCTTGCCCAGCGCCATCACCGTGTCGCCCTCGGACACCCGGCGGCTCTGGTCTTCGTCCATGTCCGCCTGGTCGACCGTGACCAGCCGCAGGTCGAAGCCGAAACCCTTGCTTTCCTTCAGTTGCGCCAGGCGTAAGGGCTGGTCGGCAACCGGGGTGCGCACCAGCTCATCGGTCAACAGGTAGATGGTCGCCCGGGCCAGTTGTTCGCTGATCTGCTGCACTTCCCCGGTGAGCATCAACTGTTCCTTGTCGCTGACCAGCTTGTAGACCTTCGCCGCGTGCGGCCCGGTCTGTTCCACCAATGCCTGGCCGCGCAACACACGGGTGCGCTGGGTCAGGTCGAGGTCGGTCTCGGCAAAGGTTTTCAGCGCCAACGGAATCCCCAGCAGCCGCTCCCACACCAGCAAGGCCCGGTGGCGCTCGGTCTGGTTCATCGGTTGCAGGTTGTCGGCCATCAGTGAGAACGTGCCATGGGCCAGGCGTTCGCGGTATTGCTCGCTGCGCACCTCATTGAGCAGGTGCAACGCCAGCACACCGAGCACCGCCACCAGAATCAGCGCGGCGCACATGCCGCCATAGATACGCAGGAAGATCGAGTTCACAGGGACGGATCTACGCAAGCCTCGGGAACGAACAGATAGCCTTTGCTGCGCACGGTCTTGATCAGCCGTGGATGCTCCGGGTCATCGCCGATTTTCGGGCGGATGCGCGAGATGCGCACATCGATGGAACGGTCCTGACCGTCATAGCCGATGCCCCGCAGCGCGGTGAAGATTTCTTCCCGGGAGAGGATGCGCCCGGCATTGGCCACCAATAGCCAGAGCAAGTCGAATTCGGCGCTGGTCAGCTCGATGCCGTTGCCCTGCAACCAGGCTTCGCGCAAGGCGTTGTCGACGATCAACGGGCCGAACTGTAGACGCCGCTGTTTTTCCGGGGCGACTTCGGGCGTTTCACTGCGTCGCAGCAACGCCTGGATGCGCGCCAGCAACAGGCGCGGACGTACCGGTTTGCAAACGTAGTCGTCAGCCCCCAGGTCCAGGCCGAGAATCTGGTCAGTGTCATCGGTGCGGGCAGTGAGCATCAGGATCGGGCCGTCATAGCGGGCGCGGACCTTGCGGCAAATGCTCAGGCCATCTTCACCGGGGAGCATCAGGTCGAGGATCACCAGGTCCGGTTGTTCCTTGATGATGCGATTCGCAGCAAGCGCGCCATTACCTTCGATCGATACACGCAGGCCATTGGCTTCCAGGTAATCGCGGGTCAGTTCGGCCAGTCGCTGGTCGTCCTCCACAATCAATACCTGCCAGGCTTCTTGCTCCACGGGTGACCTCTGCTTGCCAAAAACACTAATAAGGAAGGTTCCGCCCGTCTTTTTGTAATGATTCGGGGGGACAAATATGTATACACGCTGGGCCGATTGTATAAACGCCGCCCGTCGAGAACACAAGCGGGTAAATGCGTTCGGACGACAGGGTTTTTTGTGATAGGGTTCGCGCCCTTAAAAATCCGAACGGCTGTTTTCAATCGCTGAAAATCAGTGAAAACCAGTCCGCTCCAGCTAGCTCGCGGCCTACACGCCCGTTCCATCTTTCACACACAATTTACGCACAGGTTTATCCACAGGCAGTACGTTGCAACCCCCTCAAAAACGCATTATCTTGTACCTGGGCGCTAAAAAAACCCTACATGTAGGGTTTTAGCTGAAAAGCCCAACCACATTTCAGACCACAAACTCAAGCGCTTTATCGCCAGTTTTGGTTGAACCAAGCACGATTTTACAAGCCCAAACCGCACAGGCGGATGGCACCGTTTTTTCAGGCCCGAATGGCCAGAACGGTACGGGTGTTGCAGTCATGACAGGCACCCTGAGAAAGGAATCCGGCTTCGAGCTCAGGCTCGGGGCCAAAGACTTCGGCACGGAAGCGGCATCATTAGCCTTTTTCCTACTGTCCCGAAGTTGTTATGCCCGACGCCATGTCGGTTGTAGTGCTTCAGGACAGAACGGTGGGCACCGTGATGGTGCCCAAACAAACATAGAGAATGTGGAGACACCCCCCCATGCAAACCGACACAACTCGCGAGAACCCGCAGGGCACCTTGCCGCAGGCCGCCGATTCGAATCCGGATCTGTCCGCCACCGCGCCAGGCCAGCTGCGTGTGATCAAGCGTAACGGCACTGTCGTTCCCTACACCGATGACAAAATCACCGTCGCCATCACCAAAGCGTTCCTCGCAGTTGAAGGCGGCACCGCTGCTGCCTCGTCGCGAATCCACGACACCGTTGCCCGCCTGACCGAACAGGTCACCGCGACCTTCAAGCGTCGCATGCCTTCGGGCGGCACCATCCACATCGAAGAAATCCAGGACCAGGTCGAACTGGCCCTGATGCGTGCCGGCGAGCAGAAAGTCGCTCGCGACTACGTGATCTACCGTGACGGTCGTTCGAAAGAACGCGCTGCCCACGCACCGGCCGAAGAAGCGGTCAACGCTCACCCGTCGATCCGCATCACCCGTGCCGACGGCAGCCTGGCGCCGCTGGACATGGGCCGCCTGAACACCATCGTCACCGAAGCGTGCGAAGGCCTGGAAGAAGTCGACGGCGACCTGATCCAGCGCGAAACCCTGAAGAACCTGTACGACGGCGTGGCCCTGACCGACGTCAACACCGCCCTGGTGATGACCGCCCGCACCCTGGTTGAACGCGAGCCGAACTACTCGTTCGTCACCGCCCGCCTGCTGATGGACACCCTGCGTGCCGAAGGCCTGGGCTTCCTCGAAGTGGCCGAGAGCGCCACTCACCACGAAATGGTCGACCTGTACGCCAAGGCACTGCCGGCCTACATCGCCAAAGGTATCGAGTTCGAACTGCTGAACCCTGTGCTGGCCACCTTCGACCTGGAAAAACTGGGCAAGGCGATCAACCACGAGCGCGACCAGCAGTTCACTTACCTGGGCCTGCAAACCCTGTACGACCGTTACTTCATCCACAAGGATGGCGTGCGTTTCGAACTGCCGCAGATCTTCTTCATGCGCGTGGCCATGGGCCTGGCGATCGAAGAGAAGCACAAAGAAGACCGCGCGATCGAGTTCTACAACCTGCTGTCGTCCTTCGACTACATGTCGTCGACTCCGACCCTGTTCAACGCCGGTACCCTGCGTCCACAGCTGTCGAGCTGCTACCTGACCACCGTGCCGGATGACCTGTCGGGCATCTACCACGCGATCCACGACAACGCCATGCTGTCGAAATTCGCTGGCGGCCTGGGCAACGACTGGACGCCGGTTCGTGCGCTGGGTTCGTACATCAAGGGCACCAACGGCAAATCCCAGGGCGTTGTTCCGTTCCTGAAAGTCGTGAACGACACCGCCGTTGCCGTTAACCAGGGTGGCAAGCGCAAAGGCGCTGTGTGTGCCTACCTGGAAACCTGGCACATGGACATCGAAGAGTTCATCGAACTCCGTAAGAACACCGGTGATGACCGTCGTCGTACCCACGACATGAACACCGCCAACTGGATCCCTGACCTGTTCATGAAGCGTGTCTTCGATGACGGCAAGTGGACCCTGTTCTCGCCATCCGAAGTACCGGACCTGCACGACCTGACCGGCAAGGCCTTCGAAGAGCGTTACGAGTACTACGAAGCCCTGACCGAGTACCCGGGCAAGGTCAAGCTGTTCAAGACCATCCAGGCCAAAGACCTGTGGCGCAAAATGCTGTCCATGCTGTTTGAAACCGGCCACCCATGGCTGACCTTCAAAGACCCGTGCAACCTGCGCAGCCCACAGCAGCACGTGGGCGTGGTCCACAGCTCGAACCTGTGCACCGAGATCACCTTGAACACCAACAAGGACGAGATCGCCGTTTGCAACCTGGGCTCGATCAACCTGCCGAACCACATCGTCAACGGCAAGCTGGACACCGCCAAGCTGGAACGCACCGTGAACACCGCCGTGCGCATGCTCGATAACGTGATCGACATCAACTACTACTCGGTGCCGCAAGCGAAGAACTCCAACTTCAAGCACCGTCCGGTCGGACTGGGCATCATGGGCTTCCAGGACGCTTTGTACCTGCAGCACATTCCTTACGGTTCCGATGCTGCCGTGCAGTTCGCCGACACATCCATGGAAGCGGTCAGCTACTTCGCGATCCAGGCGTCCTGCGACCTGGCTGACGAGCGTGGCGCCTACGAGACGTTCCAGGGCTCGCTGTGGTCCAAAGGCATCCTGCCGCTGGATTCGCAACAGATCCTGATCGAGGCCCGTGGCCAGAAGTACATCGATGTCGACCTGAACGAATCCCTGGACTGGGCACCTGTTCGCGCCCGTGTACAGAAAGGCATCCGTAACTCGAACATCATGGCCATCGCACCGACCGCAACCATCGCCAACATCACTGGCGTCTCGCAGTCGATCGAACCGACCTACCAGAACCTGTATGTGAAATCGAACCTGTCGGGCGAATTCACCGTGATCAACCCGTACCTGGTTCGCGACCTGAAGGCTCGCGGCCTGTGGGACTCGGTCATGATCAACGACCTGAAGTACTACGACGGTTCGGTGCAGCAGATCGAGCGCATCCCGCAGGAACTCAAAGAGCTCTACGCGACTGCCTTCGAAGTGGACACCAAGTGGATCGTCGACGCCGCCAGCCGTCGCCAGAAGTGGATCGACCAGGCTCAGTCGCTGAACCTGTACATCGCCGGCGCTTCGGGCAAGAAGCTGGACGTGACCTACCGCATGGCTTGGTACCGTGGTCTGAAAACCACTTACTACCTCCGTGCCCTGGCTGCGACCAGCACCGAGAAGTCGACCATCAACACCGGCAAGCTGAACGCTGTTTCCAGCGGCGGCAACCACGGTGACGACTCGGTCCTGGCAGCGCCTGCCGGCCCTGCTCCAGTGCCGAAGGCTTGCGCCATCGACGAGCCGGATTGCGAAGCTTGCCAGTAAGCTGAGCCCGTGAGCGCCGCAAGGCGCTTACTCGAAACCCCCGATCAGCCTCTGGCGGGTCGGGGGTTTTCTTTTGCCCCAAGGAAAATGGTGCCCGGTCTGACACCATCGCGAGCAGGCTCGCTCCTACAGTTGATCGTGTTTATCTGGAAAGACCAGTTCAGCCTGCTCGCGATGAGGCCGTCACCTCCAACACAAAACCATAGGCCACAAAAAAGCCCCTCTACGAGGGGCTCCTTGCACAGCACAATCCAGCATCAAGTCATCTGAATGATGGTCTGCATGATGGTGCTCTGGGTGGAGATGGTCTTGGCGTTCGCCTGGTAGTTGCTCTGCGCCTTGATCAAGTCGACCAGTTCGTTGGTCAGGTTGACGTTGGACTCCTCCAGGGAGTTGGAAACGATCGAACCCAGCGTGCCGGTTTCCGGCGCATCGTAGCCCGGAATGCCCGAGTTGTAGGTTTCCTTCCAGCTAGTGCCACCCACCGGCTGCAGACCTTGTTCGTTGGTGAAACTGGCCAACGAAATCTGACCGATTGGCTTGGTCTGGTTGTTGCTGAAGTTGGCCAGCAGTACGCCGCTGCCGTCGATGGTCAGGTTGGTGATCTGGCCCGTGGCATAACCGTTCTGCGACGGAATCGAACGCGCGGTGTCGGCGTTGAACTGGGTGGTGTTGCCCATGGCGATGGTCAGGCCCGCCGGGTCGGCTGCTGCGCCGTTGGCTGTCCAGACACCGTTGGTGACGGTGCCCGGCGTCCAGTTGCTGATTTTCAGGTCATCGCTGGTGGTCGATGTTGGCGGGGTCGTCGGCGGCGTCACTGGCGTGGTGACCGAAACCAGTTTACCGGATGTATCAAATGTCATGGTCGAAGCAATTGGATCAACTGCACCCGTGCCGGTAGGCGAGGAGCCGTCCGGGTTGCGGCCATCGATCAGGGTGTAGGTATCCCAAGTGTTCGGCCCGGTCTTGACCATGTATTGATCCATGGTGTGCTGGTTACCCTGAGTGTCGAAAATCGGGGTACTGAACTGCTTGGTGAAAGTTGCCTGTTTGGTCGGATCGAATTTGTTGGTAGCGACCGACTGATCAATCACCACGGCCGTAGAGTTCAGGTTGATCGTGGACGAAACGGTGCTGGTGGATTTTGGCGCCAGATTGGAGGTGTCGATCCGCAGGTCGGTCAACACGCCATTGAGGATCTTGCCATTGGAGTCCACGCCATAACCCTGCAGACGAGCCGTACCGTCGCTGTTCGTCACGTAGCCATCCTTGTCGGTCTTGAACGTACCGGCACGGGTGTAGGTCAGCGAACCGTTGTTGCTCATGACGAAGAAGCCGTTGCCCTGGATTCCCATGTCGAGCACGTTGCCGGTGTTGTTCACGTCACCCTGGCCGAACTGCTGGGAAATGTTGGCCAGGCGCACGCCGTTGCCGACGGTCTTGCTGCCGGTGCCCAGGCGAGTTGCCGAGTACACATCTTCGAATTCCGCACGGGACGATTTGAACCCGGTGGTCGCGACGTTGGCGATGTTGTTGCCGGTCACGTCCAGTTGTTTGTTGGATGCAAAGAGACCGCTAAGGCCGATATTAAAAGACATAATCCACTCCTTTGTGCCGGGTTAGTCGGCCTTACATGCCAATGGTTTGTACTTTGGACAGAGCGACGGTACCCAGCCCGGCCAGATTGAGCATCAACTCACCGCCAGTCTGGCTGATGGTCACGCTGTTGACGGTCGCTGGCAGGTTGGTGATCAGTGCCACGGACTGCCCATCGATCGTGCTGGTAGCACCGAAGGTGTACGTACCTGCAGCGACCGTTTCGCCCGCGTCATTCTTGCCGTCCCAGATGAAGCTGGCGTTGCCTGCTTTCTGAGCACCCAGGTCGATGGTGCGTACGGTCTTGCCGTCCGCATCAGTGATCTTCAGGGTCGCGGCGGCCACCGACGATGGCACCACCACCGTACCGCTGAGGCTCTTCGACGTGTCGACCACAGCCTTGTCACCGGGTGCAATGACCGAACGCCCCACCAGCGAAGAAGCCTGCAATGCCTGGGACGAGTTGTAGTTGCTGGCCAGCCCGCTCACGGTGTCGTTGAGCGAGGTGATGCCTTCCAGGCTGCTGAACTGCGCCAACTGGGCCACGAAAGCACCGTTGTCTTGCGGCTCCAGCGGGTTCTGGTTTTTCAGCTGGGTCACCAGCAACTGCAGGAATGCATCCTTGCCCAGAGCTTTGTTGCCCGTGGCGCTGCCGGTTGCCGACGCAAGACCATCAGTCGTGGTGGTGGTCTTGACCGAAGAGTTGGCCAGGATGTCCTTGAGGCTCAAACCACTGGTGGAATCGGTAACACTCATCTGAGTCGCCCCTTATCACTGACCGAGGGTCAGGACCTTCTGCATCATGGTTTTGGCGGTGTTCATCATTTCGGCGTTGGTCTGGAACGAACGGCTCGCGGAAATCATGTCGGCCATTTCTTCAACCACGTTGACGTTCGGGTAGTAGACGTAACCCTTGGCATCGGCCGCCGGATGGTTCGGCTCGTAGCGAGCTTCGAGGTTGCTCTGGTCTTCGACCACACCCAGCACCTGCACGCCCTCACCGGCGGCGTCCTGGCTCTGGAACAGCGAGTCGCTGCCGCCGCTCTGCCCGCCCTGGAACATGGTGGCGAATACCGGGTGGCGCGCACGGTAGGTCTGGTCGATGCTCGACGAGACGGTCTCGGCGTTGGCGATGTTCGAAGCGACGGTGTTCAAGCGCGTGGTCTGCGCACTCATGCCGCTACCGGCAATGTTGAAAACACTGGATAGAGACATGGCTTACTCTCCGCGCAGGGCTGACACCAGCCCTTTGAATTTGCTGTTGAGCAGGGTGAAGCTGGCCTGGAAGCCGATCGCGTTTTCCGCGTAGTTCGACTGTTCAAGCTGAGCATCCACGGTGTTCTGGTCGATCGACGGTTGCATCGGCGTGCGATACAGCAACGATTCGTCGCCATTGCCCAGGCCTTCAGCCTCGATATGACGGCTGTTGGTCATGTTCAAGGCGAAGGTGCCGCTTTTGGTTTTCTCGTTCTGCTCGGCGAGCACTTTGGAGAAGTCCAGGTCCCGAGCCTTGTAGTTCGGGGTATCGGCGTTGGCAATGTTATTGGCCAGGACTTCGGCACGCTGGGCGCGGAAGCCCAGGGCTTGTTCGTGGATACCGAGCGCTTTATCGAAGCTGATGCTCATGTCGGGAAACCTTCGGGTGACCTGATTTTTCGTAGGATCAACTTAGCAAGCCCCATGCCAATTCAAAAACCCCCGAAAACCGGGGCTTTCCCGGACATGGCAACGCGGCAATGCCAGAAAAGCGGCAACGGTTTTCCGCCGCATGCCGCTTTTCTGCCGCCTCCTCACCCTTTCAGAACACCACCGGCCACTGTGGGAGCGAGCCTGCTCGCGATAGCGGTGTATCTGGCAAAGTTGAGTTCAACTGTCAGGACGCCATCGCGAGCAGGCTCGCTCCTACAGGAGAATGCAGTGCTGGCGAAAAATCGGCAGACAAAAAAACGGGAGCCCCTGAGGACTCCCGTTTTTTTGACAACACCAACAGAATCACTTCGCCTGGTAAATGATCCCCGGGCTGCACTGGACCATCTGGTAATGATCCGGCAAGCCGTTCAGCGCTTCGGAAGCACCGAGGAACAGGTAACCGCCCGGCTTCAACGTGCTGTGGATGCGCAACAGGATGTCCTTCTTCACCTCGGCGGAGAAGTAGATCAACACGTTGCGGCAAAACACGATGTCGAACTTGCCGAGGGCCGCGTAGCTGTCCAGCAGGTTGAACGAGCGAAATTCCACACGGCTCTTGATCGGTGCCTTGATCGCCCAGCGCCCCGGCCCTTTCGGGTCGAAGTAACGCTGCAGCCGCTCAGGCGACAGACCGCGGCCGATGGCCAGGCTGTCGTACTCGCCGTTCTTGCAGTTGTTCAGCATGGTGCCGGACAGGTCGGTGGCAACAATCTGCACCCCCATCCGCAACTGGCCCATGTTGACCCGTTCGAACTCGTCGATGGACATCGACAGCGAATACGGTTCCTGGCCCGACGAGCACGCTGCCGACCAGATGCGCAGGCGCTGGCCGGGACTGGCCTTGATCGCTTCGGGCAGTACCTTGTTCTTCAAGACTTCAAACGGGTAAGTGTCACGAAACCACAGGGTTTCGTTGGTGGTCATGGCATCCACCACCTGCTCGCGCAAACCGCTACGCGGCTGGGTCTGCATGCGCTGAACCAGTTCCCCCAAAGACTTGATGCCTTGCTGTTCCATCAGTTTATTGAGACGGCTGGAGACCAGGTACTGCTTGTTTTCACCGAGCAAAATGCCACAGGCTTTTTCCAGGAATACCCGGAACTGTTCGAAATCCAAATTACCCGTAGACAATGATGCCGCCTCTTAAATCGTGTTGACTGCCAGGGACACGGGCCCCTGGCTGATATCTGCTGCTTTGATCCGGTCGACTACCCGGGATGCCAGGTCATCAGGACGGAACTTGGCCAGGAAGTCATCGGCACCGACCTTCTTGACCATCGCCTGATTGAATACCCCCGACAACGAAGTATGCAGGATGATATGAAGCTTTTGCATGCGCGGGTCGTTGCGGATTTCCGCCGTCAGGGTGTACCCGTCCATCTCCGGCATCTCGATGTCGGAGATCATCATCAGGAACTCTTCTTCCGGCTTCTTGCCCTCGTCGACCAGTTTGCGCAGGTAGTCCAGCGCCTGCCGACCATCGTTCAACGCCACCACTTCGACGCCGACCGTTTGCAGGCAACGCGTGACCTGCTTGCGCGCCACCGACGAGTCGTCGACCGTCAGCACGCGCAACGAAAGCGCCTTGTGCTGGGTTTCGACATCCACCACACCGACGGAAATCGCTTCCGGCGTCGGCGCCACTTCCGCCAGCACCTTCTCGACGTCGATGATTTCGACCAACTGATTGTCGACCCGCGTCACCGCCGTCAGGTAATGATCGCGCCCGGTTCCCTTGGGCGGCGGATGGATCTCCTCCCAGTTCATGTTGACGATGCGTTCCACCGAACGCACCAGGAAACCCTGGGTCTTGGTGTTGTACTCCGTGATGATCACGAAGGGGTTGTGCTTGTCCTTCAACGCGCCGGAGCCGGTCGCCATCGCCAGATCAAGGATCGGAATGGTCGCCCCCCGGATGTTCGCCACGCCGCACACGACAGGACTGGACTTGGGCATCAGTGTCAGTTTGGGACATTGCAGCACCTCCCGAACCTTGAACACGTTGATCCCGTACAGCTGCTGGCCGTCGAGACGGAACAACAACAGCTCAAGGCGATTCTGCCCCACCAGTTGCGTGCGCTGGTTTACCGAATCCATTACACCAGCCATGCCAGACTCCTACGCCAACGCCAAGTGTTGTTGCGACGTGCCTTCATCACTAAACGGCACGGCGCTTGCTTTTTTAATCGTTATGAACACAGAACCGACATTTTTTCGACGCCTGACCACACCCTACCGCAAACGGCTCGGCGTGCTGGCGGCTGTTTGCCTGTTCAACGCTGGCAGCCCTGCCCTTGCTGACGCGGTTACCTTGCCTGACATGCTTATCGGCGTCACTCAGGGCTTTCTTGAATTCACCGTAGAAGACTATCTGGCGACCAGTCAAACGGAAGGTCGCTACGAGATCCAGGTCAACCCGCTCGATCCGCGCATGCACATGCCCATGTGCGACAAGGAATTGACAGCGACGCTCGAGAGTCCCAAGCCGCTGGGACGGGTCACGGTCAAGGTTCGCTGCGAGGGCGCGTCTCCCTGGACCGTCTTCGTACCCGCTCAAGTCCGCCTGTTTCGCGATGTCGTGACCAGCGCCCGGCCACTACGCCGCGCCGCCATTGTCGAGCCTGGGGATGTGGTCTTGCGCGAGCGCGATATCAGCCTGATCAGCCAGGGCTACCTGACCTCCCTCGATCAGGCGATCGGGCAACGATTGACCCGACCAATGGTCACCGATCAGGTGATTACCCTGGTGAACATCGAACAGGCCGAAGTCATCCGCAAGGGCGATCAGGTGGTGATCACCGCCCGCAGCGGCACCCTCAGCGTGCGCATGCCGGGCGAAGCGCTGTCAAACGGCAGCCTGAGCGAACAGATCCGGGTGAAAAACCTTAATTCCCAACGAGTTATCAAGGCGCAGGTCATGGCGCCGGGGCAGGTGGAAGTGTCCATGTAAGGTCCTCTGTTGATCGGAATGTGGCGCTTGCCGCGGCTGTTCCCTAGACTGTGCTCCATGCAGGGCAAGCGCTGACGCGCGCAAGGTTCATTGATAAATGAGCCTAAAGTTTTCCAGGGAATGGCCGAAACCATGGCAAGCGTCCAAATTCCCAGAGGTTTTTTATCATGGTCATCGATTTCAGCCGTTTGAACAGCTCCTCGTCCCTGACGGGCAGTACACGTACCAGCGCCAGCAAGGAAAGCGCCGAGGCCGGCAAATCCGCGCCGCTGGAGTCCGCGGCCGAACAGGCCGGTACCGTCAAAAGCGGGGAATCGGTACATCTCAGCAATGAGGCTCAACAGTTGCAGAAGGTCACTGACAAGCTGCGCGATCAGCCTGCCGTCGACAACGCCCGCGTGGCCGAGTTGAAAGCAGCGATTGCCGATGGCAGCTATAAAGTCGACAGCAACCGTGTAGCCAGCAAACTGCTCAACTTCGAAGCCCAGCGCTAGGCCACCGCCGGCGCCAGGCTTTTGGACGCTTAAAACCCAAGGCCAGCCATGCACGACACAAATTTACTGCAACTGATCACCGACGACTTTGCTCCAGCGCAACACTTGCTGGAACTCCTGCAGACCGAATCCCTCGCATTGCATGGCCGCGACATGCCATTGCTCGAGAACATCCTGGCGCAGAAACAGGCATTGGTCGTTTTGCTCGAACAGCATGGCCGCAAGCGCAGTGAAATCCTCGCCAGCCTCAACCTGCCGACCAACCGCGGCGGTCTCGAGCAATTGGCCGGCCAGTCGAGCATTGGCGAGCAGTTGCTGGCGCAAAGTGACGTGCTGACCGATCTCCTGGCCCAGTGCCAGGCCATCAACGCCAACAACGGCCAGTCGATCCTCACTCAGCAGGCCGCGACGGCCACCCAGCTGAAAATCCTCACCGGCGGTGAAACCCCGGCGCTTTACGATGCCAGCGGAACATTCTCCAAGCTTGCCAAGCCGCGCCCGCTCAGTCAGGCATGAGCCGGTCAATGCCCCCGCTCTATCAAGACGCGCAACATACTGGCAAACTGCTAGCTTGCCGTAGTCAAATTTTGTCTGGAGATTGATTAACCGTGTCCAATGCCTTATCCGTGGATGATGCTCCGCAGCCACCCAAGGTGCTCTCCACGCCCTTGGAAATCTCCAGCAACCTGCGCCAGCTGCTCGAAAGCCATGACCCGCTGATCATCACGTTCCACGAGCGCAGCCAGCGCTTCCAGAGCTATCTGGTGGACCTGGACCGTGACAGCAACATGATCGCCCTGGACGAAATGATTCCCCGTGATGGCGAGCGCTACCTGCTGGCGGGTGAGCCGTTCAGGGTCGAAGGCTTCCACGAAGGCGTACGCATTGCCTGGGAAAGCAACGGCCAGTTGAACATCGACGAATCCGGTGGCAGCCGCTGCTATCGCGGCCCCCTGCCCGCTGAAGTGGTGTACCACCAGCGCCGCAATGCGTTCCGCGCCGCGCTGAAGCTGGCACAACTGGTCAACGTCAACCTCGACGGCGAAAAGCTCAAGGCGTCGATCAGCGGCAAGTTACTGGATATTTCCGCTACCGGCTGCAAACTGCGCTTCGACGGCGACATCACCGGCAGCCTGCAACTGGGTCAGGTCTACGACCGCTTCAGCGCCGACCTGCCCTTCGGCAAGATGACCGCACCGGTCGAGTTGCGTTATCTGCACTTCGAAGAAAGGATTTCCACCACCTTCGCCGGCGTTCGCTTCCACAACATGAGCGGGCTGGTGCAGCGCCAGGTCGAGCGCTTCGTCTACCAGTTGCAACGTGAAGCACGTCGCTTCGACAAAGACGACATGTGATAGAGCGTCAACAAAAAACGGGCAGTCCCTTGCGGTGACTGCCCGTTTTTTTATGCCCTGGATTTAAGGTCTGACCTCGCTGACGTTAGGGTCCCGCCCTGTATCAGGGTCTTGCGGCGGCTGATCGGTTTCAGCTTCGGTGACAGTTTCAGTTTCAGGTTCTGATTCAAGCTCTGGCCCGGTACTCACCGGGTTTTGCATCTGATCCTGCACCACCTGCTCATCAACACGCGGGTCGAGGCAGGCCACCAGCGGTGAACTCGTCATGTTGTCCGGCATGGCCACGTGATGCAGCGGCGCGTCTTCCACCTGATGCAGGTTGGTCACCGCTTTCGGGCGAATCCGCCATACCAGCACCAACGCAAAGAAACTGAAAAACGCATAAAGCATCTGGCTGCCGAACAGCTTCATCAGCACGCCGGCCACCAGCGGCCCGATACTCGCGCCAACGCCGTAGGTCACCAGCAACATTGCCGTCAGGGACACCCGGCGATCACCTTCGACGTGGTCGTTGGAGAACGCCACTGCCAACGGATACAGGCAGAACTGCACCAGCGAACAGATAAAACCGGCGATAAACAGAACCTCCAGCGGCACCTGCGGCATGATCGCCAGCGGCAGTGCCGCCAGCGCCAGGCTGAATGCAAAACTGCGGATCAATACGGCCCGATCGTAGCGATCGGACAACCAACCCAGCGGCCACTGCACCAGCAACCCGGCAAAAATACAGCTACCCATGAACAGGCCGACCTGCTCCGTGGACAATCCCTGCTGCGAGGCATACAGCGGCGCCAGACCGTAGAACGAACCGACGATCAAGCCCGCCCCCAGCACCGTGCTCAATGACTGTGGCACGCGCTTGATAAAGAAGCGCGGCTCCATCGGTGCCGGGTGCAAGGGTGCCGGGTGAATCCGCCGCGTCAGGGCCACCGGCACCAGACACAGGGCGAAACACAGGGCGACCAACATCAGCAATTCAAGCCCCAGCCCTGGATGCATGACCAGAATCAACTGCCCCAGCACCAACCCCAGATACGAAGCGATCATGTAGCCACTGAAGACCATGCCGCGCTGATTGGCATCGGCCTGCTCATTGAGCCAGCTCTCGATCACCATGTACTGACACATCATGCCGAGGCCGACGATCACCCGCAAAAACAGCCAGGCCGGCAACCAGTCCACCAGGCCATGGCCGAGCACCGCCGCGCCAACGATCCCGGCACAGGCCGAGTAAGCCCGGATATGCCCGACCCGGGCAATCAACCGGTGACCGATCTTGCCCCCCAGCACCAGGCCGAAATAGTTGGCAGCCATCAGCGCACCGACCCACAGACTGTCGACATGGTCGGCAGCCAGGCGCAACGCCAGGTAAGTGCTCAACAGGCCCGAGCCGATCAACATCATCAGCGAGGCGAAATACAGCGCTCGAAAGGATTTCCAGATTTGGCGCATCGGCGTTCCGAGCGGCTCCTTGCAGTGAGAATCGGCTACCGCTAAACGATAGCCGGATGTCGATGGATCGTCAGGCCTGGGCTGCTAAAACACGCCGTTCCCAGGGAGTAATTTCATCATGGAAACTGGTCAGTTCCAGGGTCTTCGAAGCAATGTAGCCTTCGATGAATTCCACGCCAAACAGTTCCTTGGCCAACTGACTACGTTTCAGACGCTCAAGTGCCGCATGCAAGGTACACGGTAACGAAAGATTATCCGGCACTTCGAACTCACCCTGGATCGGCGCGCTCGGCTCCAATGCCTTTTCGATGCCATGCAACCCCGCCGCCAGGCTTGCGGCAATCGCCAGATACGGGTTGGCGTCGGCCCCCGGCAAGCGGTTCTCGACCCGACGGGCCACCGGCAAACTGGCCGGAATGCGCAGGCCCGCCGCCCGATTGTCGTAGGACCAACAGGCATTATTCGGTGAGGCGTAAGGGTGGCACAAGCGCTGATAGGAGTTCACGTTCGGCGCAAACAACGCGGTGAAATCGGCCATGCACGTTTGCTGACCGGCAATGAAGTGGCGGAAGATGGCCGTCTCCTGCCCCGCCTCATCGCTGAACACGTTACGCCCTGAATCGATCTCGACCACGCTCTGGTGGATATGCATCGAACTGCCCGGCGTATGCGCCAACGGCTTGGCCATGCACACCACGCTCAGGCCGTGCTTGAGGGCCACTTCCTTGAGCAGGTGCTTGAACAGGAACGTCTGGTCGGCCAGCAACAGCGGATCACCGTGCAGCAGATTGATCTCGAACTGGCTGACGCCCATTTCGTGCATGAAGGTATCGCGAGGCAGCCCCAAGGCCGCCATGCACTCGTAGACTTCATTGAAGAACGGCCGCAAGCCATTGTTGGAACTGACGCTGAACGCCGACTGACCGTCTTCGCGGCGACCGTCCAGCCCCAGTGGCGGTTGAAAAGCCAGGGTCGGATCGGTATTGGGGGCGAAGACAAAAAACTCGAGCTCGGTCGCCACCACGGGCGCCAGGCCGCGAGCCGCATAACGGGCAATCACCGCCTTGAGCTGGCCACGGGTCGACAGATTGGAACTGGTGGTGGTGCCCAGTTCATCCGCATCGCAAATGGCCAAGGCCCGCGGCGGATGGCTCCAGGGCAAGCGGTGGATTTGTGCAGGGTCCGGGATCAACGCCAGGTCGCCATCGTCGCTGCCGTAAAAACGTGCCGGCGGATATCCGCCCATGATGCATTGCAGCAGCACACCCCGTGCCATCTGCAAACGTCGACCGTCGAGAAAGCCCTCGGCGGTCATCACTTTGCCCCGTGGAACGCCATTCAAGTCCGGCGTGACACATTCAACTTGATCAATGCCCGTCAATCGCTGCGCGAGTGAACTCAGGCCAACGGTCGTCATGACGCTATCCTTGTTATTGTACGGGCCGCGAACGGCGACCGTACAAAATAGGCTCCGCGTGTTCGGAATTTCAAGCAGCGTCGTTAAATATGCTGCCGGTCAGGGCAGGTAAAGGCGAAACACTCCCCCACCCAATGGACCACCATTGCTGATTTCGGTACGCCCACCCACGCCGTTGCGCTGATGCAGCGCGGCAATTCGCCCGGCAAAGTACAGGCCCAGCCCGGTGCTGCCGGTGCTTTGATTGATGCCCTGCACGTAATCGGTCTGACGTTCGATCATCTGCGCCGGATACCCCTCGCCATCGTCATTGATGGTCAACACCAGTTGCCCGGCTTCGTCGCTGACGCTGATCAGAACGGCATGCCGCGCAAAACGAATGGCGTTGTTGATGCAGTTGGCCAATACCGACGCGATCAACTCACGATCGAAGAAACCCAGCGGGCTCAGCGGATCCACTTCAAAGGTGGCCATGATGCCGCGGCTGGCGAACACCTCCTGATGACAGGCCAGTTGCGCTTCGATGAAATCATCCAGTTCATGGTAGGCCGGTTGCAGCGGCATCTGGTTGACCCCGAGTTTGTACAATCCCAGCAACTGCACCAGCATGCCGTTGAGGTGAGCGAACTCGAAGTCGATCACGCCCTGCTCCGGCGTCTGCCGCGCCGTCTGCGGCAATCGCCCCAGCCACTGACTGTGGGCCTGCATCAGCATGGCCAGCGAGTTCTTCATGTCGTGCACGGCAGAGGCGATCACCGTGGAAAAATCCAGTGCCTGTTGGTTGTCGTTCATTGGCCAAGCGCCTTGCTTTTCAGCTTCTGGTAACGCGGATAGCGCGCGTCGGAGTCGGGCATCAGGCCGACCATTTTCAGGCAGGTCCGGCATTCTTCCAGCTCCGCCGAAGGAACGTTGGTATCGGTGCCATGCAACAACGACTGCGCCAGGTTCAGGGCGATACTGATGTTCTTCGGTTGCATCGCCAGGGCCTTGCGGAATACTTGCCGGGCTTCCACCAGGTTGCCGGTCTTGTAGACGCGCACGCCCTGACGGTTGAGTTCCGCGGCGGCGTTGCCGGAATTGAGGATGCTCGGGTCGTCGGTCTGCTTGGCGATGTCCTTCATGACCACCGGATCGTCGCCGTAGATTTCCACGCAGTTTTTCAGCATCGCGGTACCGGCCTCGGTCTGCCCGAGCAGTTTCAGCTGCTTGGCCACCAGCAAGGCCGCTTCGGCGCTCATGAATTGCTCCATGCCGTCCAGACGCAACATGGCTTGCTCGGTGAGCTTGTCAGCCGTCTCTGCATCGTTGAGCAACAGGCTGGTGGCCTTCATCAGGCGCGCCCGGATTTGCAGGCCCGGATCGGAGGGGTTTTCCTTGGCCACGGCGCTCAATGTGGTGTTGATTTCCAGGCGGGTGCGCGTGTCCAGGCCCCGTTCGCTGCCCTTGCTGATCAACGCGTGAGCCAGGCCGAGGTTGCTTTCAGGATCCTTGAAACGTGATTGCGCGCCTTGGGCCACAGCCTGGCGATACGCTTTGGAGGCGGTATCGAAGTCCTCGTTGGTCATTGCCAGCTTACCGAGCAACGCTTGCCGGCGCACCGCCAGAGGCGACAGGCGAATCGCCTCTTCCAGGACACGCTGCGCCCCCTTGGTGTCCCCTTCGGCGACCAATACATCCGCCATGCCGTCATACAGCGACGGCATCATCGGGAAGACTTTCAGGGCTTTTTCATAAATGCCCCTGGCCTGCCCGACCTGACCGCGCTTGAACAGCAACTTGCCCAACCCGGCAAACGCCCATGGCAACGGGCGGTCGGCGATGATGCCGTCGTAGAGGCGCTCCAGCGCTTCGTTCTGATTCAGGTCGCGCAAGGCATCGGCGCGATAGCGCAAGCACAGTGGCGAATAGCGGATGTCTTGCTTGCACAGGGCGATGCAGGCGTTGAGCACTTCCATCGGCTTGCCGCGATCCAGGGCCTGCAGGATCGGCTTGAGCAAGGTCTTGCGCTGCTCCAGGCGCTCCAGGCGCTGGGCCAGGCTGGAGCGGTTGAACGGCTTGGTCAGGTAGGCATCGGGCTCATGTTCCAGTGCACTGAGCACCATGGCCTGGCTGGTTTCGGCGGTGACCATGACGAACACCGCTTCATGACTGATCAGCTTTTCTTCCATCAGGTCTTCGAGCACCTGCTGGCCGTTCTTCTTGCCGTCCCCCAGGTGAAAGTCCTGCAAGATGAAATCGTAGGCTTTCTGCGAGCACATTTTCAGCGCCTGCTCGCCGGTATCGGCAGTGTCCACTTCCTTGACGCCCAGTTCGCGCAGCATCGACCTGACCGAACTGCGAAAGTCCGAGAAATCATCGACGATCAGAAAACGCTTTTGGTGATACGACAGCATCGAAGATTTCCAGGCAATTTAAGAAGAAGAACCCAAAGGCAAAAGAGGCAAAATGGCCCCTGTCTGCCCGGGTTATCGGCCAGCAGTGGCGTTCCCTTGAGAACCTTCCCCTGCGGCACACTCTAATTATTTGAAGGCGTTAGCGAAAAACAGGATTATCCTGATTTATCGATTTGCCCTTGCCTCTCCCAGGACTCAAGTGCATGCCCCCCATCGCCAAAGGACGACCCCATGAGTAGCCCCTCCAATACCGTTCCAGAGCGAAAGGCCCTGAGCCCAAGCACGCTGGACTTTCCGGTGGTGGGGATCGGCGCGTCGGCGGGCGGGCTGCAAGCGATCAAGCTGTTCTTCGAAAACATGCCGCAGGACAACGGCATGGCGTTCGTGATCATTCTCCATCTGTCTCCCGACCACCAAAGCATCGCCGACAAGATCGTCCAGGAATCAACCAAGATGCCGGTCCTGCAGGTCGGCAGCACGGTGCCTATCGAAAAGAACCGGGTCTACGTCATTTCGCCGGCGCAACAGCTGAACATGAATGACGGTCTGCTTGAGGTCAGCCCTGTCGACCCGCGCCTGGGACGTCACTCGTCGATCGATCTGTTCTTCCGCGACCTGGCCGATGTGCACCGTGAACGCGCGTTCTGCCTGGTACTGTCGGGCACCGGCTCGGATGGCGCGGTCGGCCTGTCGCGCATCAAGGAACAAGGTGGCATCACCCTGGTCCAGACGCCGGAAGACGCCGAGTTCGACGGGATGCCGAAAGCCGCCATCGATACGCGCATGGTCGACTTCGTGTTGCCGGTGGTTGAAATGCCGCAAAAGTTGCTGGAGTTGTGGCGCAACGCCCGGGAAATCAGCCTGCCCACGGTCAGTGATCAGGAGATGAAAAGTGTTGCCCCGGTGTCCGAGCGCGATACCGCGGCGGCCGAGCAGATGCTGCATGACATTCTGATTCAATTGCGCACTGGCACCGGCCATGATTTCAAACACTACAAGCGTGCCACGGTACTGCGACGCATCGAACGCCGGATGCAGGTCACGGCGCAACCGGACCTCGCCTCCTATTACAAATTCCTGCAAAACAATCCCGAGGAAACCAAGGCGCTGCTGGGCGACATGCTGATCGGTGTGACCAACTTCTTCCGTGACCGCGAAGCCTTCGAAGCCCTCGAGCGGGATGTGGTGCCGCAACTGGTCAACGCCGCCACGGCTTCGGCACAGTCGGAGAAAAAAGAAGAAATACGTGTCTGGTCCGCCGGCTGTTCCACCGGCGAAGAAGCCTACAGCCTGGCGATGCTGCTGCACGATCAAATGCAACTGGACTCCAGCAAGGCCACGCTGCAAGTGTTTGCCACCGACATCGACGAGCGCGCGGTCAGCTACGGGCGCAGCGGTCTGTATCCGCAAGCGATCATCACCGACGTGCCTCCGTCACGGGTGCGCCACTATTTCATCAAGGAGAATGACCACTACCGGGTGCGCAAGGAGTTGCGCGAAAGGGTTTTATTCGCCAAGCACAGCCTGTTGTCCGACCCGCCGTTTTCGCAGATCGACCTGATCGTTTGCCGCAATCTGCTGATCTATCTGGATCGCGAAGTGCAGCGCGAGATCCTCCAGATGTTCCACTTCGCCCTGCGCCCCGGCGGCTTCCTGTTCCTCGGCACGTCCGAAAGCGCCGATGCCTGCCATGAACTGTTTGCCCCTGTCGACAAACGCAACCGGATCTTCCGCGCCAAAACCGGCACGACCTCCAGCCGACGCACGCCCACCATGCCCCGTGGCGGCTACGTACGTACCAATATGCCCCGGCAGGCCCAGGAAACCAGCGTGCAACGCAAACTGTCGGTGGCCGACCTGCACCAGCGCGCCCTCGAACAGTCGGCGCCACCGAGCGTACTCGTCGATACCAACGCCGACATCCTGCACATGAGCGAGAGCGCCGGGCGTTTCCTGCGGCATGTGGGCGGCGAACTGTCGCGCAACCTGCTGAACCTGATTCTTCCGGAGTTGCGTCTGGAAATCCGCACCACCCTGTTCCAGGTCCAGCAGAGCGGTACTTCGGTCAAGTCCCGCGGGGTGCCGATCAAACGCGATGAACGGCGCTCTCTGATCGATCTGGTCGCCCATCCCTACAAGGATGAAGTCTCGGAGGGCGAGTACGTACTGGTGATTTTCGAGGAGCTCGAGATCGACCCCTCGGAAGTGACCTTGAGCCCCCAGCTGCAAACCGAAAGCCAGGTGCTGTCCAACCTTGAGCGCGAACTGCAACGCACCAAGCTGCACTTGCAGGACACCATCGAACAATCGGAAATCTCCAGCGAAGAGCTGAAGGCCTCCAATGAAGAAATGCAGGCGATCAACGAAGAGCTGCGCTCGGCCACCGAAGAGCTCGAGACCAGCAAGGAAGAACTTCAGTCGATCAACGAAGAGCTGCTGACGGTCAACTTCGAACTGAAAACCAAAGTCGAAGAGACTGACAAGATCAACGACTACCTGAGCAACCTGATCGCCTCCACCGACATCGCCACGGTGTTTGTCGACCGCAGCTTGCGCATCAAGTGGTTCACCCCCCGTGCCACCGACATCTTCAGCATGCTGCCGGTCGATACCGGACGCTCACTGCTCGACATCACCCATCGCCTGCACTACGAGGACCTGGCCGCCGATGCCGCCCTGGTTTTCGAATCGCTGAACATGATCGAGCGCGAAGTCAGCAGCACCGACAACCGCTGGTACATTGCCCGCCTGTTGCCTTATCGCTCCAGCGAAGACCACATCGACGGCACGGTGCTGACTTTCATCGAAATCACCAAGCGTCGCGCGGCCGAGGAAGAGTTGCGCCTGGGTGAAGAACGCATGCGGCTGGTCGCCGAAAGCACCCGCGACTACGCCATCATCACCCTCGATGAACACGGCGTGATCACCAGCTGGAACAAAGGTGCCGAATTGATCTTTGGCTACAACAAAGACGAGGCCGAGGGGACTCGCTACGATTTCATCTTTTCAGCCCAAGATCGTGCCAACGGCATTCCGCAAAACGAACTGCAGTCGGCCCGCAATCATGGGCGCCTCGAAGATGAACGCTGGCACCTGCGCAAGGACGGCAGCCGATTCTTCTGCAGCGGCGAAGTCACCCTGCTCAACGGTGACAAACTTCAGGGCTACGTGAAAATCGCCCGGGACCTGACCGGCCACAAGCGCCAGCATGAAGAGCAGAGCCTGCAACTGGCCGAGACGCGCAATACCAGTTACCTCAAGGACGAGTTCTTTGCGGTCATGTCCCACGAGCTCAAGCATCCGCTGAACCTGATCCAGCTCAATGCGGAACTGTTGCGTCGCTTGCCAGTGACGAAAAACCTGTCTCCAGCCGCCAAAGCCGTCAACACCATCTGCGAAGCCGTCACCAGCCAGGCGCGGATCATCGACGATCTACTGGATGTCGCCCGGGTCCGCACCGGCAAGCTCAAGCTGCAATCGGTCGCTGTGGACCTGAACAATGTACTGCGTGACATCTACACCGTGGTTCTCAATGACGGGCACGACATCAAGGTCGAGCTGCAAGCCCCTGCCGAGGCACTGATGATCCAGGCCGACCCCACGCGTCTGGAACAAATCATCTGGAACCTGGTGAACAACGCACTGAAATTCACCCCGGCCAAGGGCCGCGTGCAATTGATCGCGAGTCAGGCGGGCAACATGGCCAGGCTGGATGTCAAGGACAACGGCATCGGTATCGCGAAAGAACACCTCGAACACGTATTCGACTTGTTCGGCCAGGCGGAAAAACAGCACGCCTCGCACCAACGCGAGGGGCTGGGGATCGGCCTGTCGCTGGTCCGTCAATTGACCGAGGCACAACGAGGCACGGTGGAAGTGAGTTCCGGCGGCGTGGGTACCGGTTGCACGTTTACCGTCTACTTGCCATTGGCCGAGATCAACGGCGAAGCCCTGCCCGCCGCGCAGATCGAAGACGCTTCCGGCCGCCTCAGCGGCCTGACCATCCTGCTGGTAGACGACTCCGCCGAGGTACTGGAAACCTTGAAGATGCTGCTGGAGATGGAGGACGCCCAAGTGATCGCTTTCGACCGTCCGGCGGCGGCGCTGGACGCGGCAAAAAATACCCGGTTCGACCTGATCATCTCGGACCTGGGCATGCCGGTCATGAACGGCCATGAACTGATCAGCGCCCTGCGCCAATTGCCACAAGTCAAAAATGTGCCTGCCATTGCGCTGACCGGTTACGGTGCCCAAAGCGATATTCAGAAATCACGGCAATCGGGTTTCAACCAGCACATCGGTAAACCGGTGTCCTACGATGAGCTGATCGACACTATTGAGGCTCTGCGGCGCTCATTGACCTGAGGCAACTCAAGTAAGCCCGCTGCACGCAGGCCCGTTGATCGATGGCCTGCTGCAGTCGCTCCTTTGCGCGCCCGCACCTCGACCTGCACGCCGTCGTCGAACACTTCTTCATAGGTCTGAAAGGGTAAGCGGGTATTGGTCCAGAGCCAGTATCCGGTGCCTCTGTGTCGCATCGATTGATCTCCACAGATGTAATTTGAAGCAAGGCACAGCCGTCACCGGGTTTCCACGCAGGTCGTCGGCTGATATCAACAAGCGCTGGCTGGCAGGTGGCTCGGTCAGACCGTGAATCGCCAACAAATTGACCGCCCTCAAATTAGCACTTCTAACTTCACACCACTCGTCGATTAATTGACGACATTGATCGGGATCCGATATTGGCCAGTGGCCACATCCGGCGAGCCTAATTCCTTGATTTTCGAGGGTTACTGTCCCCCTTGAGAACATCGCTCAGGCCTCGTCGCACCGGCTCGCTATCGAGGACCTGACGGATGGGTAGGTTGGTAGCACTCCGGGCTGACCTAGAATCAGTTGATAGGCGGGAGGGAGCACATCATCATGCGTAAACCACTGATAATTACTCGTATTGATCTCCTCTCCCGGGCTTTGCCTGACTTTTGTAAACCTTCGCCCCGCGTGCCAGTGCTGTCGATGGAAATTGCCCCGGGGGGGGTGGTTGCCAATACCCGGGCGGGCATCATCACGGCCTACCGGCGTTCAAATCCATCCTTCAATCGCACCGCCCCAGTTTGCAAGTTACTGACCCTGGAAGGCCGGCGGATGAAGGCCATCACAGGTTTTTCAAGGGGGTCAGGAAGATCATGACTGACCAGAACGAGTCAATTGGCGTGATGTTGATCGATTGTCGCCCCCTCGTACTCAAGGGCCTTCACGACTTGATCAATGCCAGAAAGCCCCGGATGGAAGTGACAGGACAGGCCAGCACCTATACCCAGGCGCTGGACCTTGCCGATCAGTTGCGGCCGGATGTGATTTTTTTCAGTTTCTTTCCGGATGCGCTGAATCCTCTGGATGTCGTCGCGGGACTCACCCGTAGCGCTGAAATGAAAGTGCTGTTGCTCAAGGGCCTGTACGAAGTCGTCCCCGCTGCCCAAGCGATAGAGGCTGGCGCTCGCGGCATCGTGCTCGCGGAAGACCCGACGGAATCGATTATCCAGGCCATCCTCAATGTTCACCATAGCGACTTCGCAATGGACAGAGCCTGGGCTGGCGGCCTTTCCGGCTATGCCGTGAGCGGGCACATACCCATCAAATGCAATCTGGAGCGGACGAAACAGGCGCGGTTGACGCTGCGCGAGAGAGAACTGATTCGCGCCATCGTGGGCGAACCGTCCGCCAAATATGTAAGCATCGCCGGGCGCCTGGGGATCAGCGAGCACACCGTGCACAACCACCTGAGCAACATCTATCAAAAGCTCAACCTCATCAACCGCATCGACTTGCTGATGTATGCGCTCAAACACGGGCTCACCAACGAAGCACCGACCGAGTCCGTCTGGGTGGAACTGGATTGAATTCAAGTCGATACAAAACAGTCTGCCCCTTGCTTTCAGGGGGGAGGCCTTCACCATTTCGCCTTCCTTGTCGGTGGCCCGGAACAGGATTCCCGGAATGCTGATGTCGTTCTCGATATATCCTGCCGCGTTAACCCGTATCTCCCCCGCCGCCCCCTTCAAGCCTTGTACCGCTCGATAGTTCACCGCGGATGCGATCATGCGGATCTCGTATTGGAGCCGCAAAAAGAATGCGAGGGGGGTTTCCTGGGCCGCCCTCGCATCCGTTCACGCGCGCAATTCCTCAAGCGCTGCCAAAAAAGATGTCGGTACTCTGTAGATCGACCCCGACCAAGGTGATGGTCGTTGTTTGTCCGCCCGTCTCGGCAACCGTCACGACGCTGTCCGCGCCGGTGTTGTTGATCGATTGGACAACGGCGTTCGGGTCGCCGTTGAACACCAGCTTGTCTTGCACGCCAGGGCCCGTATCGAAGCCGGTGACCTGGTACAGGTTCTCATTGACTGACAGATCGATGTTGAAGGCATCTCGCTCACCGATCGTGCCCGCCAACGTGAAGTCGAAGGCTGCGTTGGCCGGGTCGTTGGCGAACAGGTTGGCGTCAAAACTACTCGTCGCCGAGTCTCCGTCCTTGTCCGTCAGCGTCGCGCTGAACGCCAGCTGGACATCGCTGGCCAGGCTCTCGCTCTGTTGGATGAACTGGATCACCGGGATCTTGACATCGCCCCGGCCCATCGTCAGCTGAACAGCGTCGATCAGTGACGCACCCGCCTTCTCGACGAGGAAGGACACCTGTCCGCCAGCCTCCGGCGTCAGGGTGTTCACCTCGGTGAGGCTGGAAAACGTCCCATCGGCGTAGTAGATCCTGTAGTACAGGTCCTCGGTCGCCGTGTTGTAACCCGCCACGGAGTTGTCGATGAAGACCTTCATGCCCGTCAGCAGGGTCTCTGGATTGATGACGAAGCTTTCATCGGCGGCGCTGATGGCCGCCAGGTTATCCCCCTGGAACACGTTGTTGGCGACGCCGATGCCGGACGTGCTGACGTTCATGGCTGCCGGGTCGATGTACGACGGCAGGGGGTTGGTCTGTAGCGCGGCTTCGGTGGGGTCGGGTGCTCCGAGCCCGATGCCGCTCAGGATGTCCGCCGTCGACGCCAGTGCCTTCGCGGAAAAGAACACGATCTCCTCGGATGCCGAAGGAATAGTCAGGTCATTCGTCTGCGGAATCAACAGCGTGCGCACCGAATCCGGGCCGCCGGCAGCGAGCGATCCGTCGGCACTGCTGAGCACGATCATCGAACTGAAGCCTTGCACCAGATCCAGTGCATAACGGCCATCGGCAAAGGCGGTCAACGTGTAGTCGACGGTGGTGTTCGCCGTTGCGGCGTTGTTGTCGAAGTCACCGGTCAAGGTTCCTGCGAACTGGTACGCGCCATTGGCATCCGGTGATGGCGCCAGCTCGGTGAGCGTGCCGGTCCCGGTCGTGGTCGTGTTGTCGGGCCGGACGAGGGTAAACTGGTTATTGACCAACGAGATGTCCAGACCGGCCGCACCCAGCCCGTCGGCTCCCGTCGCCATGTTCCAGAACCCGGATTGCGCCAGGACGCTACCGGTCCCGATCAGGTTGCCGAAACTGAGTGCCGGCCCGTCGTCCTTGAACACCAGGTTCTGCCCGATGTTCAGGGTCGCCAAAGCGCTGTCGCCGTCCCCGTCGGTCTTGATCGCGGTCAGTGTCACCAGGTTGTCCGAGGTCAACGACTTCGAATCATCGGGATTGTTTGGGTCGGAATGCACCACGGCGCGGGCCTGGTCGAGCGTGACGCTGCCATTGGCGGCGACGCTGACGGTAAACACCAGCAAGTTGCCCGTGGCTGTGCGACCTTCCACTACGGTGCCATTGAGCGACAGGTTCACCGCCTGGCCCGAGGCCGTATCGGTCAACCCGGAAGCTCCTGCCACCACGCCCAGCGCATAGCTCAGCGTGCCGGCCCCATCGGCACCAAACGCCGAATTGAAGTTGGCGGCGAAGTTCTGGGTGGCGTTGGTCGCCAGTACCGTCTCGTCCACCGTCAGCGTCGGTTCCACGCCGGTGGTGCTGATGCTCGGTCCGTCGTCCTTGAACACCAGGTTCTGCCCGATGTTGAGGGTCGCCTGGGCGCTGTCGCCCTCCTTGTCGGTAATGGTTGCCGTCAGCGTCACCAGGTCGTCCGAGGTCAATGTCTTCGAATCATCGGGATTGGTGGCGTCGGGATGCACCACGGCGCGGATCTGGTCGAGCGTGACGCTGCCATCGACGGCCACGCTGACCGTGAACACCAGCAGGTTGCTGAGGGCCGTACGCCCTTCGACTACTGCACCATTGAGCGACAGGTTCACCGCCTGCCCCGAAGCCGTGTCCGTCAGCCCGGAAGCCCCGGCCACCACGCCCAGCGCATAGGTCAGCGTGCCGGCCCCATCGGCGCCAAACGCCGAGTTGAAGTTGGCGGCGAAACTCTGGGTGGCGTTGGTCGCCAGTACCGTTTCGTCCACCGTCAACGTCGGCTCCACGCCGGTGCTGGTGATGCTCGGTCCGTCGTCCTTGAACACCAGGTTCTGCCCGATGTTCAGCGTCGCCAGGGCGCTGTCGCCGTCCCCGTCGGTGATGGTCGCCGTCAGCGTCACCAGGTTGTCCGAGGTCAGGCTCGTCGAGTCATCGGGATTGGTGGCGTCGGGATGCACCACGGCGCGGATCTGGTCGAGCGTGACGCTGCCAGTGGCGGCGACGCTGACCGTGAACACCAGCAGGTTGCCCGTGGCCGTGCGGCCTTCAACCACTGTACCGTTGAGCGACAGGTTCACCGCCTCGCCCGAGGCCGTGTCGATCAGTCCGGAAGCTCCGGCCACCACGCCCAGCGCATAGGTCAGCGTGCCGGCCCCATCGGCGCCAAACGCCGAGTTGAAGTTGGCGGCAAAGCTCTGGGTGTCGTCGGTTGCCAACAGCGTTTCGTCCACCGTCAGCGTCGGTTCCACGCCGGTGCTGGTGATGCTCGGTCCGTCGTCCTTGAACACCAGGTTCTGCCCGATGTTCAGGGTCGCTAGGGCACTGTCGCCGTCCCCGTCGGTCTTGGTTGCGGTCAGTGTCACCAGGTTGTCCGAGGTCAGGCTCGTCGAATCATCCGGATTGGTGGCGTCGGGATGCACCACCGCCCGGCTTTGGTCGAGCGTGACGCTGCCATTGGCGTCGACGCTGACCGTGAACACCAGCAGGTTGCCTGTGGCCGTACGGCCTTCGACCACGGTGCCGTTGAGCGACAGATTCACCACCTCGCCCGAGGCCGTGTCGATCAGTCCGGAAGCTCCGGCCACCACGCCCAGCGCATAGGTCAGCGTGCCGGCCCCATCGGCGCCAAACGCCGAGTTGAAGTTGGCGGCAAAGCTCTGGGTATCGTCGGTTGCCAACAGCGTTTCGTCCACCGTCAGCGTCGGTTCCACGCCGGTGGTGCTGATGCTCGGCCCATCGTCCTTGAACACCAGGTTCTGCCCGATGTTCAGGGTCGCCAGGGCGCTGTCGCCGTCGCCGTCGGTCTTGGTCGCGATCAGCGTCACCAGGTTGTCCGAGGTCAACGTCGTCGAATCATCGGGATTGTTTGCATCGGGATGCACCACCGCCCGGATCTGGTCGAGGGTGACGACACCATCGGCGGCCACACTGACCGTGAACACCAGCAGGTTGTCCGTGGCCGTACGCCCTTCCACCACCGTGCCATTGAGCGACAGGTTCACCACGTCGCCCGTGGCTGTGTCGGTCAACCCGGAGGCTCCGGCCACCACGCCCAGCGCATAGGTCAGCGTGCCAGCCCCATCGGCGCCAAACGCCGAGTTGAAGTTGGCGGCATAGCTCTGGCTGGCGTCGGCTTCCAGTACTGTCTCGTCCACCGTCAGCGTCGGCTCGACGCCAGTGGTGCTGATACTCGGCCCGTCGTCCTTGAACACCAGGTTCTGCCCGATGTTGAGGGTCGCTTGGGCACTGTCGCCGTCGCCGTCGGTCTTGGTCGCGATCAGCGTCACCAGGTTGTCCGAGGTCAGGCTCGTCGAATCATCGGGATTGGTTGTGTTGGTATGCACCACGGCGCGGATCTGGTCGAGCGTGACGCTGCCAGTGGCGGCGACACTGACCGTGAACACCAGCAGGTCGCTCGTGGCTGTGCGGCCTTCGACCACAGTGCCGTTAAGTGACAGGTTCACCGCCTCGCCCGTGGCCGTGTCGATCAGCCCGGAGGCTCCCGCCACCACGCCCAGCGCATAGGTCAGCGTGCCGGCCCCATCGGCGCCAAACGCCGAATTGAAGTTGGCGGCAAAGCTCTGGTTGGCGTCGGTGCCCAGTACTGTCTCGTCCACCGTCAGCGTCGGTTCCACGCCGGTGCTCGTGATGCTCGGCCCGTCGTCCTTGAACACCAGATTCTGCCCGATGTTCAGGGTCGCCAGGGCGCTGTCGCCGTCCCTGTCGGTCTTGGTCGCGATCAGCGTCACCAGGTTGTCCGAGGTCAGGCTCGTCGAGTCATCGGGATTGGTTGTGTTGGCATGCACCACGGCGCGGATCTGGTCGAGCGTGACGCTGCCAGTGGCGGCGACACTGACCGTGAACACCAGCTGGCTGGTAAGGGCCGTGCGGCCTTCGACCACGGTGCCGTTGAGCGACAGGTTCACCACCTCGCCCGTGGCCGTGTCGATCAGCCCGGAGGCCCCGGCCACCACGCCCAGCGCATAGGTCAGGGTGCCGGCCCCATCGGCGCCAAACGCCGAATTGAAGTTGGCGGCAAAGCTCTGGGTGGCATTGGTCGCCAGTACCGTCTCGTCCACCGTCAGTGTTGGTTCCGTGCCGGTGGTGGTGATGCTCGGTCCATCATCGTCGAAGATGATCCTGGAGCCGATTTCGGCTTTCGAAATAGAGGCCTGTACCAGCGTGAAAGCACCGATATCAAAATCGGCGTGCTCATTGCCCTTGGCATTGACGGCCGCCCCGTTCTCGACGAGCACACGGTTGTGGTCCGCCGCAGTGGTGTATTCAATCTGGTAACCGGCTTTGACGCCCGTGATGGTTGCAACCCCTGCTGCAAAGCTGATGGTGATGGCCGGATCATTCACCGAGCCGTTTGAATTCTCGATCACCTGCCCGATGCTGTTGAAGACACGAACATTGGTGATGGCCACCGGCGAATCATTCCCATACCCATTGATGAAATTCGTGCCAGGTTCAGCAGCGGTGCTGGATGCGCTGACTCTTACCACGGCACTCTTGCCGCTTTGCAACTGCACAACGTCGAAACTGGCCGATTTCGCATTGAAGACACCGGTAAAGTCGACGTTGGATTCAACATCGGCTTCGTTCTGGTCCAGGTTGGGAATGGTCACACTCTGCCTGGCACCCGTGACGAACGAAAAGCGGATGCCTTCTTGCTCCACAATCATCTGATTATTGGTGCCGAAGGTGGTAGGGCCACCCGCCTGGCTGGTATTGATCGTGTCTCCAGTCGTTATATTGGCGCCGCTTGACTGGTCTGCGGGGTCCTTGCCGGTGGCGATGATGGTGGGGTCCGTGATCCGCAACACACCACCGACATCGACAACGTTCGGGTTCGCCTTCGTGAACATCAGGAACAGGTTCTGACCGGAGGGCGCATTGGCCAGGCTGAATTCCATGTCCTGGCTGGCGCCGATGAAAACCTTATCCAGCAGGTTGAGCGAATCATCGGCATTCGTCGTAACGGGGTGTTTAAGCGGTTGGTACTCCACGGTCCAGATTTTGCCGCCCGTGACCGGCGATCCGGTTTCTTCAATATAGGCCGCGAACACGATTGCGCCGGTTGCGCTCCCGGCTCGGCCCACGACGATGTTGTTGTTCGTATCGGTATAGAGAAGGATGCTGGTGCCATCAAGGGTATCCAGCCCGCTGTCCACGCCATTGAGCGGTGCGCCGGATATGCCGACGAAGCTGATATCGGTAATGCTTGCTCCGGGATCAGCGGTAATGGTGAATGCATTGCTGCCCGTGTCGCCCACGGCACCGGTATAGCCACTCAAGGCCGCGCCCGTGGCGGTACCTGCCCCCAGTGCGGCTAAACGGGTAGTGAAGGTCGAAGGCAGGGATGCCACCAGAATATCGTTGTCGTCAGCGTCCCCCGCAGGGGTTGGCGTGGCTGCGGCGTTCTGCAACCCGGCCGTTTCGTCCAGCGTGACGTCCTCGCCGGTCGCCACGACGCCCAAAACGCTGTCCGTAAAGGACGTTGTCGCCACGGCGTCGTCACCGGTGCCGACCACTCCATCGGCGCCCGCAGCGGTCGCGGTGAGCAGAAACGTCGCGCCTGCCGAGTCGTCGGGATTCACGTACCACGAAGTGGTGACGCTGCCGTTGACCTGGCCGTCGAGATCGCCAGCGCCGCCGTCGGTCACGGACCAGGGCTCATGCCCCGCGCCGGTGTTGGTGTCGAGCACATCGTCGGGCGTGCCCCACACACCATCCGCGCCAGCACCGATGGCGTGGTCCACTTCGAGCGTCACGGTGCTGCCGGCGGCGAAACCGCTGGCCGTAATGATGGCTGTGCTGCCGGGGGCGTAGTCTTCAAGGTTGGTGGTGACGGTCGGAATGTAGGTAAACGTCCAGTCGTGGTTGACGGGTGAAGGATGGTCACCGGTGTTATTGGTCAGGTCGTTCGTGGGCGATGAGGTTTTCTTGCGCATAGTCATGACTTTCTCCTGAGCGGGGTCCAGTCATCGGGGGTCGACCTTGGACCATTTTCTGATCTATTGGTCTCAACTATGAACAAGCACCGCAGGCGGCACATCGGCGGATACTCCCAGACGGGATGGGAGATTCAGACTACGGGGGGGAGGAGACGGAAAGTCGCGAAGGTAAAGTTGATGGCTTGGGATAAATCCCGAGCACCTGAATTTGCCGAACTTTATCTACGAGTCGTGAAAGGGAAGCGTTGAAACAGGCGGGGGAGCTGCAAAATATGGTGTCCCAGGGCAGGTTCGAACTGCCAACCTTCCCCTTAGGAGGGCCATACACACCCCAGCAGCACCAGGTTATCCCCAGCAATTACTGGGTCTGCGTGTCTCATTGAGTCCCGCAACGCGCAACGGTATAGTCCTTTATGCTGGTACGCTGCTGGTACGGAAAGATGAAGACCAAGATCACACAGAAGCTGCTGAACAGCCTCGCCCCCGAGGACAAACCCTATCGCATCCACGATACGGAGCAGCCCGGCCTGTTCCTGCGTGTCCAGCCGACCGGGCATGCGTCCTATATGGTCACCTGGGGCCGCAACCGCGAGAAGTCCCTCGGCCGCGTTGGCACTCTGACACTAGCACAGGCCCGCATCAAGGCCGCCCGCTACTTGGCCGACGCCTACGAACACGGCGAGCCCCTAGCCGTCGCCCAGGGCCGCACCGCAGCCACCTCCCCTACCCTTCGCGACTTCATCGACGACACCTATCTACCGTGGTTCAAGGCCCACCACCGTGGCCACGACAAGACCGCGCACACCTTGGCGACCAGCTTCAACCCGATCATGGCGATGCGCCTGGTGGAGGTCGCCGGCCGCGACCTGGAGCAGATCCGCACCGGCTGGCTGAAGGCCAGCAATAAACCAGCCACAGCCAACCGCAAGATGGGCACCATCAGCGGAGTCTTCAGTCGGGCCGTGGACTGGAACTATCTGGAGGCCTCACCGCTGGACAAGGTGAAGGCGCTGAAGGTCGACGCCAAGGGTCGCATCCGCTACCTGTCGAAGGATGAAGCCAAGGCCCTCCGGGAGGCCCTGGACGCGCGTGAGGAGCGCATGCGGGTGGAACGTGACAGCGCCAACCAATGGCGCGCCGAACGCAGGCGGGAGCCCATGGCGGACCTGCGCGCGCTCGCGTTCTCCGATCACCTGAAGCCCATGGTCGTCCTCTCGCTAAACACCGGGCTACGCCGCGGCGAGCTGTTCAACCTGCGCTGGCCACACGTGAACCTGCAGGCGAAGACCCTTACCGTCGCCGGCGAGGGCGCCAAGACCACCGAGACCCGGCATATCCCATTGAACGCCGAGGCGCTGGCGACTCTGCAGGTATGGAAGAAACAGGGCGACACTGGCGGCTATGTCTTTCCCGGCCAGGACGGCGAACGCATGACGGACGTGAAAACGGCCTGGCTGGAGTTGCTGAAAAATGCCGGGATCGAAGACTTCCGCTGGCACGATATGCGTCACGACTTCGCGTCACGCTTGGTGATGGCTGGTGTCCCGCTAAACACCGTTCGCGATCTGCTGGGGCACAGCGACATCAAGATGACGCTCCGCTATGCCCACCTGGCGCCAGATAGCAAAGCTGCGGCGGTGGAGTTGATCTAGCTAGCAAAAGATCAATCTTGATCCGACTCTTCTTGCCTGACCCGCTGTTCTATTGCCACATGCAGCTTGGACTTGAAGCTTTCCAAGTCTTGCTTAGGCACCTTGATTGGCTCACGCGAATCGTCCCCCTCACTAAGAGCCTCACCGATCGCTTCTTCCACGGCCCGCCACATCCGCTCAGTCAGCCCTCGATCACGGAGATGGGGGATGTCAGCATTGGTGAGCACCACTACATCCTTGCGGCTTTCGACGATTTCGATGATGGTCGGCCAGCTATCTGCGATTACGCTGAGCTTCGCGTTTTCCCATGGCGAGCAATCCTCAGCAGAGCGAGGCAACCGGTGCCAAAAGGGCGGCGACAGCTTAATCGTCTCCCATATGCGGGTTTCCTCATATGAGAGCAGTTGCGGATAACGGGAAGCCAAGAGCACCAACCGCACTCCTTCGTTACTAGACCACAAGCGGTCGTCGAGACTAGATGCCAAGTCAGTGGGCGCATCTGGATCTTCGTGTTCAGCGAATACCGACCTTGGAAGCGACACGTCCGCCAAGGCTTGCTCGACAGCCCATTCAACTACGCCGGTAACAGTTCGCTTCTGAATGCGCGCAGCGAGGTCAATCCCGTATTTGATTCGGGGATCGATTCGCAGCGAAACGCTTACGGTCGTTGACTGGTCAGCTGACTTTTTTGGGCGTGCCATAGATGTCCATCTTCTTTTGAACGCAAAGTCTGCTAGCAAACGCAACTGCTGTCAATTTTGCAATTCCGTTCAGATTCGTCCAGTTGTTTTGTACAGCATTTGCTTGCACAAAACGCAAATGCATCCTAGCATCCTCCTCCCGGTAAACCCTCAACCCGACCAGTAAGAGAATCGACATGACCCGAGCAGCCCCGATCATTCCGCTTGCAATTGGCCCTGAAGAAGCTGGCCGCATGAGCGGCCACACCCGTTCCGCGATCTATGATGCGATCGCCAAAGGCGACCTGGAGTCCTTCAAATCCGGCAAGCGCCGCCTGATTCTGGTTAAGCAGTTGGAAGCCTGGCTTAACCGCATCGCAAAGAAGAACGCCCGATAGCTACCACTAGCATTACTGCGCCCTTAAGCCGCACAGCCTGAGATAGCCTCGTGAATATTGACGTCAGGAGAGTGCTAAACCGAGCTGAAATCTGCATCGAGTTCGGACGGCTTGTCATTCTCCCCACCAGCGGTGCTCGTGTTCCACAGCACTGGTTTCAGGAGCACTCGTCCGGTCTTACCCGAGAAATCCTGACCACCCTCGGGATAGAGGCATACGAATACTGCAGCTACACAGCAGGGCATTACGGTAAGAACAAAGCGGCCGGCGTAACCCTGCAGTTCGAGTCCGCAATATCCGACTCAACACCCTACGCCATGTTCAATGCAAAGCTAACGCGCAGCCGGAGTACCAAAACAGCCAAGAAGGGCTCGCCTCTGCCGACAGGACACTTTCGCGTCGGCAAGCGCTGCCACCTATATCGCTTCTGGAAATCAACGGGGCTTCCTGAACCCAAACGCCTGGCAGCTCTCCACGACTACATGGGCAACCTGGCTGGCATCCTGTTCACGGCAGACTGGGTGAAAGGCCGCGAAAACCGTATGGATGCCGGCTCGCTACGCCCCTTGTCCGTCTCTGCAGGGGAAATCCGCAAAGCATTTCTACCGGACAACTTACGGACAACACCCGGACAAGCGCCGGACAACATCCAGACAAGGGTGCCGGACAAGGATTCCGCTCTATCCCTTGAAAATCGAGGTCTTCAGCCAAAACCAACTACGTGTCACGAAAACCACGGTAAAGCGGTAATCAGTGAGCGCAGGGACAAGGGAGCTGGCTCGTTCCCTCCTCAGCGCCAGACACCTCAGGAACAGCATTGGGAGGACTGGCTCAACGACTACAAACGCCCCGTGCAACCAGACTCCGACTTTAAACAATCGGTGGGGAGTCTCGAATGAGCGGTGCTGGCGGACTATCTGTTCGGTTGAGCAAGCGGGGCTGGCTAGAACTCAGCTGATTTGCTGTGGCTCCTTGAGCGAAGCCCCTACCTGCCGGCTAGGCTTCACAAAACTCACACAAGAATGCAGTGGCCAATCATGATGTTTCAACAAGACCCTTTCGAGTCTGAAGCCGCCCGCTCATTGTTGGATCAACTGCTGGAGGACTCGCGCCTCTATCACGGTAGCTCTGACTACAAGATGCTCTTGGACTTCATGGTGAAGCTCAGGAACTTCGCGCCCTTCAACGCGCTGCTGCTGCAGATCCAGAAGCCGGGACTGAGCTACGCCGCGTCGGCATACGACTGGCGAGAGCGCTTCAATCGCCGTCCTAAACGGGATGCCCGCCCTTTGCTCATACTGTGGCCTTTCGGGCCAGTGGCTCTGGTTTATGACGTTCAGGATACCGAGGGGGCCCCACTTCCCGCAGACGTCAAATTCTTCCAGGCGAGCGGTGATATCACCGAGGAACGCATGATGCGTTTCCTTACCCTGATAGAGCGCAAGGGCATCAAGCATCATTACTTCGATGCTGGTGACTGCAGTGCCGGCTCCATCGAGCAGGTTCGAAAGCCGCCAGCCCCAAAGGACACGAAAGACAAAAAAGCCAAGGAGCCCAGCGAATACCTGATGCGGATCAACCACAACCACACCCCCAATGTGCAATTCAGCACTTTGGCGCATGAGCTCGGCCATCTTTTCCTTGGACATCTCGGCGCTGACGAGCGACTCAATATTCCCCAGCGGCTGCGGCTGACTGAGGCTCGAATGGAGCTGGAAGCCGAGTCCTTCGCCTATTTGGCATGCAGCCGCAATGGGGTTGCGTGCAGTTCGCAAAGCTACCTGGCCAATTACGTCGACAAGCACACAAGCGTCGATGACCTCGACATCTACCAGATCGTCAGGGCGGTCGGTCAGATGGAAACCCTCTTGGAACTGACCGCCCATACGCGCTATGAGGTGCCAAAGGCCAAGCAGTGAAGGGACATGGCTCTCATGTCTGTCCTGACGAAAACCTCATTGCAAATTGCCAAATGATTTCGACAAATCCCTGGGAGAAAAAATGGGCGGATGGGGTAGTGGGCGCGGACAGGTTGGCAAGGACACCACATACGACATGCTGGCACTGGATGTTCGTCTCCTGCAGCGAGATGGCCTGCTTTCACCAGGCAGGACTGTCGACAGGTGTTGGTCGCTCAATGGCGAAAAAGTCGGCTCCATCCAAATTCGGGCAAAGGCTGACCATGTAACTCTCAACTACCGAACCCGAGTCAGTGGCGCCGAATGGCCGACGATGGCGTACCCCGTCTTTCTGGAATGGACAGACTGCGCCTATGGCGGGCGTCGGCCATGGTTTCTGTGCCCTGGGCAGGGCTGCGGGCGGCGCGTGGCGATCCTGTTCGGCGGATCAGTCTTTGCCTGTCGGCACTGTCACAAGCTGGCATATTCAAGCCAGCGGGAACGCTTCCGTGATCCGGCTATGCTTCGTGCCGACAGAATCCGAGAAAAGCTGGGTTGGAAGCCAGGCATCTTCAACGGTGACGGAGTCAAACCCAAGGGGATGCACTGGAAAACCTATAACCGTCTGAAGGCCGAACATACTGGGTATGTGATGGCAACGCTGATGGCTATGGAAGACTGCTATGAGATGTGCGAGCGTGAACTGGCCAGGATTGAATAACTGCTGAAGGGGGTGTCAGAAATTTTGTGTTCGGGCATAACATGAGTAAGAGGTGCATGTATGCCAACCAAAAAGAAACCCGCGTTGCGAGAGCTACCGAAAATCCCGAAAGAGCTGCTCGAGCAATTCACCGAT
>NZ_MRCS01000008.1 GCF_002303925.1 Pseudomonas sp. ACN8
CGGGCTGGGTGGGGCTGACCCACGACGCGATGCCGGCGGTCGATAGCCCAGATGAGCGCATCATCAGCTGGAGTGGATGCAATGGCCGCGGCCTGGCGTTATCGACCTTGATGGGCCGTACGCTGACGGACCGACTGCTGGGTAAAGACAGCCTGAGGCTGCCCTTTCCCACTTCTCGTCACTGGCACAAGGGCGGTGTCCTCGGGTGGTTGGCGCAAACGTTTATCGCCGTGGACCGCTGCAAACAACGTCGTCGTGCATTCGCTCTTGCCAACCGTCCAAATTTGCCGGGAGAACCCTCTTGAGCCACTGTCCTTTCCATTACCGTGAGCATCGTTGTACGGATCAGCGCCTGATCAATCGTTTTATCGATACGTTTCCATTGGCGCTGATTACGTCCCAGGCGGGTGGCAACTTTCACAGCAGCCATATCCCTTTATTACGCAATCCGGATGGCACCCTGTTTGGCCATGTGGATCGACGCAATCCCCAGTTCAGGGAGACTGCATCGCTCAAGTGCCACATCGCCTTTATCGGGCCGTCGAGTTACATCCCCCCAGAAGCCTACCGTGATGCGCAATTACCTACCTGGAACTACCTGGCGGTTCATATGCAGGCCGACATCGAGGCGATCGACAACGAAACCGAAAACCTCGACATTTTGACGCAAAGCGCACAACGGTTTGCCCCCGAGGGCTGCGAGTATCGCGTCAACCCCCAAGACCCGAGAGTCATACGGAACCTGCCGCACATCCTCGGCCTTGCCATACGGCCGGAAAGCATCGAAGGCCGCTTCAAGCTGTCTCAAGACAAACCACCGCAAGACCAGGCATCTGCCCTGGACTGGCTGATGGAACAGCACCGCGCCGCCCACAAACAACTCCTCGAGTTCTTCTCATCTCTTCACCCTTTGTGAGATCCCTATGCCAATCGTACGAATTGAAGACCCGATCAACCGATCCACAGCTACCCGACGCGAGGTCATCGAGACGACCTATCGCTGCCTGAAACGGGTCTTTGGGGTCAGCGATGAAGAACTACAAGCCCGTTACGAACACTATCGCAAGGAAGACTTTCGCGCTCCCGGTGATAAGCCGGAGTATCTACAGGTGAACATCACTGTGTTCAAAGGCCGTACGCTGGAGACCAAACGCAAACTCTATAAGGAACTGAGCAACGCGCTCGCGGAAATGCTGGCTATTGCACCTTCTTCGGTACTCATCCTGCTGGATGAGCACGATGCGGAAAATTGGGGAATGCAGGGCGGCATCCCCGCTAGCGAGATCGACTTTGGTTATGCGGTTAACGTGTGATGCACTTCACGCAATCGGCAGGATCATGGTAACCAACCCAGAAAGACGAACCATCTGTAATTGATGGGAACCAATACAACATACGTAATGAATGCAAGCGCAAGACTCAACCGTAACGCTGCCATGAAAGGGATTCTTCCCATTTCAATAGCGAGAACAATCGGAGAGGCTTGGTAAGGCAGGAGCGGTGTTGAAAACCCGATGACCTGAATCATCAGAACACTAAGTAACGGCAGTCCGGATGCGGTGGCTAACGATTGTGCCAAGGGAGTAAATAACGCTGGTACTCCGTTCGCTGTAACCACAAAATTTAGCAGCGTGGAAAGACCTACGATTGAGGTGTAGCTGCCGAACGGTGAGGCCGGATCCAACGGTGCGAGGGTAAGTACTTCATTACCAATTAATGTTCCAAGTCCGCTTTGTCCTACAAGTGCGGCGAGTCCGAGGATTGCTGCGACATAGACTGCCGTCCGATGGTTTACCTCTTGACCAAACTCTTCACTGGATACAAAGCCGACTCGTGGAAGGAGGCATACACAAGCTGCCACGAGACCGACCCATGCAGGGGAAATGCCGTGTAAGGAGTCGGTAAGCCAGAGTCCCAGAGTCATCAAAAGAAGGATACCCAACCTCTTTTCCTTAGGACTCAAAGGGCGAGCAGGTTCCACCTCTATGCTTTTTCCCGCTTTATCTGGAAACAACCAGACGATACATGCACATAGTGCAAGCCCCTTCAGAATGCCAAGTACGGGTGCATGCAATATCAGATAAGGCAGATAGGATAACTGCAACCCGTACGTCGTATCGATAGCCCCCGCCATGACAAGATTTGGAACATTCGCCGGCAGAATGGATGCCGAAAGCTGGAAGGTTCCAAAGCCGACAGCAAGTGAAAGACCAATACGCCCTGGACTTTTCTCCCTGAAACCCACTCGATCAGCAAGCGCCAGGACAATCGGCATCAGTAGCGCAATACGCCCCATATTGGAAGGCATAACAAAAGCGAGCACGTAAGTGAGGCCGACAATTCCAAAGACCATTTTTGGGTATGATCTGGAAAGATGAACCGCGAGCACCTTCGCACATCGAGAAGCCAATCCTGTCTTGCGGATAGCGATTCCAATGACATAGCCGCTGATAACGAGCCAGAATGCGGCGGAGGTAAACCCAGAAAAGATCAAGGAAGCGGGAGCGACATGGAGAATCATCGCGAACGCGAAGAACATAAGTGCAGTCAAGTATTCAGGAAGTCTACGTGTTGCCCATAGTGCGATTGTCACAGTTACCAAACCGGCCACTGTTATGAGTTGAACATCCATATCACTTTCCTATGTTCCGCGGACTCGGTTTACATCTTGAGTTTTCTCCGCTCCTGAGGTCCGACTTCATAGCTGGGTTTATAACAAGTCCAAGGCAAGATACCGGCTGGTCCGAACGATTTTTTCGCGCTCCTCGAAACTCGTCAATTGAGCTGCCATGGCGCTGCTATCCCCTGAGCGTTTGATTTCAGACAGAACGACTTGCATCGCGTGTATTGCAGCGCGCTGCATATCTGAAGGAATAATGACGAGCTGGTAGCCAAGAGAGGACAGCTCTTCAATGGGCATTAAGGGAGTCTTGCCACCGTAGAACATATTCATCAGTTTTGGCCCTGGGATGCGTCGGGCAATCGCGCGAATTTGATCCAGTGTCTCCGGGGCTTCTACGAAAATCATGTCTGCACCTGCCTTCACATACTGCTCGGCTCGGCTTAACGCAGACTCAAAACCTTCTGTCGCAATTGCATCGGTACGGGCAATAATCATGCAGTCCTGATCGATCAGCGTATGGCGTGCAATCCGAATTTTTAGGCACATCTCGCTTACATCTATTAATTTTTTGTCGTCCAGATGGCCGCAGCGCTTGGGAAACGATTGATCCTCAAGGTGGAAAGCGGCGACACCGGCACGCTCAAGAGCTCGAACCGTGCGCTGAACATTGGCTGATCCCCCAAATCCCGTGTCGGCGTCTGCGATCACTGGCAGGTCACTTGCTTCGACAATTTTCTCGATCCGCTCCAGTACTTCGCAGAAACTCAATAGACCGATGTCCGGATATCCAGAAGCACGCGCAATCGCACCGCCGCTGGCGTAGACCGCGTCGAAACCCGCCATAGCAACTAGTCGAGCGGATATACCGTCATAAGCGCCTGGTGCTATCACAGGAGAACCTGAGGATAGTTTTTCACGCAATTGTCGAGTTGGTTTCATATGAAGTTCTCCTAATTCTCGGACCGTAAACGTTCTGACCGAACCACTGGCGGTATTTTTGGTGCAGAAGAAGCATGGCGGCAGACAAATAAAATGTCTAATATTTAGAAAATACAAGATTGATATCTTTGGAGTCCTAATTGGAACTCAGGCATCTACGTTATTTCGTCGTTACGGCCCAAGCGGAGAACTTCACACGAGCAGCCGAACAACTTGGGATCGCCCAACCCCCGCTTGGACAGCAAATACGTGATTTGGAGGATGAAATTGGTACGCCGCTTTTCCATCGGGTAGGACGCGGCGTCATACTCAGTGATGCTGGCAGGGTATTCCTGGTCTCGGCACAAGATATTCTTGCGCGTGCCGAGGACGCCCAAAAAAATGCGCGGCGCGCCGCACGAGGAGAGGTCGGCTCGTTGAACCTGGGATTCACCGAATCCGCTTCGTTCAACGATACCGTCACCGGTTTGATCAGCCGTTATCAGCGACAGCACCCCAAGGTGGAGGTAAACCTTGAGGAGAACGATAGCGAATCGCTTATTTCCAGGCTCAGCCGTGGAGAAATTGACGCTGCGTTCGTCAGGCCTCCGTTTGCTATGGGCGGCGATATTGACTTCATCACCTTATCCGAAGAACCACTTATTGTTGTCCTGCCTGACGGCCACCCATTAATGTCACGCAAGCGTCTGTCGCTTGCTGATTTACGGCAGGAGAACTTCATCCTGTATTCACGCAAATCCGGTTATGGGCTGAGTGCGGATATCGTGACCGCTTGCCGGCAATCCGGGTTCAATCCGACCATCCGTCAGCAGGCACCCCAACTATCTTCCGCTGTAAACCTGGTATCTGCCGGGATGGGTATTGCGGTGGTACCCGCATCGATGCAGCGAATTCAACGCGCTGACCTGCACTACAGAGCACTTCGGCTTGATTGGCCGAAGGCGATACTTGGATTGGCCACGCGAAAGGCGAATCAGTCAGCAGTAGTCAAAGACCTGATTAGTTCGACGAGAATCGAAACTCCGTAGTTGATCCTCCAGATACAGACCATATTGTGGCGAGGGGGCTTGCCCCCGTTCGGCGGCGCAGCCGTCGTAATACGGAAAAAACGCATCCGCTCATACTGGGAGCGCTTCGCACTCCAGCGGGAGCAAGCTCCCTCGCCACAGGTTCCGTGATTAATCCTGCGGATCGAGGTTATCCAGCACCCGGTTCACCGCCAACTCGGCCAGCATGATGATCTGTGCAATCGCCAGAGCCGTGTTGCGCTGGCTACCTTCCAGGAATGCAGCAAAGTCATTGGTCATGACACTCGCCGAGGCCAACGATTCGCAGGCGTGCGCCAACAGAGTTTCGTTATTGATGCCGGGTGAGATGGAGAACATTGGGCTGGGATTGCGTGGGGGGTTCGGCGTGGGTTTGAACATGGTGATGCTCCTAGAGTGATGGAGCTGCCACGTCTCGCTGCGATACGAAGGGTGGCAGCTGTACGCGGGTCGCAGACCGGGACTCTAGAACCCGGTAGACCCTGAGGTCTCCCACGCACAGCCGCCATAACGTGATTGATCACGAACGGTGGACGCTATGCGTCTAGAGTTACCCGGGCTGCGAAACCCGATCGCTGAATTTGCAGCGACACGGAACGATAGAGTCCGGATACCAGGCGCACAAGCCGGCGGATTCTGGCGCAGTTGTAGGCAATGGAGCAAGAAACCGTAGCCTGCGGAAACCTGATGAAACCCCTTTCCTACAGACCACTCCTACAATTACACCTACGCCTTTCGCGATGGAGTAGCTCAAATGGAACACACATTGAAGATTCTCGGCAAAGCCTCGTCCATCAACGTCAGAAAAGTCCTGTGGACCTGTGAGGAGCTGGGCATAACCTACGAACGGGAGGACTGGGGCAGTGGCTTCGCGTCCACCCACAGCCCCGAGTTCCTGCGCTTCAATCCCAACGCGCAGGTGCCGGTGATCATCGATGAAGCCGGGGTGTTATGGGAGTCCAATACCATTTGCCGCTACCTGGTCGGTAAACACCACCACCATCACACCGACCTGCTACCCACCGATCCGGCCGCCCGCGCCCGGGTGGAGCAGTGGATGGATTGGCAAGCCACCGAGCTCAATCCGTCCTGGAGATATCCGTTCATGGCACTGGTGCGCAAGGACCCGGAATTCCAGGACCCGCATAGCCTTGAAGTCGGCATCCGCGCCTGGAACCAGAAAATGAGCATCCTCGAACATCAACTCGCGACCACCAAGGCGTATGTCGCCGGACCACACTTTACCCTGGCCGACGTTGTCATCGGCTTGTCGGTCAACCGCTGGCTGATGACCCCGATCGACCGGCCTGACTATCCCGCCGTCGATGAGTATTTCAAACGCCTGGCGCAACACCCCGGTTTCCTGAAGCATTGCTGCAATGGCTTGCCTTGAGTGGCCGCAGGTTGCCGCCGGCCACACAATGAAAAAGGGTCCCTCTACCGGGTAATGCTGTTCACTTAAGCGAATGTGGTCCTCTGTAGGAGCGAGCTTGCTCGCGATGGTCGTTAACGATAACGCGTATTTACTGGCTAAACGCGGCGTTCTTGAGTCCATCGCGAGCAAGCTCGCTCCTACAACTTCCTTAACTGAACAGCATTACCCTCTACCGGGACCCTTTTTCATTTGCCGTGGTTTCTTGTAGGAGCGAGCCTGCTCGCGATGGACTCAAGAACGCCGCGTTTAGCCAGTAAATACGCGTTATCGTTAACGACCATCGCGAGCAGGCTCGCTCCTACAGTTGCCCTGCTTAGTTCAGTTGCAACGTCGAATTGAACTGACTGATCGCATCCACCACATGCCGCGAACCCTGCTGGATTTCCAGAATCACCTCCCCCGCCTCGTTCGCCAGTTCCACGCCGAGGCCGGTTCGGCTCAAGCTCGATTGCATGCTCGACACCGCACTGAGCGACAAATCGTGGTTCTTGCGCACCACCTCGACAATCTCCAGCGTCGCCTGACTGGTGCGTGCCGCGAGGCTGCGCACTTCATCGGCCACCACCGCAAAGCCGCGCCCGTGCTCACCGGCACGGGCCGCTTCGATCGCCGCGTTGAGCGCCAGCAGGTTGGTCTGATCGGCAATGCCGCGAATGGTCTGCACAATGGTGCCGATGATGTCGGACTGTTTGCTCACGGCATCGATGCTCAACGCCGCTTCGTTCAGGTCCCGGGAAATGTCCTGGATGATCTGCACCGTCTGCTGCACCACCTCGGAACCCTTGCGCGCGCAGACGTCGTTTTGCACCGATGTGCTGTGGGCCGACTCTGCGGCGGTTTGCAGGGTGGTCATTTGGTGAGTGATATCGCTGGCGAACTTGACCACTTTGTACAACCGCCCCTTGGCGTCGAACAACGGGTTGTAGGACGCTTCCAGGAATACTGTCTGACCCTGCTTGTTCCTGCGCTCGAAACGATGGGAGTGATATTCGCCACGGTTGAGCGAAGCCCAGAAATTCCGGTAACCCTGGGACTCGGCTTCGGCACGGTGGCAAAACAGGCTGTGATGCTGCCCCACCACTTCGTTGAGCGAGTACTGCATGGTTTTCAGGAAGTTCTCGTTGGCGCTGATGACCTTGCCTTCGGGCGTGAATTCGATCACGGCCATTGAACGGCCGATCGCGGCGAGCCTGCTTTCGTTTTCGTGTTCCTTGTTGATCCGTGCGGTGATGTCCGTGGCCACCTTGATCACGCTTTTCACCTGCCGGTCGGGGCCCAGCACCGGCATATAACTGGCTTCGAGCCAGATCTCCCGGCCACTCTTGTGCAAGCATTGAAAGGTCCCGCTCAGCGGCTCGCCCCGCGCCAGGTCACGCCATAACTTGGTGTACTCGTCGCTGCGGTAATACTGCTCTTCACAAAAGACCCGGTGATGCTTGCCGCGCACTTCGTCGGAGCTGTAGCCCATGGCATTGCAAAAACTTTCATTGGCATCGATGACGATACCGTCCGGGGTGAACTCAATCATCGCCATCGAACGGCTGATCGCCGCCAACTTGGCATTAGCCTCAGTCAGCGCACAGCTGAAGCGTTCGATTTCCAGCAGGTCAGCCTTGTGATGTAGGTTGAACATGGTTGTATCACCTTCAGCGCGGTTTTTTGATTGATGAAAGTTGCAGGTCTTTCACATCCACCACTGCGTTCCACGGAACAGGCACACGCATCCCTCCAAAAAGAAGGACTAGTCAGGTGATAAATGATGATCAATCGGAGGGTCCTTACAGCGACACGCTCATCAAGACATCCTTCTCTTGATAGCCCGCATGCGGGCCAGCCCTAACAGGTTCACAACAAATTCCATTTAGCGGACAACTCCCTGTCATCAAGTGTTGGTGCCTTCGATTGCGCACTCTTTCGCCAAGACATCGACCGCCCCATCACGACCGATATAGTTAGTTACACCTGATCATAGACAGGAACCTCGGGCTTGCAAGGCCACTAGTAGGCCATCATTGAGGACAAAATCGGTTCAGCGGTTTACCGGGGAGAGGGGTTTGCGTCCATCGAGCATGTCCAGCAGCGCCTGCACCGCCGCCGACGGTGGTTTGTTCGCCGTGACCACCAAGGCAAACTCGCGGTCGATCCGCGGCAGCACAGGCACCACGCGCAAACCCTGCCGATTACCTGGCAGCGTCATTTCCGGCACCAGGCTCACGCCGATGTTTTCCCGCACCAGGGTGAACGCACTGCTCCACTCGCGGACCTCGACGCGCACATCCTGCAGTTGCAGCCCCGCATCGGCTGCCAGGCTTCGCGCATTGGTCGAACATCCGCCCGTGGCCAGTACAAAGGGTTGCGCCACCAACTCTTCGAGGGTGACGCCTTCGTCATGGGTGCGCCGCGCCAGCGGATGGCCCCCGGGCAACACCGCCATCCAGGCATCGCGTCCCAAAGGGCTGGCCTTGCGCTCGGTAGACGGATTGAGCACCACGCCGACATCCACCAGGCCCGCGCCGAGCAGGGTTTCCACTTCGTCATCGCTGACTTCCAGGGCGACCACCTCGATGCCGGGGTAAAGCCGGTTGAATTGGCGCAGCAACGGCGGCAGAAAAGTCGCCAGCACCATGGGGAAACTGGCCAGGCGAATCGTCCCGCGTTCAACGCCTTTGGCGGCCTCGACGGTGCTGCGAATGGCTTGCAGCGCGGCGAGCATGATCCGCGCCTGCTCGATGACCGGCAGGCCGATGGCGGTCGGCAACGTCTGGCGATTCTCCCGGCTGAATAACTGTACGCCCAGGGTTTCCTCGATCAAGGCCAAGGCCTGACTGGCGCCCGACTGGGTCATTCCGACCCGCTCGGCGGCGCGGGTGATGTTGCCGGTGTCCGCCACGGCCACCACCATTCGCCAGTGCATCAGGTTCATCATGGCAGTAGCTTTCCTTATGGCAGATTTCTGAAAGATTAATTTTACCGAGGCCGCAGCGCACTATGACACTGGCGTAAATCCACAACCAGAGCCCGCCCCATGAAGCTGTATTACGCCCCTCAAGCCTGCTCGCTGGCGCCGCATATCGTATTGCGCGAACTGGAACTGACCTTCGAATTGATCCGCGTCGATAACATCAGCAAAACCACCGCCGACGGCGACGACTTTCTCGCCATCAACCCCAAGGGTTACGTCGCTGCCCTGCAACTGGATAACGGCGAAGTGCTGACCGAAGGCCCGGCGATCCTGCAATACCTGGCGGATCTACATCCAGACGCAAAACTGGCCGCAGCCCAGGGGACATTTGAGCGGGTGCGATTGCAGGAATGCCTGAACTTCATCTCGACGGAGATTCATGGCGGGCTCGGTTGGCTGTTCAACAGTCGATTTCCGGATGAAGTGAAAGCGCTGATCAAGGAGAAACTGTTCAAGCGTTTTGCCGTGTTGAACCAGACGCTGGAGCGGCAGGATTATTTGATGGCGGGCGGGTTCAGCGTTGCTGATGCGTACTTGTTTACGGTGCTGCGCTGGGCTCGGTTATTTGAGATTGATTTGAATGGGTGGCCGGCGTTGGCAAGGTTTCAAGCCAGGGTGGATCAACGGCCGGCGGTGAAAGCGGCGTTGGCCGCAGAGTTGGCGTAAGACTTGAGATCAATCGCGAGCAGGCTCGCTCCTACAGGGGATCCTGGTTGACCACGGGTTTTGTGGGCAATACAGACCTAATGTGGGAGCGAGCTTGCTCCGGGCAGCGTTCCGACGATGGCTGTAGTCCAGACAACACAAAACTACAAACTGGCACTCACCCTGGTAGCCACCTCACCCGGAACCCAGCCCTTCCACACCTGCGGCTGTTCACGCAAAAACGCTTCGGCGACGTCCCGGGGTTTCTGTCGTTTTTCACTCATCTGGCCCAGGGTCTGGTTCAACAGATCAATCGGCAGGTCGACCTTTTCAAAGAACGTCACCAGGTCCGGGTATTGCGCTTTGAACGGTGCCGACACGCCGATGGCCAGGCTGGCCGGCATCGAGCGCGTGCCTTTGGGGTTGGGGTTGTTGGCGTCGGCCAGGGTTTTCCAGGCTTCGGCGTCGAACGACGGTTCGTCGAGTTTCACCAGTTTGAAACGCCCCAGCAGCGGTGTCGGCGACCAGTAGTAGAACAGCACCGGTTTGCCACGGCGGATCGACGATGCCACCTCGGCATCCAGTGCGGCACCGGACCCCGTGCGGAAATTGACATAGCTGGCGGTCAGGTCATAAGCCTTGAGTTTCTGGCTGTTAACGATTTCCGAGGTCCAGCCGGTGGGGCTGTTGAGGAAGCGTCCGCGGCTCGGGTCTTCAGGGTCGCGGAACACGTCCTTGTATTTCGCCAGGTCGGCAACGGATTTCAGCTCTGGGGCCAAGGGCTTGATGCCGCGCTCGGGATCGCCCTTGATCACGTACTCCGGCACCCACCAACCTTCAGTGGCGCCCTTGACCGTATCGCCAAGGCCGAACACCTTGCCCTCCGCCGCAGCCTTGACCCAGGCAGGGCTGCGTCCGGCCCACTCTTCACCGATGACCTGGATATCATTTTTCGCCAGCGCCGCTTCAAGACTGACGGTACTGCCCGGCAGTGTGTCGGTCGGGTAGCCGTAACCTTTTTCAACGATCAGGCGCAGGATTTCGGTGATGAGGCTGCCGCTTTCCCAGGTGATGTCGCCAAAGTGGATAGGCGCCGCTTTTTCCGTGGCCGATGCCGGGTGGGACAACAGGCTCAGGGCCAGCAACGAACTGCCGAGCAGGGTTTTGATCGATCTCATGCGGACCTCTTGTTCTGGAGGGGACGGTTCAGGGATTGGTTGGCGCTGTGCCGGTCGCACAGGGCTTGGGAACGGGACATGTAATCGCTGACTGAACGCAGGGAGATGCCCAGCGTGGCGGCAATTTGTGGATAGGTCAGGCCGTCGACCCGCGACAGCAGGAAGGTAGAGCGGACTTTGCCGGGCAGCCGCTGAAGACTGCGATCCACACGGGTCAGGGTCTGGGACAACTGAGCCAGTGCCTCCGGCGATTCGGCGTGGATCGGCTCGGCCTGTTGCAGTTGCTGAAGGTACTGGCGCTCCAGGTCACCTCGACGCCAACGCTGATAGAGCAGGCGCCGGGCGATGGTGGTGAGCAAGGCACGGGGCTCACGGATTGCCGTCAGGCCAGGGGCCTGGAGCAGTTGCACGAAGGTTTCGCCGGCAATGTCTTCGACAGCGGCGGCATCGTTCAGGGACTGACGCAGGCGTGTGCAGAGCCAGTGGTAGTGGGCGCGGAACAATCCGTCCACGTATTGACGATGAAGAATATCGGCGCCGGACATAGGGGCTCCTGGGTTAGGGGTCGCTGAATGTCCGGTGGTCCGGTGAGGCGAATCCTAGCAAGGAGCCTTATTCATTAATAATACTTAAAACTTATTTTTATATTCTTTTATTGAATTAAAAAATTATTTGCGCCTGACAGTCCGTCATCGCGAGCAAGCTCGCTCCTACAGGTTTTGGTGTACCTGGACCCAACATTCAAACCTTATCGCAAGTCCCCATACCCCAAGATCTCGGCTTCACGCTGATAGTCGAGCACAACCTGATAGTCGCTTTCGTCGGCGGGCAGTACCTCTGGCAATCCGAGGGTTTCGGCAACTTCCGGCAGCTCGCGCAGCGCCAGGTTCATCACCCGCAGGAGTTCTTCAGCCAGCTCATCGCTGATCGTCGTGGCGGTAATGAACGGTAAGGCAGGACTGAGCGCACTGCGGGCAATCACTCGCAAACCGGCCACTTCCTCTGGGGCATGACGCGCCAGATAGGCAAAGGTCACGCTGTCGATGGCCGCCAGATCGGCAAGGTCTTCGCGCAACCAGCGCAGGCTTTCGCGATGGCTGCCGCTGATTCCGACCCGGGCAAAAAACCGGCCGTCACGTTGCAGCGGCGCCAACCGGTGGCGCAGCAGGTTCATGCCGCTGTTGGAGTCCAGGCCATTGATCACGCCTCGGCTGCCGCGAAAATCCGCCAGGGTTCGCCGTGCATCATCAATCTGTCCCAGGATCAGACTGCAATGATTGCCGCCGCTGCTGTCCGGCAGCTCATAACGAGGCCGTCCCAGCACCCGGACCTTGCCGCGCAATGCCGTCATCAGCGGATAGCCGCAGGTTTGTGTCAGCAGCAAGTGCGGCGACAACCACATCTGCATCAGGGACAGGCCATCGGTATCGAGGCGGGTGTCGCCAAGATGCTCAAGGATTCGCGCCAGCCAGCGTTCGTTGGCCTGGTAGATGGGGTCGGGGGCGGTGTACATCAGCAGTTCGGCGATGTGTTGGGTCATCATCGTATCTCCATACAACGAAGTTCCCTGTGGGATTGGAGGTGATCCATGTTTCAGTAAAACGGATGCCTCGGGCTGTCGATGGCCTTCACTCCATTTTCACGCCACAACCGCCCATAACCTTGCACCAGAAACCCACCACTACGCGCCACCCATTGCTCGCGGCGGGCCCTGTAGGCGTGGGGCAAGTCATACCAGGGCAACCCCGGCAACTCGTGATGCACCAGATGAAAATTGAGGTTCAGGAACAGCCAGCGCCACGGCCACGCCGCTTCATTGAGCACAGTGCGCTGCTCCGGCGCGGCATGAGGCCGATGCTCATAGTAGGAGCGAATCATGGCGATCGACAGCGCCGGCACACTGATCAAAAACAGGTAATGCCAAACCGGCAACACACTGAAGTTCGCGATGAACAGCAGCATCAACCCGGTCATCAAACCGTGACTCAACCACATCAACCAGGCCTGTCGCTCGCCTGCTCTGAGGCGTTGCAGTTCTTCACGGGCCAGCGCCAGCAAGGCCAGCGGTGCACCCAGGGCAAAGCGGCCGAGCACGGTTTTGTTCAGCCAGTGCAGGCTGCGCCCCAGAGGTGAACTGCCCTGCCACTGCCCGGCACTCAGGTAACGGCTTTCCGGATCGCGACCGGGGATCGTCAGGTCCTCGTCGCGGTGATGCAGCAAATGGCTATCGCGGTACAAGGTGTACGGATACCAGACGGCAAACGGCGCGTAGCCAAGGATTTTGTTCAGGGTTGGCCAGCGCGTGGGATGGCCGTGCAACAGTTCGTGTTGCACGGACAACCACAGCACCAGCAATGGAATCAGCAACAGCGTGTTCCACCACAGACCCAATCGATGGCTGTTCAACATGACGCCAAACCAGGCGCCATACACACCGATTAACAGCAGCCAGGTCGGCCACTCGGTGCGCGCGGTGAAGCGTCGGCGCAGAGTTTCGATTTCTGCCTGGTGGGCGCTATCAAAGTAATGGGGCATGGCGTTGCTCAGATCTGGGACCAGTCCCCTTCTGTGCAATGGCCTTGGGAAATCCTGCAGATTATTTTCAGGAGGATCGCTCCCACGTTGCATGGGAGCGATCAATCAATGCGGCATCAGTGACCGAACACGCCGACTTTCTTGGCTTTCTTGTCCGCGCGCTTTTCAATGGCGGTTTTCGCTGGTTTCTTTTTCGCCGCTTTCTTTGAATCCATACCTTTGGACATGATGCGTACTCCACTCATGGGGATGTGAGATCAGGTATACACCTATCCCGGCGCGCGCGTTCTTTTATAATCGCCCGCTTTGCATACCGACAGCCAAAGACCATGCCCGACACCCAATACGCCCTGCTCGACGAACCATTATGGCCATTGATGAACAAGTTCTATCGCGCTCACCAATCGTCGATGAAAGCCGTGCGCGACGCGCAGCTGTGGGTGGCCCGGCGTGAGCAGATTGTTGCCGTGCTGTGTTTGCGTCCGGTGTCCGGTGGGCATTGGCTGACCGGCTTGCTGGTCGATCCGGCCTGTCGCGAGCAGGGGCTTGCCGCCGGATTGATTGCGGCCGCGGTGAAGGATTGCGAACAGCCGGTGTGGTTGTTCTGTCATCCGGATTTGCGGGGGTTTTATGAGCGACGCGGGTTTACTTTTGATCCGCCAATGCCTTACGCGATGGTTGAGCGATTGAGCCGTTATGCGCGCAGCAAGCCAATGATTGCGATGGGGTTGGCGCCCTAAATCTGGAGCGAGCCTGCTCGCGATGGCGGTGTTTCAGTCACCATCAATGCTGACTGTTAGACCGCTTTCGCGAGCAGGCTCGCTCCTACAGGTTTTGCGGCGGCTTTAGTCGTCCGCGTTGGGGTCCAGGTCCGGGAACATCACCTCGGTGAAGCCAAACTTGCTGAAGTCGGTAATGCGCGACGGGTACAGGCGGCCGATCAGGTGATCACACTCATGCTGCACCACCCGTGCATGAAACCCCGAAGCAAAACGCACGATAGGCTCGCCCTTGGGGTCGACGCCTTCGTAGCGAATCTGCTGGTAACGCTGCACCGCGCCACGCAGGCCAGGCACGGACAAACAGCCTTCGAAGCCCTCTTCCAGGATCGGGCTCAGCGGTGTGATCAACGGGTTGATCAGGATCGTCTGCGGCACGGCCTCGGCATCCGGATATCGCTCGCTGTGCTCGAAACCGAAGATCACCAGTTGCAGGTCGACGCCGATTTGCGGAGCGGCCAGGCCAACGCCCCCCACGCTTTCCATGGTCTGGAACATGTCATCGATCAGTTGCCACAGCTCGGGGCTGTCGAACATTTCGACCGACACTGGCGAGGCAATGCGCAGCAGGCGCTCATCGCCCATTTTCAGAATTTCACGAATCATGATCAGGTTTCATCAATGGTCGGTTTGTGTGAATGATCGCGGCCCAGGCCTGAAACGTGGTGTTTTTCCTCATGGACGGGACCATGCTCGCCAGCCACTTTTTCGCCAGGGTCTTTGCCCTCTCGTGACATGTGCTCGATCACGGCATTCATTTCCGCGCCCAGCAGCAGTACCGCGGCGGAAATGTAGAAGTACAGCAACAGCACGATGATCGCACCGATACTGCCATACATGGCGTTGTAGTTGGCGAACTCCTTGACGTACAAGCCGAAGCCCAGGGACGCGATGATCCATACCACCACCGCCAGCACCGAGCCTGGGGTGATGAAGCGGAATTCCTGTTTGACGTCGGGCATGACGTAGTAGATCAACGCCACCGCGACCATCATCAAAATCACGATCACCGGCCAGCGCGCGATGGTCCAGAGGGTGACGATGAAGTACTCAAGGCCGACCTGTGCAGCGATCCAGCTCATCACCTGCGGCCCGAGCACCATCAGTGCCGCGGCGATCAGCAGCATGCCGGCAATGCCGACGGTGTAGATGATCGACAACGGAAAGCGTTTCCACAGCGGGCGCCCTTCTACCACGTCATAGGCAGCGTTCATCGCGCTCATCATCAGCCGCACGCCGGCGGAGGCAGTGTACAGCGCAATCACGATACCCACTGACAGCAATCCCCCCTTGGACTGCTGAAGCTGGTCGATCACCGGGTTGACCTGCTCCAGCGCCTGGGGCGGCAATACGAGTTCCGATTGCAGGCGCAGCCAGGAGAAGAAGTCGGGCAGATGCAGGAAGCCGATCAGGGCGATCAGGAACAGAATGAACGGAAACAACGAAAAGAGCATTTGATAGGCCAGCGCCGAGGCATAGGTCGACATCTCGTCGGCCATGAATTCGGTGACCGTGCGCATCATCACACGGTGCAGGGGCAAGCCTCTCATGTCCGGGAAAATCATTCGCGTCTCCATTCGCCGCATACGGATTGGGTTGAAGTCGTGGCGACTCAGGGGCTGTTTTCTTTCATCAAGGTAGCCCAGTTGGCGACTTTGAAACAAATACAGCGTGCAAGTTCAGGCTGACACAAAAACGGCCATCTGAAGATGGCCGCGTCCTCTTTTCATTAAGACATTTCAATGCAGGAAAGTCGTTACACAAGGTTGACCGGGGGCTTTTGCAGGGAGTTTCATTTATTTCACCACGACATTTCATCGCCCAGTGCAGGTTGCGCTTTATGTTTGCGGGCCAACCCCTGAGAATGCGCATCACATTCAGGCCTTGGCGCTGAAGATCCAATCCCGTAGGAACGTTATGAAACTCGATAAAAAGCAGGCCATTGCCCGCAGAAACCAGGAACTCGGCGGTGCTGTGCTTGGCGTCAACAACTGCCACTTCGCCGAATTGAACCGTAACCGCAACATCTGGTGGTTCGATCTCCCGGTGACGCGCCTTGCCATCGGTCAGTACGAGTGGATTCACCTGCTGATGCACACGCCGGCCACCGACGAACTGCTGCACCTGAAAGTGCCGACCGTGTTCCTGCGCGAGAAGCTCGAAGGCCTGGTGGTGCGCAATGAAGGCAAGCGCAAGGCGGCATTGAGCCTGGAACTGAGCGCCGACAAGGACTCCTTCCTCCAGGACATGCGTCCGGCGGGCACCAACGTCAACTTCGCGCCGTTTCGCCAATAACCATCATTCCTGTAGGAGCGAGCCTGCTCGCGATGGACGTAAACGATAACGCGGGGGGCCTGGATGCCCGCGTTGTCTGTACTTTTTTCGCGAGCATGCTCGCTCCTACAGAGGATCGGTGTTGTCAGGCATCCAACAAAAAGCCCCGCATCGGCGGGGCTTTTTGCTGATTACGCGGTAGCTTTCTTCGCGTTGATCTTCTTCAGCTCTTCATCGCGCAATTCACGACGCAGGATCTTGCCGACGTTGGTGGTCGGCAGTGCATCGCGGAACTCCACGGAGCGCGGGACCTTGTAGCCGGTGACGTTGGCGCGCATGTGCTCCATCACCTGCTCCTTGGTCAGGTTCACGCCCGGCCTGGCAACGATGAAAATCTTGATCGCCTCGCCCGACTTCTCGTCCGGCACACCGATAGCCGCGCATTGCAGCACGCCCGGCAGGGTGGCCAGCACGTCTTCGAGTTCGTTCGGGTACACGTTGAAACCGGACACCAGGATCATGTCTTTCTTGCGATCGACAATACGCATGTAGCCATCGGGCTGGATCAACGCGATGTCACCGGTCTTCAACCAGCCTTCGCTGTCGAGGATTTCATCCGTGGCTTCCTGGCGCTGCCAGTAACCCTTCATGACTTGCGGACCTTTAACACACAGCTCGCCGATTTCGCCCATCGGTTGTTCGACACCGGCATCGTTGATGACTTTGCACAGGGTCGACGGAACCGGAATGCCGATGGTGCCGATCTGGATGTTCTGGATCGGGTTCACCGTCGCCACCGGGCTGGTTTCGGTCATGCCGTAGCCTTCGCAGATGGCGCAACCGGTCACCGCTTTCCAGCGTTCGGCCGCAGCCAGTTGCAGGGCCATACCGCCCGACAAGGTGACTTTCAGCGCGGAGAAATCCAGCTTGCGGAAGCCTTCGTTGTTGCACAAGGCCACGAACAGCGTGTTCAGGCCGACGAAACCGCTGAACTTCCACTTCGACAGTTCCTTGACCATCGCCGGCAAGTCGCGCGGGTTGCTGATCAGGATGTTGTGGTTGCCGATCAGCATCATCGCCATGCAATGAAAGGTGAAGGCATAGATGTGGTACAGCGGCAGCGGGGTGATCAGGATCTCGCAACCTTCATTGAGGTTGGAACCCATCAGCGCCTTGCACTGCAGCATGTTCGCCACCAGGTTGCGGTGGGTCAGCATCGCGCCCTTGGCCACGCCGGTGGTGCCACCGGTGTATTGCAGTACCGCGACATCGCCACTGGCCGGACTGGCTTCCGCCACTGGCTGGCCCAGGCCTTTGCTCAGCACGTCATTGAACTTGACGGCCTTGGGCAAGTGATAGGCCGGAACCATTTTCTTCACGTACTTGATGACGCTGTTGATCAGCAGACGCTTGAGCGGCGGCAGCAGGTCGGCGACTTCGGTGACGATCACGTGCTTGACGCCGGTTTTCGGCACCACGGTTTGGGCCAGGTGCGCCATGTTGGCCAGGCAGACCAGGGCCTTGGCACCGGAGTCGTTGAATTGGTGTTCCATTTCCCGCGCGGTGTAGAGCGGGTTGGTGTTGACCACGATCAGCCCGGCGCGGATGGCACCGAAGACGGCTACCGGGTACTGCAACACGTTGGGCAGTTGCACGGCGATTCGATCGCCAGGCTGCAAATCGGTATGCTGTTGCAGGTAAGCGGCAAACGCACCGGACAATTCGTACAGTTCACCGTAGGTGAGTGTCTTGCCCAGGTTGCTGAATGCCGGCTTGTTGGCGAAGCGTTGGCAGGATTGCTTCAACACTGCCTGAATATTCGGATACTCGTCTGGATTGATGTCGGCAGCAATCCCAGCTGGGTACTTATCCTTCCAAAAGTCTTCGATCATGGAAGCCCACTCCTCAGCAACGCGAATTCAGCACCGCATTTGATGCGATTATTATTGGTGTTTGGTCATTGGTGAATCTGGCTGATAGAAGGCCGAGAAGTCACAAAGCGCGCCGAGAGTAGCAGCTTTGCCAAGGGTCGACCAGAGCCAAAAGCGGCCTCTACGGTCACAATTGTGACTCAAGACTTGCAAGCGGTCATTTTAGAGCAAAAAACCTATAAAGCCCTGTAACCCGCGAAAACCGGGCCTTTAGCTTAAACGTGTAGGAGCGAGCTTGCTCGCGAAAAACGTCCTGGCAACGCGATCATTCAGACAGCGCGCGTTATCGTTGACGTCCATCGCGAGCGAGCTCGCTCCTACAGGGATCAGCCATTCACCCATCAGGCAATATCACGCAACTCCCGCCGCAAAATCTTGCCCACCGGCGTCATCGGCAGCGACTCCCGTAGCACGATGTGCTTCGGTACTTTGTACGCCGTGAAGTTCTCCTTGCAGTAAGCCTTCAGCTCTTCAAGGCTGACCCCTGCTTCACGGGCCACCACGAACAACTTCACCGCCTCCCCCGACCGCTCGTCAGGCACACCGATGACCGCACAGTTGGCGACGTTCGGGTGAGCCATCACCACATCTTCGATCTCGTTGGGGTACACGTTGAAACCCGAGACAATGATCATGTCCTTCTTGCGGTCAACGATGCGCACGAAACCGTCCGGGTCGATCACCGCGATGTCACCGGACTTGAACCAACCCTCGGCATCCAGCACTTCGGCCGTGGCCTCGGGTTTCTGCCAATAACCCTTCATGATCTGCGGGCCCTTGATACACAGTTCGCCACGCTCACCCAGCGGTTGCTCGACACCGTCATCGCTGATGACTTTCAGCGTGGTGCCCGGCACCGGCAGGCCGACCGTGCCGATCCGCGACTGGTCGCCATAGGGGTTGGTGCAGGCCACCGGCGATGTTTCGGTCAGGCCATAACCTTCGGTGATGCGGCAACCGGTCAGTTGTTCCCAACGCTCGGCGGTGGCCTTGACCAGCGCAGTGCCGCCGGAGTTGGTGAGCTTGAGGCTGGAGAAGTCCAGGGTCTTGAAGTCCGGGTGATCCATCAGCGCGACGAACAGCGTGTTGAGCCCCAGCAGCGCCGAGAACCGCCAGTTCTTCAGTTCCTTGATGAAGCCGGCGATGTCCCGTGGATTGGTGATCAGCACGTTGTGGTTGCCCGTCACCATCATGCACATGCAGTTCGCCGTGAAGGCATAGATGTGGTACAGCGGCAGCGGCGCGATCATCACCTCCTGCCCTTCGCGCAACAACGGTTGCCCATCGCTGCCGAACTGTCCCAGGCAGGCCCGTGCCTGTTGCATGTTCGCCACCAGGTTGCCGTGGGTCAGCATCGCGCCCTTGGCCAGGCCCGTGGTGCCACCGGTGTATTGCAGCACAGCGATGTCGTCGAGGCCGACCTTCAGCGGCTTGATACCCAGGCCACGGCCCATGCGCAGTGCGCTCTTGAAGGAAACGGCCTGCGGCAAGGAATAGTCCGGGACCATCTTCTTGACCTTGCTCACCACCGTGTTGACCAGCCACCCCTTGGCCGTGGGCATCAGGTCGCCCATCTTCGCTTCGATCAGGTACTGAATATCGGTGTCGGGCAGCACTTCCTGGACTTTCTGGCCGAACATGTTCAGATACACCAGCGCCCGGGCACCGGAGTCCTTGAACTGGTGACGCATTTCCCGCGCGGTGTACAGCGGGTTGGTGTTGACCACGATCAACCCGGCGCGCAAGGCACCGAACACGGCAATCGGGTAATGCAGGACGTTGGGCATCTGCACCGCGATGCGGTCACCCGGCACCAGGTCGGTGTGGGCTTGCAGGTAGCCGGCGAAGGCAGCGCTCTGGCGTTCCAGTTCGGCGTAGGTCAGGGTCACGCCCATGTTACTGAACGCAGGGCGGTCAGCAAACTTCTTGCAGGAACGCTCGAACACCTCGATTACCGACTTGTAGGCTCCCAGATCGATATCCAGGGGGACGCCAGCCGGGCGTTTGTCATTCCAGAAATCAGGTTGCATTGTTCTTGTCCTCTTTACCTGAATCTATCCGGGGCCACTTTTCTGTCACTTTTCAAAAAAAATGCAAAAAGCGGAGCTTCACGGACACTAGCAGTTATGACGTAGCAGGCAAATATGCCCACGGCCGTCATTGACCGTATGAATCTACTCGCCGTGGCGTAGGCTGATCAGACGCCCAGCCAAGGATGCGCTATAAACTGCAACGAGCTGTTTCAGACAAAGCAGCCTCATGCAAAGGAACCGCCATGATCCATGACACTTTCTGGCTGACCACGAGCGACCACAGCCGCCTCTTCGTCAACCAGTGGCTTCCCGACGGCAGCCTCAAGGCAATGATTCTGCTGGCCCACGGCATGGCCGAACACAGCGGCCGCTATGGCCCCCTGGCGGAAAAACTCTGTGTTCAGGGCTATGGCGTATGCGCACCAGACCTGCGTGGACATGGCAAAACTGCCGAAAACGGGACACTCGGGCATTTCGCCGATGACGATGGCTGGTGCAAGGTCGTGAGCGACCTGGCCAGCCTCAACCAGCACATCGGCCAGCAGTATCCGGGCGTGCCGATCGTGCTGCTCGGTCACAGCATGGGCAGTTACATCGCCCAGGGCTATCTGCTGCACCACAGTGCCAGCCTGCACGGGGCCATCCTCAGCGGCTCGAACTTCCAGCCCGTGGCGCTTTATCGCGCGGCACGGCAAATCGCCCGTCTCGAACGCCTGCGCCAGGGCCGCAAGGGACGCAGCGCCTTGATCGAATGGCTGTCGTTCGGCTCGTTCAACAACAAATTCAAACCGGCACGCACACCGTTCGACTGGCTCAGCCGTGATCCGGCGCAGGTCGATCTGTACGTCAACGACCCGCTCTGCGGTTTCCGTTGCACCAATCAACTGTGGATCGATTTGCTCGGCGGCTTGCAGCAAATCAGCAAAGCGTCCAATCTCGCCCAGATCGACCCGGGCCTGCCGCTGCTGGTGATTGGCGGCGAATGTGATCCGGTGAGCGAAGGCAAACGTCTCAAGGATCTGGCCGACGCGCTGCGAGCGGCCGGAAACCAGCACCTGCAACTGACCGTTTACCCGCAGGCGCGGCACGAACTGTTCAATGAGAGCAACCGCGATGAAATCATCGCCGATGTGCTGAACTGGATCGCACAGGCCTTGAGCGCTCCTCGGCCGCACCGGTCCGAATAGTTTTTTGTGAATTTTTTAATTCGTCACAGGAATTGATACAGATGACCCAGGTTACCAACACCCCTTACGAAGCCCTCGAAGTCGGCCAGACCGCCAGTTTCAGCAAGACAGTCGAAGAGCGCGACATCCAGTTGTTCGCTGCGATGTCCGGCGATCACAACCCGGTACACCTGGATGCCGAATACGCCGCCAGCACCATGTTCAAGGAGCGCATCGCCCACGGCATGTTCAGCGGCGCATTGATCAGCGCGGCGGTCGCCTGCGAATTGCCTGGCCCGGGGACCATCTACATCGGCCAGCAAATGAGCTTTCAGAAACCGGTGAAAATCGGCGATACCCTGACCGTGCGTCTGGAAATTCTGGAAAAACTGCCGAAGTTTCGCGTGCGCATCGCCACTCGCGTGTTCAACCAGCGCGATGAACTGGTAGTGGATGGCGAGGCGGAAATCCTCGCGCCACGCAAGCAACAGAGCGTGACCTTGACGGAACTGCCGGCCATCAGCATCGGCTGATTGACGGGTCAAAAACAAACAATGTGGGAGCGAGCTTGCTCGCGAAGGCGTCAGATCAGTCAACATCACTGTTGAATGTCAGGCCCTCATCGCGAGCAAGCTCGCTCCCACAGTTGTTTCAAGCAGGCGTTACGAACGTGCACGCGCCTGGTTACGCAAGGCTTTTACCTGATCGTGATTGCGTTGCACGCCGTGGTACTGACGCTCCACCAGATCGCGAATGCCCACCAGGTTGTGCTTGTTGATTTTCTCCATGGCGTCGCGGTAAGCCTTCAACGCATGGTCCTCACCGCGCTCGGCTTCATTGAGTACAGCTTCCTCGCCCTTGCCGGTGAACATCGACTTCACGTCGACCCAACGACGGTGCATGTCACCGCCGATACTGGTGGAGGTTTCCGGATCGCCCCCCATCGAACGCACGGCAGACTGCAGTTCCGCTGCGGCCGTCCCACAATCGGTCGATCGCTTGATGAACAGGGTTTTGAGTTCAGGGTGCCTGATGTCTTCAGCGCAAGTCTTGAATCCGGCCTGACCGTCCTTGCTGGTTTCAATCAGGTCGTTGAGTACAGAAATGGCTTCTTTATTCACGTCGGTCATTTCTCAATTCCTCGCGGTTGATGAAAGATGCAATGAGTAGTGCACCCTGCATGCCAGCCGGGAACTTCTTACTTATTCCTTATTTTTCAAGTAGTTACTCATTACAAGAAAATCTGTATCCGTTTTATTTGCATGATCTGTCATTTGGCCTGCATGCAGAATGCCTGTATTTTCCAGACTGACTGAATCAAGACGACCGATTGATGAACCCTGAAAAGCTCGAACTGCTGATCACCCGCGAAATGCCCTTCGGCAAGTACAAGGGGCGAATCATTGCCGACTTGCCCGGCCCTTACCTGAACTGGTTCGCCCGGGAGGGTTTCCCCCATGGCGAGTTAGGCGGCCTGCTGGCCCTGATGCAGGAAATCGATCACAACGGTTTATCGGACTTGCTCGAACCGCTGCGCGCCAAACACGGCAAACCGGCCCCGCGCCACTGAATCACCTACCGAGTACCCCATGCCCGACAACACCCGCCGCGCCCGTGATGAAGCCTTCTGGCAAACCTTTGCCGACCGCTACGATGTCGAACCCGGCCCGCTCAATCTGGAGAACGGTTATTTCGGACGCATGTCGCGCACGGTGATCGAGGAATACCAGCGCAACATCGAGCTGATCAACCGCAGCAATTCGGTGTACGTGCGTCAGCGTTTCGAACAGGGCGACAGCCTGAAGATCCGCGCGCAACTGGCCAGATTGATTGGCGTGCCCGCCGACAGCATCGCCCTGACCCGTAACGCCTCGGAGGGTTTGCAGTCGCTGATCCGCAACTATAACCGGCTGCAGCCCGGCGATCAGGTACTGGTTTGCGATCTGGAGTACGACACGGTCAAAGGCGCCATGCGCTGGCTGGCGCGTAATCGTGGTGTCGAAGTGATAGAGATCGAACACGCACACCCGGCAACCTTCGACAGCCTGCTCAATACCTATCGGGAAGCCTTCGCGCGGTATCCGCGGCTCAAGCTGATGGCCCTGACCCACGTCACCCATCGCACGGGGCTGGTGATGCCGGCGCAGGCGATTGCAGCGGCTGCGAAGGAGCATGGCATCGACGTCATCCTCGACGGCGCCCATGCCCTCGGCCAGCTTGAGTTCGACCTGACTGATCCTGGTATCGCATTCGCTGGCTATAACCTGCACAAGTGGATCGGCGCACCGCTGACGCTCGGCTTTATCTACATCGCCCCCGAACGCCTGACCGACATCGATCCGGACATGGGCGAAATGCATTTCCCGCCCACTGACATTCGCGCCCGTACCTCGTACAGCACCCCCAACATCCCGGCGCTGCTGACCCTGCCGCTGGTGCTTGAAGAACATTGGGCGATGGGCGGGGCCTCAGCCAAGGGCGCGCGGCTCAATTATCTGCGCAACCGCTGGGTCGGTGCGGCGCGGCAGTTGCCGGGGGTCGAAGTCCTGACCCCGGATGACCCGCGCCTGTATTGCGGCATCACCTCGATGCGCTTTACCCGGCATGCCGACCAGCAACTCATGGTCCAGCGCCTGCTCAATGAATACAACCTGTTCACCGTAACCCGCAATGGCGCGGCATGCGGTCCGTGCATCCGCATTACACCGGGGCTGACCACCACGGCGGCTGACATGGATGTGCTGGCCAGGGCACTGACCGAGCTGGGCTGAGTTCAGACGGTGTACTTGTCAAAGTCCTCGGGCCTGATCTGTGTCGACACGGCGAACGTGTCGATGCCGATGGTCATCTGCCCGAAGTAGCCGTCTTCAGCCGAATCCCGCCCCAGGGTGTGCACGCTCAAGGTCGATTCTTCACCGCCCATGGTTGTATAGAAAAAGTCCTGGTCGTTGGTCAGGACCGGCACGGTTCGGCCGCTATAGGCTCGGCTACCGAGCACCGAACGTGAGGCCACCTCCGGCAGGTAAAGCTGCCCGACCCAGGCGACATGCCGTTCTTGCAGATAGTTGTTGCCGGACGTGATACGCACGGCGACGTGAATATGCAAGGCGCGGCCGGCGTAAAAACCCGGATAGATCGTGGTGAAGCGCACGATGCCCGACTTGTCGGTGAATTGCCCGCCGCGCAGGTAGGTATCGTCATCGGTGCGCGGGACGGCACCAATGTCACCGGTATCGACCTCGACGTCCGGGTTGATCTTGCTCCAGCCCGAATAGGCACCGCGGGCATTGCAGTGCCAGATGTCCACCAGCGCATCGGGGACCGGCTCGCCGGTCATGGCGTCGACAATGGTCAGTCGCAGCACCAACGGAACGCCTTCGGCGCCTTCGCTGATGTTTCTGCGGATCAGTTTGGGGTTGCGGAAATACGGGCCGGCAATCTGTTCGGGGGACAGCAGGCAAACCGGTGCCGCGGGTGCATCTGGGGTGGTAGCGTCCATGACGTTCTCTCTTCCATAAGATGAACGCAGGCTAGCACCAGTCGATTTTCGTTATGCGGTAACTATGTATCGCATGATGTCCCTGCCCTTGCCCCTGTGGGAGCGAGCTTGCTCGCTCCCACAGGGGATAAGCGCCGAGCCGGCAATCCGGGCACGACTCTTTCTTTCAGGCAAAAAAAAACGGTGCACCGACCAAGCGCACCGTAAAGCCGTAGAACACACAACGAGGTGTAGGGTGAAGCGATCAGTCCAGCAGCGCCAAAGCCTCGGCGGTGCATTCCTGAATGCGGGCCCAGTCGCCGTTCTTGATCCACTCCGGATCAAGCATCCAGCTACCGCCCACGCACATGACGTTTTTCAATGCCATGTAGCTCTTGATATTGGCTGGTCCCACGCCGCCGGTCGGGCAAAATTTCACTTCGCCGAACGGACCGCCCAAAGCCTTGATGGCCGCAACGCCGCCGCTGACCTCGGCCGGGAACAGCTTGAAGCGGCGATAGCCCAGGCCGTAGCCTTCCATGATGCCCGAGGCATTGCTGATGCCCGGCAACAGGGGGATCGGGCTGGCGACGCTGGCTTCCAGCAGGTCGCGGGTGATACCCGGGGTGACGATGAATTGCGAGCCGGCCGCTTCGGCCGCCGCCAGCATGTGGCGATCGAGCACGGTGCCGGCACCGGTCACCAGTTCCGGACGCTGCTCACGCAGAATCTGGATGGCCTTGAGGCCGAACTGCGAACGCAGGGTCACTTCCAGGGCCGTCAGGCCACCGGCCGCGAGGGCGTCGGCCAGGGGCAGAACGTCTTGCTCGCGGGCGATGGTGATCACCGGCAGAATCCGCGCTTTCGCGCAAATGCCGTCGATCAGGGCAACTTTGTCCGCCATGGAAACGGTCGGGGATGGGTTTGTCATAGCGGCTGTTCCTTGGCTCATGGGCACCAGTAAATCTCTAACGTAGGTTGCAGAAACGCGCGAATCGGCATTGCGGCGACATCGTCGCTGGCCAGTGCGGTACTCAGGGTAGTCAGCTTGGACTGACCGGAAATCGATAGAACCTTGTGTTTGGCCGAGGCCAGCAGCGCGCGGCTCATGGTCAGGCGCTGATGCGGCACGGTCGGCGCCAGCATCGGCCAGCAGCGACGGACGCCATCGACTTGCAATGCCTCGGCAAGGTTCGGGCTGTTGGGGAACAGCGACGCGGTGTGGCCGTCATCGCCCATGCCGAGGATCAGCACGTCGATCAGCGGCAACTCGGACAGCAAACGGTCGGCCTGCTCGGCCGCCTGTTCCAGGTTGGCGCTGGCGCTGTACAGGCTCAGGAACTGCGCCTTGGCCGCCGGGCCTTGCAGCAGGTAACGCTTGATCAGACCGGCGTTGCTGTCGGCGTGTTCGACCGGTACCCAGCGCTCGTCGGCCAGGCTGATCACCACGCGCGACCAGTCCAGCACTTGCTTGGCCAGGTGCTGGAAAAACGCCACCGGGCTGCGGCCACCGGAAACCACCAGGGTCGCGGTGCCCTGGGCGTCGATCGCGTCGCTCAGTTGTTTCGCCACGTTCAGTGCCAGGCTTTCAGCCAGCAGCACCGGGCTCTTGAACGCATGGGCGCTGACGCCCCGCGGCAGTTTCAAATCAGATATCGCCATACCACGACCTCCCGTCCCGCGTGATCAGAGCAATGGAGCTCATCGGCCCCCAGGACCCGGCCGCGTACGGCTTGGGCGCATCACCGGATTTTTTCCACCCGGCGATCAACTGGTCACACCAATTCCACGCGGCTTCGATTTCATCTTTACGGACAAACAGGTTCTGATTGCCGCGCATCACTTCCAGCAACAACCGCTCGTAGGCATCGGGAATCCGTGCGCTGCTCCAGGTGTCGGAAAAATTCAGCTGCAATGGACCGCTGCGCAGCTGCATGCCTTTGTCCAGGCCTTGATCTTTGGTCATCACGCGCAAGGAAATGCCTTCGTCCGGCTGCAGGCGGATAATCAGCTTGTTGCTGATTTGCAGGCGCTGCTCGGGAGCGAAGATGTAGTGCGACGGCTCCTTGAAGTGGATGACGATCTGCGACAGCTTCTGCGGCATGCGTTTGCCGGTACGCAGGTAAAACGGCACGCCGGCCCAGCGCCAGTTGCGGATGTCGGCGCGCAGGGCAACAAAGGTTTCGGTATTGCTCTGGGTGTTGGAGTTAGGTTCTTCCAGGTACCCCGGCACTGCTTTGCCTTCGCTGTAGCCGGCGATGTACTGGCCGCGCACCACCTGGGTGGTCAGGCCTTCCGGGCTGATCGGCGCCAGGGCCTTGAGCACTTTGACCTTCTCATCGCGGATGCTGTCGGCGGACAGGTCGGCCGGCGGGTCCATGGCGATCAGGCAGAGCAGTTGCAGCAGGTGGTTCTGGATCATGTCCCGCAGCTGGCCGGCCTTGTCAAAGTAACCCCAGCGGCCCTCGATGCCGACCTGCTCGGCCACGGTGATTTCCACATGGGAAATGTAATTCTGGTTCCACTGGGTTTCGAACAGGCTGTTGGCGAAACGCAGGGCGATCAGGTTCTGGACGGTTTCCTTGCCCAGATAGTGGTCGATGCGGTAGGTGCGGTTCTCCGGGAAGAACTGCGCCACGGCGTCGTTGACCTTGCGCGAGGATTCCAGGTCCGAACCGATGGGCTTTTCCAGCACCACGCGGGTGTTTTCTGCCAGACCGACCTTGGCCAGGTTCTCGCAAATCGCGCCATACACCGCGGCCGGGGTCGCAAAGTAGGCGATGACCCGCTGCGAACTACCGGCGGATTCGGCCAGGGCCACATAATCATCGGGGTTGAGGAAGTCGACGTGCAGGTAGCTCAGGCGCGCCAGAAAACGCTCGACCACGGCTTCGTCCAGCTCTTTGGCACCGACATAGCGGCGCAGCTCGGAGGTGATGAACGCCAGGTGTTCCTGCTCGCTGCCCGGCTCACGGGCCAGCGCGATGATCCGCGTATCCTCGTGCAACAGGCCGGCGCCGTCGAGTTGATAAAGGGCAGGAAACAGCTTGCGTAAGGCCAGGTCGCCAAGGGCGCCGAACAAGGCAAAGGTGCACGGTTCAACCGTAATCGAGAGCATGATGTTTGTTCTTTTATCAAGTTAAGCTACAAATACCTTTTTTTAAGGCATCACTCAAGGGAAAATGTAGTAATAACCACAACATTTTCGCAAAATACAGATTGCGAGTGGTGGTCGGTCGGAGCCATCAGTAGGATAGGCCACCGTTACGGGCCTCACCAAAGGCCCTTTTTGCATTAGCCGCGCGCTTATCGGTGCCGGTGAATCAAGGATACTTATATGGACCGCGTGCGAAATTTACTGGAGCAAATCCAGAATCGCCTTGAAGAGCTGAACAAGGCCGAACGCAAAGTCGCCGAGGTGATCCTGCTCAACCCGCAGCAGGCCACCCGCTTCAGCATCGCCGCCCTCGCCCAGGCCGCCTCGGTCAGCGAACCGACGGTCAACCGCTTCTGCCGTTCGTTCGGCGTCAGCGGCTACCCTGAGCTCAAACTGCAACTGGCCCAGAGCCTGGCCAGTGGCGCCGCTTATGTCAGCCGTGCGGTGGAGGCCGATGACAATCCAGAGGCCTACACGCAGAAGATCTTCGGCAGCGCCATCGCCTCGCTGGACAGCGCCTGCCAGGCACTGGACCCGAACCTGATCAGCCGCGCCGTCGACCTGCTGATCCAGGCGCGGCAGATCCACTTCTTCGGCCTCGGCGCCTCGGCCCCGGTGGCACTGGATGCGCAGCACAAGTTCTTCCGCTTCAACCTCGCCGTCACGGCCCACGCGGATGTGCTGATGCAGCGCATGATTGCCTCCGTGGCCCATACCGGAGAGCTGTTCGTGATCATTTCCTATACCGGTCGCACCCGCGAACTGGTAGAAGTGGCGCGCATCGCCCGGGAAAACGGCGCCTCGGTGCTTGGCCTGACCGCCGAGAACTCGCCACTGGCCAAGGCCAGCACCCTGAGCCTGAACATTCCGCTGCCGGAAGACACCGACATCTACATGCCGATGACGTCGCGGATCATCCAGCTGACCGTGCTGGACGTGCTCGCTACCGGCATGACCTTGCGCCGGGGCGTGGACTTCCAGCCGCATTTGCGCAAGATCAAGGAGAGCCTGAATGCCAGCCGGTATCCGGTGGGTGACGAGTTCAACTGATCCGAAATCTCGGCTGACCGGTCCGGCCTCTTCGCGAGCAGGCTCGCTCCCACAGGGGATTTGGCTTGAACATAAACCTTGTGTTCACCGAAGACCCAATGTGGGAGCGAGCCTGCTCGCGAAGGGGCCAGCCCAGACACCACAAGATCCAGAACTAAGCCCCCACCCGCGCCTGCAAACTCAAATGGGCCCGCTCCCCAGGCTTCAGGCACAGGCTGTCAGTACCGCCGCTCGCCGCTTCCACACAGACAAATTCGGATATCTCGTTCCAGGTCACGCCGAGCAACGGACGTGAACCGGGGTGCCACACCACCGTGTCTGCCGTATCCCCGGTATCAATGCACAACGCCCGGTCCCAGGCGTGGTCGTTCAACTGCAATTCGCCGTCATGCTGGAACACCCGCTGGCACCCGCCGTCCACGCGTAACTCGCCTTCCTGCTGACAAACCTGCCGGCTCAACTGGTCGTAACCCTGCGCCCCTTCGAGCCCAGACAGCGCTATCTCACTGACATCGCCAATACGCCAGTAAGCATGCAACGCCTGGCTCAACTGGCACGGCATGTCGTCCTGATGCTCGGTGCTCAGGCGCAGCTCCATGCGTTCACCCAGATGCGCGTGCAGGTCCACCTGCCAGTCGCACAGCTTCAGTTGCCAGTGCAATCGCACGCCATCGTCGTCACTGTTGCTGTCAAGCAGCTTCCAGTCGAGCAACCGCGCCCAGCCATGGGACGGCCAGGCGTTTTCGCTCGGATGCCGGCCATACCAAGGCCAACACACCGGTACGCCACCGCGAATGGCGCCGACCTGCGGCCACTTTGCCGCGCACCACAGCCAGGGTTTCTGGCCCTTGGGCTGGAAGTGCAACAGCTGCGCGCCCTGACGGCTGAACACCGCCTGACACAGCGGATGATCGATCACCAGCACATCGCGCGTCTGATAGCGCTCCCACGCAAACAACGGACGTTCGCGCAAGGATTTGAAGAAGCGTTGTAGCGGATGCTCAAGCATGTGCCACGGTCCTGAAAATCATCTGTCACCGGGGTGCGCGGCCCGTAAAAAAAAGCGGACAGCCATGGCTGTCCGCAAATATGCGCACTTGGAGAGAAGCTTATCGCAGACGCGTTAGAACACCGACTGAATTTTCAGGCCGGCCACCAGCGCGTTGTCGACTTCATCCACACCACCCGGGTGCGTGACGTATTGCAGGTTGGGACGTACGGTCAGCCAGTTGGTCACGTGGAAGCCGTAGTTGATCTCGTAGTTGTATTCGGTTTCACGAATGGGCGAGAACAGCGGATTGTCGTATTCCGAAACACCGTTGGCGACGTTGGTCAGTTCGGCGTTTTTCTTCACGTCATCGTTGACATGGATACGGGCGAAACCGATACCCACGTCATCCTTGGGACGTGCGTCGAACGGGCCCTTGTACACGAACATCAGCGACTGGTAGTTGTCGATGAAGTTGGTGTCCTTGTCATGGAAAGTGGCGTTGGCCGCGATGTTCAGACCACGGGAAGCATCGCCATTGTGGCTGGTGAGTTGCTGCTGCGCGACGAACCAGTAGCCGTGCTTGCTATCGTGGACGCGATAAGGGTTGCCGGTGGTCGCGGCGTTCTGGCCGTTGTCGTCCTCGAGAACATCGTCGGCATCAGAGGTACTTTTGTAGTAACCGACACGGTATTCACCCGGCAGGTTGTTGACCTTCGGCGACCAGACCAGCTCGACTGGCAGGACGGTGCCATTGGTGCCACTGCCGCTGAGCTTGAAGCCGTTACCGTGCTCCAGTTGCGACGTGTTCTGGTTGTACGCGCCGATCTGGGCGTAGAGCTCGTCATTGATGTTGTACTTCACGCGGATCGCCGCCTGGCTGACCGGCCAGTTGTACCAGATGTTGGTCGCCCAGTTACCTACCTGGGAACCGCAGAACGCCAGGTTCTGGAATTCGCACGGGAAGGTGTTGAAGTCTTCACCTTCACCGAAGTAACCGGCCTTGACGTCCAGCTTGTTGTCGAAGAACTGGTGCTGAATCCACAGTTGGGTCAGACGGACCATGTGGCCGCGACCATAGACTTCCTGGGAGGAACTCAAGGTGCCGGCACGCGGATCGCCGATACGGTCGTTGGAGATATTCTCACCGTTACGGTTGGTGAGCTGGATCTTGGCCTGGGTGTTATCCCAGCCGAACAGTTTCTCCAGGTCCAGCGCCGCGCCCAGGCCAAACTGGTCGGCGTAGCGCGCGGTCTTGTCATCGTTGAAACCGCCGTGCAGGTTGCCGCCGACTTCACCGACGTAGTCCATCTTGATGTCGATACCTTGCTCGATCAGCTTGGTACGCTCGCCACCCCAGTCGCCCGTCATCCATTTGGAGTCAGAGCTGAACGCTTCATCGGCCATCGCATTGCCGGCCAGAACCAGTGCTGCCGCTGCTGAAACCTGGCAGATCAACCGGGCCTTGTTCTTCATCTTCATCCCTACTTCCTCGTTTTATTGTTATTAACTTTTCTTCTTTAACGCGGTTACATCAGTTGCGATGCACGACAGGCCGCGCACCACGGATCCCCCCTCTGTAGGAGCGAGCTTGCTCGCGATGGACGCAATGACGACGCGTACTCTCTGATTAAATGCGGCGCCGTTGAGATCATCGCGAGCAAGCTCGCTCCTACAGTTTTGTTCTTCAGCGGCCTTTGAATTGGGCCACGTTGGCGCTGTGCGCCTCGGTTTTCGGCAGGCCGGCAACCCCCAACCGTTCCCCGGTCTTCGCATCGAACAGCAGCACTTTCGCCGGATCGAATTGCAGGGTCAGGGTCTCGCCCACCGCCGGCGCAACGTCCGGTGCCAGGCGGCAGCAGACCTTGGTGTCGTTGAGGTTGACGAAGACCAGGGTGTCGGGCCCGGTCGGTTCGGTGACCTGGACTTCGGCGCGAATGGTCGGCAAACCGTTCGCTTCGCCGTTGGCGAGGATGATCTGCTCAGGGCGCATGCCGAGGATCACTTCGCGGTCTTCAAGACCCGCGTCCTGCATGCTCAGCGGCAGTTCGCAACGGGCCTGGCCGCTGTCGAGCAGCGCCAGCAGACGACCGTCCTTGCGCTGCAGGCGCAACGGGATGAAGTTCATCGGCGGCGAACCGATGAAGCTCGCCACGAACAGGTTGGCCGGGTTGTTGTAGATGTCCTTCGGCGTGCCGAACTGCTGGATGATCCCGTCCTTCATCACCGCCACTTTGTCGCCCAGGGTCATGGCTTCGATCTGGTCGTGGGTCACGTAGACCGTGGTGGTTTTCAGGCGCTGGTGCATCAGTTTCATTTCGGTGCGCATCTCGACCCGCAGCTTGGCGTCGAGGTTGGACAACGGTTCGTCGAACAGATAGATCTTCGGCCGCCGCGCGAGGGCACGGCCCATCGCCACGCGCTGTTGCTGGCCGCCGGAGAGCTGGCCGGGTTTGCGGCTGAGCAGGTGTTCGATCTGCAACAGCTTGGAAACCCGAGCGACTTCTTCGTCGATTTCCGCAGTCGGCATTTTGCGGATCTTCAGGCCGAAGGCGATGTTGTCGCGCACGCTCATGGTCGGGTACAGCGCATAGGACTGGAACACCATGGCGATGTCGCGATCCTTGGGGCTCATGCCGCTGATGTCGGCGTCGTCCACCAGGATCGCACCGCCGCTGATGGTTTCCAGGCCGGCGATGCAGTTCATCAGCGTGGATTTACCGCAGCCCGACGGGCCGACCAGGATCAGGAATTCCCCGTCATCGATTTTCAGTTCGATGTTTTTCAGGGTGTCCGGCAAGCCGGGGCCGTAGGTCTTGTTGACGTTGCGTAATTCGAGAGTTGCCATGTTTCTACCCCTTGACCGCGCCGGACGTCAGCCCACGCAGGAAATACTTGCCAGCGAATATGTAGACCAGCAGTGTCGGCAGCCCGGCGATCATCGCGGCGGCCATATCAACGTTGTATTCCTTGGCCCCGGTGCTGGTATTGACCAGGTTGTTCAGGGCCACGGTAATTGGCTGGGCATCGCCGCTGGCGAACACCACGCCGAACAGGAAGTCGTTCCAGATCTGGGTGAACTGCCAGATCAGGCAGACCATCACGATCGGGATCGACATCGGCAGCAGGATCTTCAGGAAGATCGTGAAGAAGCCCGCGCCGTCGAGCCTTGCGGCCTTGACCAGCGCATCCGGAATGCTCACGTAGTAGTTGCGGAAGAACAGCGTGGTGAACGCCAGGCCGTAGACCACGTGCACCAGCACCAGGCCGGTGGTGGTGTTGGCCAGGCCGAACTTGCCGAGGGTGAACGAGGCCGGCAGCAGCACCGTCTGGAACGGCAGGAAGCAGCCGAACAGCAACAGGCCGAAGAACAGTTGCGAACCACGGAAGCGCCACATCGACAGCACGTAGCCGTTCATGGCCCCGATGAAGGTCGAGATCAGCACTGCTGGCACGGTGATTTTCACCGAGTTCCAGAAGTAGCCGCCGACCACGTCCCAGGCCTTGATCCAGCCGATGCCATCGATCACGGTCGGCCAGCTCAACAGGTTGCCGGTACGGATGTCTTCCGGGGATTTGAAACTGGTCAGCAGCATCACCACCAGCGGGATCAGGTATACCGCCGCTGCCAACAGCAGGGTGGCGTAGATCGCGATGCGACTGAAACTGATACCAGGCTTTCCGAGTTGATTAGTCATGGCGTTTGCCTCGCAGCTCGGAGTACAGGTACGGCACGAGGATGGTCAGCACGGCACCGAGCATCAGCATGGCGCTGGCCGAACCGATGCCCATCTGGCCACGGCTGAAGGTGAAGGAATACATGAACATCGCCGGCAGGTCGGAGGAGTAACCCGGACCGCCCGCGGTCATCGCCGCAACCAGGTCGAAGCTCTTGATCGCGATGTGCGCCAGGATCATGAAGGCACTGAAGAACACCGGGCGCAGACTCGGCAGGACGATCTTCAGGTAGATGGTCGGCAGGCTCGCCCCGTCGACTTGCGCGGCACGGATGATCGATTGATCGACGCCGCGCAGACCGGCGAGGAACATCGCCATGACAAACCCGGAGGCCTGCCACACGGCGGCGATCACCAGGCAGTACACCACGCGATCCTGATCCACCAGCCAGTCGAGACGAAAGCCTTCCCAGCCCCAGTCACGCAGCATCTTGTCCAGGCCCAGGCCAGGGTTGAGCAGCCATTTCCACGCGGTACCGGTGACGATCATCGACAGCGCCATCGGGTACAGGTAGACGGTGCGGATGAAGCCTTCCTTGCGAATGCGCTGGTCCAGCAACACGGCGAGGAACACGCCCAGCACCAGGCTGATGCCGATGAACATGCCGCCGAACACCGCGAGGTTCTTGCTCGCGACCCACCAGCGGTCGTTGTCCATCAGGCGCATGTATTGCTGCAGGCCGACCCACTTGTAGCTCGGCATGAAGCTGGAGTTGGTGAAGGACAGAATGAACGTCCAGATGATGTAACCGTAGAAGCCAACCAACACGATCAGCATGCTCGGCGCGAGTACCAACTTGGGTAGCCAGCGTTGCAGCGCATCGAACGGTGAGGCTTTGCTGAAAACCGCCACAGAGCTCATCGGGATAATCCAGGTGAAGGGGAATGAACCGACACAGTGATCCCTTGTGGGAGCGAGCCTGCTCGCGAAGGCGGAGTTTCAGTCGACATCATTGCTGAATGTCAGACCGCTTTCGCGAGCAGGCTCGCTCCCACAGGGGGAGCTTGGTGTCAGGAGTTACTGGGCAGCTTTGACAGCCGAGGCCAGTTGGGCGCTGGCCTTGGCCGGGTCAGCATCCTTGTCGTTCATGAAGTTGGTGACCACGTCGAAGATCGCGCCCTGCACAGCCAGGGAGGTGGCCATGTTGTGCGCCATGCTCGGTTGCAGGCCGCCGGTCTTGTCGTCCGCGATGAAGTCCTTCGCCGCCTTCTGGGCGCACTCGTCGAAGCCGAGCTTGTCCATTTCGTTCAGCATGTCGTTACGCACCGGGATCGAACCCTTGTTCATGCTGAAGACTTTCTGGAAGTCGGTGCCCAATGCGACCTTGGCCAGGTCCTGCTGGGCAGCGATGTCACCCTTGCGATCGGCCTTGAGCTTGAACACCGCCAGGGAGTCGATGTTGTAGGTGAAGGCTTTTTCAGTGCCCGGGAACGCTACGCACTGGTAGTCCTTGCCCGCGACTTTCTTCGCCGCCGTCCACTCGCTTTTCGCCCAGTCGCCCATCATCTGCATGCCGGCCTTGCCATTGATGACTTCAGCGGCGGCGATGTTCCAGTCACGACCGGCGCGGTTCGGGTCCATGTAGCCGGTGATCTTTTTCAGCTCGGCGAACGACTGGGTCATCTGCGGGCCGGACAGGGTTTTCTGGTCCAGATCGACCAGGGCTTTCTTGTAACCGTCAGCGCCCATGACCGAGAGCACCACGTCTTCGAACACGGTGCTGTCCTGCCAGGGCTGGCCGCCGTGGGCGAGCGCGATGAAGCCGGCGGCTTTCAACTTGTCGCCGGCGGCATAGAATTCTTCGAGGGTGGTCGGGGCTTTTTCGATCCCGGCTTTCTTGAACACTTCGGGGTTGATCCACAGCCAGTTGACGCGGTGGATGTTCACCGGCACGGCCACGTAATCGCCTTCGTACTTAACGGTGTCGGAGACTTTCTTCGACAACAGGCCATCCCAGTTTTCGGACTTGGATACTTCTTTCAATGCGTCGGTGCTGAGCAGGCCAGTGCTGCCCCACTCCTGGATGTCCGGACCCTTGATCTGTGCAACGCCCGGCGGGTTGCCGGCTACGGCGCGACTCTTGAGTACGGTCATGGCCGTGGAACCGCCACCACCGGCGACTGCGCCGTCCTTCCAGGTGAAGCCGTCTTTTTCGACTTGAGCCTTCAGGACATCGACCGCTGCTTTTTCACCACCGGAAGTCCACCAGTGAACGACTTCAACGGAACCTTTGGATTCGGCGGCCAGGACACTGAGAGGGAGTGCAGACAGGGAAGCGAGAGAAATGACAGTAGCGAGGCGAGAAAACGAATTCATCCAGGAGCACCTTTCTTGTTGTTATGCATGCAAGTCTGTTGCTTGCGCTGCATAGGATTCTAAACAGGGGATATCCCCTCGCAGGTAACGAAGGGATGCGCAAATGTCACCGCATGGTTACATAGAACCGCTCTGGGACAAGCGCGCCAGCGCCGTGGCCATGCTCGGCGCCAGCGTCAGGCGCGGAATCAGCACGGCTTGCCAGGCGTGGTAAAGGTCAGGTTTGCCAGGCCAGATATCGGCACTTGGGCGGTTCAGCGGGTCGAGTTCGTGATGCCAACTGCCATCGCAACGGTCGATGAAATGACTGTCACAGAACTCCCAGAACAGTCGGTACCAGTGTTCGTATTGTTCATCGCCAGTGCGCTTGAGCAAGGCACTGGCGGCGGCGCTGGCTTCGCAATGGGTCCAGTGCAGGCGATGGCGGACCACCGCTTTGTTGTCCCAGTCCAGGGTGTAGACAATGCCCGGCGCACCATCGACGTCCCAGCCGTGGAGGCAATTGTGCTCGAACAGTTTTTGCGCGTCGGTGACCAGCCAGCCCGGCGTGAGCATCCCGGCCTTCACCCGCGAAGCTTCGAGGTGCAGCAACAGCCGCGCCCACTCGAAACCATGACCCGGGGTGGTGCCGTAGGGGCGAAAGCCGTCGGCCGGATTTTCGCGGTTGTACTCGCGCAGCGGCTGCCAGGCGCGGTCGAAATGCTCGATCACCAGGTAGTCGTTGGCGGCTGCGTGACCATGGATCACGCGCTCGACAATCCGTTGGGCACGGCTCAGCCAACGGCTGTCATCAGTGACATCGGCCAAGGCGAGGAAGGCTTCAGTGGCGTGCATGTTGCTGTTGGCGCCTCGGTAGGCTTCTTCTTCACTCCAGTCGCGATTGAAGGATTCGCGCATGGCGCCTTCTTCTTCGCTCCAGAAACAGGTGTCGATGATGTCGATGGCATCATCAAGCAAGGCTTGCGCACCGGGGCGTTGCGCGACCACCGCAGAACTGGCTGCCAGTGCTACGAAGGCATGCAGGTAGGCGTTCTTGCCGGTGTTGCCGTCGCGATGCTCGGCAACCGCGAACCAGCCACCGTGCACCGCATCACGCAACGGCCCGCGCAGCGCCGCGACACCGTGATCCACCAGCTCGGCAAAACCCGGCAAGCCCTGAATATGGGCCATGGCGAAGCTGTGGGTCATGCGCGCGGTGTTCATGGTCTGGGCTTGCGCATCAGCCGGGAGGCGACCTTTTTCATCGAGGTTGCCGAAGCCTTCAGGCAGTTTCGAAGCTTTGGCAAACGCCAGCAGGCGCAAGCCTTCGGTGGCAAGCCATTGCTGATGGGCAGGTGCATTCAGCCAACTGCTGAAGGCTGGTTGGAAGGTGTCCATGGCGTACCTTTTTTGTTGTTATGACTGTGGGGCAGCATAAACAACAGACGAAGGTCGGCTTGTAACGAAGGGGATGGGTTATGTCACCGAGCCGTGACATTTACCTTGAGGGATGTGTTGAATGATCTGACGCCTTCGCGAGCAGGCTCGCTCCCACAGGGGGGGGGCTGCGTCGTACACGAATCCAATGTGGGAGCGAGCCTGCTCGCGAAGAACGATAACGCGGTCTGACTAGTCAACACTGCGGGGCAACTGCAGGGTCACCCGCAACCCACCCTCACGCAGATTCTGCAAACTCACTTCACCGCCATGGCTATGGGCAATGTTGCGGGCAATCCCCAGCCCCAAGCCATAACCCTGCTGCTGCCCGGCCAGGCGGAAGTGCGGTTCGAACACCTGCTCCAGGCGCTGCTCCGGCACGCCCGGCCCTTCATCATCGACATGCAGGATAAACGCGCTTTCGTCGTCATCGATGTGCAGGTGCGCGTTCTGCCCGTACTTCAGCGCATTGTCGATCAGGTTGCCGATGCAGCGCTTGAGCGCCAGCGGTTTGCCCGGGTACGCCGCCAGCGCCCGCCCCTGCTGGGTCACGCGGCCGTTGCCGTTCGGCGCGAGATAGGGCTCCACCAGACAGTCGAGCACATGGTTGAGGTCAACCGGCTCGATGTTCTCGTGGATGTCGGTGTCTTTCACGCATTGCAGCGCGCCCTTGACCAGCAATTCGAGCTCGTCCAGATCGCGCCCGAACTTGGTTTGCAGCGTTTCGTCTTCGAGCAATTCGACCCGCAGGCGCAGGCGGGTGATCGGCGTTCGCAGGTCGTGGGAAATGGCGCTGAACAACTGGCTGCGCTCGGTCAGGTAACGGCTGATGCGCTCGCGCATGGTGTTGAAGGCGCGCCCGACCTCGACCACTTCGCTGCCACCGCCCTCGGCCACCGGTTCCACGTCGGCCCCCAACGACAGGTCCCGCGCCGCCCGCGCCAGGCGCTTGAGCGGACGACTCTGCCAGTGCACCAGCAGACCGATGAACAACAGCAAAAAGCTGCTGGTCAGGACAATGAACCACACCTGCTGCGCCGGCAGGCCCTGCTCCTCAAGACTGGTATAAGGCTCGGGCAACAACGAGGCGATGTACAGCCATTCGCCCGGCGCCATCTGGATCTGCGTGACCAGCACCGGCGGGTTCACCGGCTCCAGGGTCAGCGCGTAGTGCGCCCAGGAGCGTGGCAACTCATCGAGCTTCAGGCCGCCATTGAAGATGCGCAGGTCTTCCGGGCTGACGAAGGTGACCGAGATATCCGTGTCCTGGCCGAGTGACTGGCGCAGCACTTCGTCCACCGCTTTGAGCACCGCCTCTTTGCGCGGGGTGATGGGCAGCACCTCCATGCCCAGGGGTTTGTCGTTGAGCGTCACCACGAACCGGGTGCCGCCCATGCTGCGCAACTGATCAAGCACCAGGGGCCGAAACGCCACCGGCAACGAACGGAAATAACTGACGCTGGCGGTCATTGAGTGGGCCAGGCTGCGAGCACTGGTGACCAGGCCCTCGAGCTGAGTCGCGCGCAGTTGCGACACCCAGATCACACTCGACAATGCCTGGGCGAACAACACCGCCAGCAGGGTCAGCAACAACATCCGCCCGAGCAGCGAACGCGGCATCGGCACCTTGGCGGCGAGCTTGCGCAAAGTTTCAGTGACCATTGCCGGCAACCACGTTGGCCGCCAGTTGGTAGCCGCTGCCGCGCACGGTGCGGATCAGCCGTGGTGGTTTTTCCGTGTCGCGCAGGCGCTGACGCAACCGGCTGACTGCCATGTCGACGATGCGATCCAGGGGCATCAGTTCACGGCCGCGAGTGGCGTTGCCGATAGTGTCGCGGTCGAGGATTTCCTGCGGGTGATCGAGGAACAGTTTCAGCAGCGCAAAGTCGGCGCCCGAGAGAATCACCTCTTCGCCGTCGATGTGAAACAGCCGATGGCTGACCATGTCCAGGCGCCAGTCATCGAAGGCCAGCACCTCACCGCCACTGCGCTCCTGACCGAACTGCGCGCGGCGCAGCAACGCCTTGATCCGAGCCTGCAATTCCCGTGGACTGAAAGGCTTGCCGAGGTAATCGTCGGCGCCCAGTTCCAGGCCGATGACACGGTCGGCTTCGTCGGAACTGGCGGTGAGCATGATGATCGGTACCTGCGCCTGGCGCGGGTGCTGGCGAATCCAGCGGCACAGGCTGAAGCCGTCTTCGTCGGGCAGCATCACATCAAGGATCACCAGATCGGCCGACGCATCGTTCAGCGCCTGGCGAAAACCGGCGCCATCGGCGGTGGCACGCACCTGAAAACCGGCGCGGGTCAGGTAGGTATCCAGCAACTCGCGTATCTCTTGATCGTCATCGACCAACAAAATCGACTTGTTGACTGAGCTCACAGGAAGGCGTCCTTGTTGTTTGAATTGGGCGGATTATGCCTTAAGCACTGAAACTGCAAACACCACAAAACAATTGTAGGAGCGAGCCTGCTCGCGATGGACTTGCAGGCACCGCGTACATTCAGAAAGCACGCGTTATCGTTGACGTCCATCGCGAGCAGGCTCGCTCCTACAGGTAATCGGGTTTCAATTCGGGATTGATTGCTCCAGCGCTACTCCCGCCCCAACAAGGCCCGAATACGGCGCCGTCACCAGCCACACCGGAATCCCCTTGAAGTAATCGCTCATGCAGCCCTTGTCGGCGAAGCAGCGGGCGAAGCCGCTTTCGAGGAAGAAATCGGCAAACCGTGGGATCACCCCGCCCACGATGTACACGCCACCGCGCCCACCGGTGGTCAGCACATTGTTGCCGGCCACGCGACCGAGCCAGCAGCAGAACTGCTCAAGCACTTCCACGGCAATCGGGTCGCCTGCCAGCCCGGCAGCGGTGATGGCTTCCGGCGTGTCGAGCACCGGTGTGTGCCCGTCCACCGCGCAGATCGCCCGGTAGACACGCGGCAAGCCGCCGCCGCTCAACGCGGTTTCAGCGCTGACGTGGCCGATCTCATTGAAAATGTGCTGCCAGAGTTGGGTTTCACGCGGGCTGCTCAGTGGCAGGTCGACGTGACCGCCCTCCCCCGGCAACGCGGCGAATCGGCCCTCGCCCAGATCGAGCAAAGTGCCGACCCCCAGGCCCGTGCCCGGGCCAATCACCACCGCCGGGCGCAATGGCTCCGGCGTGCCTTCGCAAACCACGCGGAATTCGCCGGGCTGCAAACGGGTCATGCCCAGGGCCATGGCCGAGAAGTCGTTGACCAGCAACAGCTGATCCACCTGCAAGGTCTGGCAAAAGCCCTTGCGGCTCAGGCGCCAGTGATTGTTGGTGAACTTGAATTCATCACCACTCACCGGGCCCGCCACCGACAGGCACACCGAGCCGATCGAACCCGGCGCCAGCCCCAGGCCATTGAGGTAGAGACTGATCGCCTCTACCGGGCTGGGGAAATCTGCCGTTGCCAGCACCTGGACCGATTCCAGTTGCTGGTTTTTCCACAACGCGAAACGTGCGTTGGTCCCACCGATGTCACCGACCAAAGCCAGTTTCAATTAAGCGTCTCCAGGGCAGAAGTAAAGGCGCTGGCGCCCTGCTCCGCCGAGCTGAAGGCCATGCGCATGAAACCAAACAGTTCGCGACCGGTGCCGATGTTGTTGCCCAACAGGCCCTTGGCCGGCGTGCGCGCTGCAAATTCCTCGGCGTCCACCTTAAGCTCCAGGGTGCCTTTGACGCCATCGACGCGGATGATATCGCCCTCTTGCACCCGCGCCAAAGCGCCACCGACATAAGCTTCGGGGCTGACATGAATGGCCGCCGGGATTTTCCCCGACGCGCCGGACATGCGCCCGTCGGTCACCAGCGCGACTTTGAAGCCGCGATCCTGCAGCACGCCGAGGAACGGCGTCATCTTGTGCAGCTCTGGCATGCCGTTGGAGCGCGGGCCCTGGAAGCGCATCACCGCGACAAAATCCTTTTCCAGCAAACCGGCCTTGAAGGCATCGGCCAGGTCCTGCTGATCCTGGAACACCATGGCTGGCGCTTCGACGATCTGGTTTTCCACGGCCACGGCGGAGACTTTCATCACGCCACGACCGAGGTTGCCTTCCATCACCCGCAGGCCACCCTCTGCCGAGAATGCACGGGCGACTGGGCGCAGGATGCTTTCATCGAGGCTGTCGGTCACGCCTTCACGCCAGACCAGTTGGCCATTGTCGAGGAACGGCTCCTGGGTGTAGCGGCTCAGGCCATGGCCCATCACGGTGTTGACGTTTTCGTGGAGCAACCCGGCGTCCAGCAGTTCACGGATCAGAAACGACATGCCGCCCGCGGCCTGGAAGTGGTTGATGTCGGCCTTGCCGTTCGGGTAGACGTGGCTCAGGGTCGGCACGACTTCGGAGAGGTCGGCCATGTCCTGCCAGGTCAATTGAATGCCCGCCGCCATGGCGATGGCCGGCATGTGCAGGGTGTGGTTGGTCGAGCCGCCCGTGGCGTGCAGCGCGACAATCGAGTTGACCAGCGAACGCTCGTCGACGATTTCGCCGATTGGCATGAAGTCGCCGTTCTGCTTGGTCAGCCGCGTGACCTGGTGCGCGGCTTCGCGGGTCAAGGCATCGCGCAGCGGCGTGTTCGGGTTGACGAAGGACGCGCCCGGCAGGTGCAGGCCCATGACTTCCATCAGCAACTGGTTGGTGTTGGCGGTGCCGTAGAAGGTGCAGGTACCAGGGCTGTGGTAGGACTTCATTTCCGATTCCAGCAGCTCTTCGCGGGTCGCCTTGCCTTCGGCGTACTTCTGGCGCACATCGGCTTTCTGCTTGTTGGAAATGCCCGACACCATCGGCCCGCCCGGTACGAAGATCATCGGCAGATGGCCGAAGCGCAGCGCGCCCATCATCAACCCCGGCACGATCTTGTCGCAGATGCCGAGCAGCAGCGCGCCGTCGAACATGTTGTGGGACAGCGCCACGGCGGTGGACAACGCGATCACTTCGCGGCTCGGCAGGCTCAGTTCCATGCCCGGCTCGCCCTGGGTCACGCCATCGCACATGGCCGGGGTGCCACCGGCGAACTGGCCGACGGAGCCGATTTCGCGCAGGGCTTTCTTGATCAGTTCGGGGAAGACTTCATACGGCTGGTGCGCCGAGAGCATGTCGTTATAAGACGACACTATCGCGATGTTGGCGGAGTTCATCATCCGCAGGCTGTGCTTGTCGTCGCTGCCGCAACCGGCCACGCCATGGGCGAAGTTGGCGCATTGCAGCTTGCCGCGCATCGGACCGTCGCTGGCCGCACCGCGGATCAATGCAAGGTAGGCCTCGCGCGTGGCGCGGCTGCGGGCGATAAGCCGTTCAGTGACCTCAAGGACGCGGGGATGCATGTGTAGAACTCCAGGCTAACGGATGTGGCGACCTGATTGTCTATGCTGATCAAAGGCCGGTGTCGATGGGATGACAGACGGTTTATTTGACCATTCGGACCAGTTGATTCAGGTCACTCGTTGTAGATCGAACAAAATATTGCCATCAAAAAGGCTTGTTTTCTATTTTTTTACGAATAATCTTGTAATTCCAACAACAAAACGACGGTAGCGCCGCACTATGACTCTTCGAATCGCAATCAATGGTTTTGGCCGCATCGGCCGTAATGTCCTGCGCGCACTCTATACCCAGGGCTACCGTCAGGATCTGCAGATCGTTGCCATCAACGACCTTGGCGACAGCGCGATCAATGCTCATCTGCTCAAGTACGACACCGTTCACGGCACGTTCGATGCCGATGTCCAGCACGACCAGGAGAGCCTGACGGTCAACGGCGACCGCATTTCGGTCAGTGCCATCCGCAACCCGGCCGACCTGCCCTGGGCCGCGGAAAAAATTGATGTCGTGTTCGAATGCACTGGTCTGTTCACCGACCGGGCCAAGGCCGCCGCGCATATTACGGCCGGCGCACGCAAAGTGATCATCTCGGCTCCGGCCAAAGGCGCCGACGCTACCGTGGTCTACGGTGTTAACCACGACATTCTGCGCCAATCGCACCAGATTATTTCCAACGCGTCGTGCACCACCAACTGCCTGGCCCCGGTGGCCCAGGTGCTGCATCGCGAACTGGGCATCGAAAGCGGTCTGATGACCACCATCCACGCCTACACCAACGATCAGCACCTGACCGACGTCTATCACGTCGATCCATACCGCGCCCGTTCGGCCACCCAGAACATGATCCCGAGCAAGACCGGTGCTGCTGAAGCGGTGGGCCTGGTGCTGCCGGAACTGGCGGGCAAATTGACCGGCATGTCGGTGCGCGTCCCGGTGATCAATGTGTCGCTGGTGGACCTGACGGTGCAGCTCAAGCGCGAAGCGTCGGCCGATGAAGTCAATGCGCTGCTGAAAGAAGCCAGCCAGCACTCGAAGATCCTTGGCTATAACACCCTGCCGCTGGTCTCCAGCGACTTCAACCACAACCCGCTGTCGTCGATCTTCGACGCCAACCACACCAAGTCCAGCGGCAAGCTGCTTAAGGTACTGGCGTGGTATGACAACGAATGGGGCTTCTCCAACCGCATGCTCGATAACTGCCTGGCGCTGTGCAACGCTGAATAAGCAGCACGCCCCCCCGGTCTTGTAGGAGCGAGCTTGCTCGCAATGGTCGTTAACGATGACAAGGGGCGCCTGAATGAGCGTGGGGTCCTTACATCCATCGCGAGCAAGCTCGCTCCTACAGGGTACGTGTCATTTCTGGAGCGGCAACCGATGATCGGCATCAGCTTTACACAAAAGACCCTGTTGGCGCGCAAGCGCATCGCCCTGGTCGCCCATGACCACTGCAAGGTGTTCTTGCTGGACTGGGCCGAACGGCAGAAAGACAGACTGGCCCGGCATGATCTGGTCGCCACCGGCACCACGGGATTGTTGTTGCAGCAACGTCTCGACCTGCCGGTGCAAAGCATGATCAGCGGGCCACTGGGCGGCGACCAGCAGCTCGGTGCGCAAATCGCCGAGCAGCGGGTCGACATGCTGGTGTTTTTCTGGGACCCGTTCGAACCCCAGCCCCACGACCCGGACATCAAGGCGTTGCTGCGGGTCGCGGCGGTGTGGAACATCCCGGTGGCGTGCAACGAATGCAGCGCCGACTACCTGCTCAGCAGCCCGTTGATGGATCAGGCGCATACCCATCGGATTCCCGATTACGCCACCTATTTGCAGGGCCGCGCATAAAGCTTCACAAATCAGCACTTGACCACTCGAGTAGATGATAAGCATTATCATCTACTCGAAATGGATCAGGTTCTCCCGTGAGTCAGTCGCGCTTCAACCACGTTTTCCTCGCCCAGCGCACCTCCCTGCTGCGCACGCTGGAACGGATGGTCAACAATCACAGCACCGCTGAAGACCTCTTGCAGGAGACCTACCTGCGGGTGACCCGTGCATTGAGCGAACGGACCATCGATCATCTTGAACCCTTTGTCTTCCAGACGGCGCGCAACCTGGCGCTGGACCATTTGCGCGCGCGGCGCATCCATTCGCGCACCATGGTCGACGACGTTCCGCAGGAGGTGATGCACAGCATCGCCGCCCCCACCAGCAGCGCCGAAGACGCCGCCCACGCCGAACAATTGCTGGAGCGCCTGAACGTGAGCCTCGGTCAACTCAGCGCCCGCCAACAGCGGATTTTCATCCTCAGCCGCCTGCACGGGCACAGCTATCAGGAAATCGCCGAGGAGCTGAACGTGTCCCTCAGTACCGTGCAGAAAGAACTCAAACTGATCATGTCGATTTGCATCGGTGTCGCCGATCGCTTGAACGCCAACTGAGCGCCAGGACCCCGCACCTACCTGGACCGACTGCGCTGATCATCAGGCTTTGCTACCCTTGGCCCACTTTTACGCTTCACTAAAAAAAACAGCCGTGCACAGACACTGCCGAGGAAACACCGTGACGGACAACCACCGCTCTCCAGAGCCTTCATCGGCGCAGGATCCCGCAAGCGCAATGGACCAAGCCCTGGAGTGGCTGATCGTGCTCGGCAGTCCCGACGAGGAGCAGAGCCGCCAATTCCATGCATGGCTTGATGCCGATCCGTTGAATGCCCAGGCGTTCGCCAAGGCCCAGGCGATCTGGGACGGCCCGCAAGTGGTGCAATGCGCACAAAACCTGGCCGTCCGTCCGTCGAAAGTCACTGTCCTCGCCCGTTTGCGTCCGCACTGGAAACCATTGGCCACCGCCGCCGTGCTGATCCTCGGACTGTTCAGTTTCAGCAGTTTGCCGATGCGCCTGCAGGCCGATCACCTGACCGTGGTCGGCGAGCGCCAGCGCCTGCAACTGGAGGACGGTTCCAGGGTTCTGCTCAATACCAATTCGGCGTTCTCAAGCACCATCAACGACCAGCAACGTGTTGCCCGCCTGTATCAGGGCGAGGCGTTTTTCGAAGTGCAGGCCAATCGCGGCCAGGCACTGGAAATCGACGCCGGCCCGGTCACCGCCAGCGTTCGCGATACCGCGTTTGCCGTGCGCTACCTCGACGGCGTGGCGCAGGTGCGGGTACAGCGCGGGGATGTCGATTTGCGCGCCACCCGGGATGACACGCGGGTGCGCTTGTCCGCCGGGGAAAGCATTCGCATCGGCCCCAACGGCTTCGACCGCCCGGCCAAGCTGGATACCGCCACCGACCTGGCGTGGGTCCAGGGACGGCTGGTGTTCGAAAACTGCCCGTTGAACCAGGTGCTGGCAGAACTTCGCCGCTACTACCCGGGCTGGATCATCAACAACAACGAACAGTTGGCCGATGTCACCGTGACGGGCAACTACCGCCTCGATCAGCCACTGGACGTGGTCCGCTCCCTGGCCCACATCACCTCGGCAAGGCTCCAGGAATTCCCGGCGTTGGTCATCCTGAACTGAATGAGAATTATTTTTACTCGATAGCCAAACCCCGTACGTCTCGTTATAGCCAATGCAATTGATTCGCATCTCACCATGCCGATCAGCACCTATAAAGATTCGTGCGACACGGAGCGCTATCGATGTCCCCTCGCCTTACCCGCCAAGCCCCTACACCTTCCCGCGTGCTGTCGCTGCTGACCGCCGCCATCCTGATGGCCGGTACCGCACCGCTCATGGCCGCCACGGCCACCGAGCAGTCGACCCGCAAAATGGGCGACTACGCGTTCGCCATTCCCCAGCAATCATTGGTGTCGGCACTCAATGCCTTTACCGCCGTGACGGGCTGGCAGGTCGGCGTGTCGTCGGAGCTGGCGCAAGGTGTGGCCTCACCGGGAGTACGCGGCTCGCTGTCGCCGGAGAACGCCCTGGATCGCCTGTTGGTGGGGACCAACCTGGGCTATCGCAAACTGGGCAACAACAGCATCGTCCTGGAAAAACGCAGTGGTAGCAGTGCCCTCAATCTGGATCAGGTCACCATCAGCGCCACCCGTAACGAACAGGATGTGAACAGCGTGCCGAGCACGGTCTCTGTCTACACTCGCGAAGATCTGGACCGCAACAACGTCAATACCATCAAGGAACTGGTGCGCTACGAACCCGGTGTTTCGGTGGGTGGTGCAGGCCAACGCGCCGGCATCACGGGCTACAACATTCGCGGCATCGATGGCGACCGCGTGCTGACCCAGGTCGATGGCGTGCAGGTGCCCGACGGTTTCTTCAACGGCCCGTATGCCCAGACCAACCGCAACTATGTCGACCCGGAAATCGTCAAGCGTGTGGAAATCCTCCGGGGCCCGGCATCGGTGCTGTATGGCAGCAGCGCCATTGGCGGCGCGGTCAGCTACTACACGCTGGACCCGGACGACATCATCAAGCCGGGCAAGGACGTCGGCGCGCGCCTGAAAACCGGCTACAGCTCCGCCGACGACAGCTGGCTGACTTCCGGCACCGTCGCCGGCCGCACCGGCGAGTTCGATGGCCTGTTGCATCTCAGTCAACGCAACGGTCATGAAACAGAGTCCTTTGGCGAAACCGGCGGCACTGGCCTGAACCGTACCGAAGCCAACCCCCAGGACGCTCGCACCACCAGCGTGCTGGCCAAACTGGGCTGGAATTACGCCGACGACGCGCGTTTTGGCCTGACCTACGAGCATTACAAGGACGACCGCGACACCAATCAATTGAGCGCGGTGGGCGGACCGTTCAATGCCGGACGCGGTATGGGCTTCTATAAGTCCCGTACCGGTAACGACACGATCACCCGAGAACGCTTTGGCCTGGAACACAGCTTCGGCCTGGACAGCGCACTGGCTGACAACATCAAGTGGACGCTGAACTATCAGATCGCCAAGACCGACCAGAGCACCGAAGAAATCTACGCGCCGCCGTCGCGGACCGTGTTGCGTAACCGCGATACGACTTACAAGGATCGCCAATGGGTGTTCGACGCCCAGGCTGACAAGTCGTTTGCCATCGCCGACACCGAACACCTCTTCACCTATGGCACCACCATCAAGCAGGACAAAGTTACCGGCCTGCGTACCGGTACCGGCACCTGCCTGACCGTGGCCGGAGCGTGCCGGGTCATCGGTGCCCCTAGCGCCACCGACACACTGACACCCGCCAGTGACTTCCCGGACCCGACCATCAACAGCTACGCCCTGTTCGCCCAGGATCAGATCAGCTGGGGCAACTGGACCTTCCTGCCCGGTGCTCGCTACGACTACACCCAGCTCAAGCCGCACATCACCGACGAGTTCCTGGCCACCGCCGACCAGAGCGGCAACGGCGTGGTGAGCGACGAGACCAAGACCTGGCATCGCCTGTCGCCGAAGTTTGGCACCACCTACAGCTTCAACGATCACTACACCTGGTACGGCCAGTACGCCGAAGGCTTCCGCACCCCGACCGCCAAGGCGTTGTATGGTCGTTTCGAAAATATCGCCGGCGGCTATAAAGTCGCGCCTAATCCGGACCTCGAACCGGAAAAGAGCAAAAGCTACGAGACCGGTTTGCGCGGCAACTTCGAGCAGGGCTCGTTTGACTTGGCCGTGTTCTACAACAAATACCGCGACTTCATCAACGAGAACGCCATTACTCCGGGCTACACCGAGATCACGTTCCAGAGCAACAACATCAAGCACGCCACCATCAAGGGTGCCGAGATCAAGGGCCGTCTGAACCTCGACGCCTTCGGTGCGCCGCAAGGCCTCTATACCCGGGGTTCGGTGGCCTATGCCTACGGTCGCAACGACGACAACGGCGAGCCGCTCAACAGCGTCAACCCGCTGACCGGCGTATTCGGCCTCGGCTACGACCAGGACACCTACGGCGGCTTGCTCAGCTGGACGCTGGTGAAGAAGAAGGACCGCGTCGACAGCACCAGTTTCAAAACCCCGGACGGTACCAGCACCCAGTTCAAGACCCCCGGTTTCGGCATTCTGGACCTGAGCGCGTTCTACAAAGTGACCGACGACGTGACCATCAGCGGCGGCGTCTACAACCTCACCGACAAGAAATACTGGCTGTGGGATGACGTGCGCGGCTACGACAGCGTCGGCGAAGCCTCGGTGACCCAACCGGCCAACCTCGACCGCCTGACCCAGCCGGGTCGCAACTTTGCGGTCAACCTGATCTGGGATATCTGATCCGCTCATCTCGCCGGGCGGTTTCATCACGCCGCCCGGCGAGGAATTTTTACTGTCAGGCGCCTTGCTGTTCGTCTCGTTACCAAGCGCCTCATCTTTCTCCAAGGAATTGCCATGACTACCCAGGCCACTGCACAACGCACCAACCTGCGTTCGCAACGTTTGAACCAGATCACCAACGAGCCACACAGCAAGCTCGATGCCCTGGTCAAGGCCCATGCTCCGTTTGAAACCCCGGCCAGTTTCGCGCGCTTCGTGGTGGCGCAGTACCTGTTCCAGTCGGAATTGGTGTCGCTGTACAACGATGCCGAACTGACCGCCATCGTCCCGGACCTGCCGGCCCGCTGCCGTGCCGATGCCGCCAGGGCCGACCTCGCGGACCTGGACACCGACGTGCCGGCACCTGTGGCCGGTGCACTGAAGCACCCGACCAAGGCCGAGGCCCTGGGCTGGATCTTCGTCTCCGAAGGTTCGAAGCTCGGCGCGGCGTTCCTGATCAAGCGTGCCGTGGGCCTTGGCCTGAGCGAAACCTTCGGCGCCCGCCACCTCGGCGAACCGGCCGGCGGCCGCGCTGAAGGCTGGAAGCGCTTCGTCAAGACCCTGGACGGTCTGGCATTCAGCGCCCAGGAAGAAGCCGAAGTGGAAAAAGGCGCCATCGACGCGTTCAACCGTTTTACGGTGTTGCTGGAGCAGGCTTACGCTACCGAAGCTGCCTGACACACCACTGCCCCTGTGGGAGCGAGCCTGCTCGCGATGACGGAATGACATTCAATAGAGATGTCGACTGTAAGACCGCTATCGCGAGCAGGCTCGCTCCTACAAAGGGCCGGGTCAATCTGCAGGATCTCCATTCAGCGTCACACGCCTCCCGAGCCCATGCCCGCATCAACAAAACTCTCCCGCCTCCTCTTCGGCCTGCTGGCCTACGTCAGCCTGGGCGTCGGCCTGATCGCCATCGTCATACCCGGCCTGCCAACCACCGAGTTCATCCTGCTGGCCGCCTGGGCCGCAACCCGAAGTTCGCCGCGCCTGAGTGCCTGGCTGGAAAACCACCGGCTGTTCGGCCCCATCCTCCATAACTGGCGCAACGGCAGGATCATCGCGCGCCGGGCAAAAATCAGCGCCACTGTCAGCATGCTGTTATGCGCCGGTCTGATGCTGGTGATGCTCGATCACGGCTGGCCGATTTACCTGGCAATTGCCGGTATGGGGCTGGGCAACCTGTGGATCTGGTCGCGACCGGAATCACTGTCGCAATCAACCTGAAACCTCTTCAAACCGCCCTGTATCAGCCGGCAACGGCACACTTGAAAGTACCTACTTCCTGTTCGGATTTCTCCTACGTGTTTATCAGGTCATCCATTTCTGTGTCTGGCCGTTAAGCACCATGACGCCCACAACGAGAAGCTGACATGAATGTAAGTGCCGCTGCATCTTTTCAAGTTCCGTATCCGCAAACAGTGAAGGCGAACACGGAAAAAGCCCAATCCAAGAAAGTCGAAGGCTTTGTAGTAGATGAGAAAAGGGTGAATTTGACCATCGAGAAACTCCGGTCCCCTATAAAAACAGGTATCACTAGCGAAGATCTGGATGAGTTGGAAAAATTTTTGGAGGTATCCGGTACAGGCAGCAAGTATTCCGGCCTGCGTTATGAAATAAAGTGCCATAGAGACCTAATCCTTTGGGCTAAAGAGCTTCGCGCAGGAGATATGCTCCATGATATGGAAGGGATATACGCCAACTTCAAAAAAGACCTGCAAAGTAAATGGCCAGGCATGGCCAAAAACGTCATTGGTTTCACGATAGCCGAAGACGGTCGGTTGAAAGTCACTTCGCCCCCCAACACATTGACCCCCAAGGAAGAGGAAATACTGAATAGCCTGTTGAACAAGACCAAAGGCTTGCAAGCCTTGACTCTCAAGCACGCAATCGCCGTGATCGAACTGGTCCAGCTGGACAAGCCACAGTTCGAGGGCAAGGTGAAACTGGACTTGAGCAACTTCCATACGCTGATTGACTATGGATTATTGTTGAGCAAAGGCGCATTGGACCTGAGAAGCCCGGACTCTTGGCTGGACCAATTGCATAAAAAGTCCGACCAGGATCCGAGCGTGAAAAAGCAGGGACTGCACATCGAGGCCTGATCGTATGATTCGCTCGGCAAAGCGCTCATGCACACTCGCTTTGCCGGGAACATGACAGCCCTAATTACGCAACATCCTTTGATAGCATATCTGTGCGAATGAAACGTTCGGCACTCTGCGACCTCCCACCCCCGACGCGTCTTTGCCTTTAACCTGGATCAACCAATACCCCCGGTTGTATTCGACTTCCCACTTATTGCGATATTTGCCACTGCTGGTCCAGAAAGGGTCAGACTTCAATTGGCCGTGACACCCGTCCAACTGAATGGCGCCCGCAGCGTGACCAGTACCGTCTGTTACAAGATCGAACGAATCCTCATCCGCCCCCTTGTTCAATTTTAAAGTAGCGGTACCACCCTCGAGTGGGTTACCTGTCGAATCCTTCAACCGGACCGACCAATTCAAAACTCTGTAGGCCTGTGTGGTCGCCCAGTAGGACGGTAACTCGCCTGCATCGCCCTGGACGTGACTGTCGGCGTAATAAGGTGCTGAACCCAACTTAAGGTCGTAGGTATCACCCACCACGAACGGGCCAGACAGCGTCTTCGAGATGCGAACCTGAACGGCTTGACTCGGCTCCAGGCCAGACACCGCAAAGGGTTCCCCCCAAGGGATATTCACCCAGTTTTCATTGCGACTATATTCCAGAGTCAATGGCCCGCCTTTTGTCACACCCGCATGGATCAACACGTTCTGTCCCCGTACGGCGATGAAGCTGTAATGCTTCACATCGGTTTCGTCAGCCAGGCTGTCCTCGAGCGTGTTCAGTTTGTCCGGCAGTACCGTTACCGCCGTTGTTACTTGAGAGGCGGTACATATATATGTTGGAGCACACACCCCCAGCCCGTCGCCTCAAAACTCGAGACGTGAACTCCTCCTGAATCCGCCCCGCGTTTTTCCTATTTTTAACCCCATTTTCGGCACATTTTCCTGCGCAAACGTTCAACCAATACCGTTCGTCGGGTTGCCCCTCATGTAACCTCAACGCCACGCCGATGTGCATTGATCGGCGCTAAATGGATTTAGCGAGTGAGCCGCAACGGCCCACAGCCAACACTTCATCCATTCGCGAGCTCGCCCTATGTTCGACTCACTGTCCATCCGCCTGAAAATCGTCCTGCTGTCCGGTCTGTGCCTGCTGGGCGTAGTCGCCTTGATAGTGGGCATGAACATCTACCAGACCAATCAGAACGATGACCTGGTCAGCGATTCCAGCAGCACAATGCTCACCACCAGTGTGCAGGACCTGCTCCAGGCCAAAGCCGCCGAGCAAGCGGTGCGGGTGCAGAAGACCTTCGGTGAAACCCTGACGGTGGTGACCGCCCTGGCCGACCAGATCAAGGACATGCGCACCCTGGCCGCCAAGCGCTCGCTGGAGCCCGGCGCTTTGCGTGAGGAATTGAACCAGAGCCTGAAAACCGCCTTCGAGCGCAACAGCAAAGTGCTGGGGATCTGGCTGGCCTTCGAACCCAACGGGCTGGACGGCAAGGACAGCGAATTCGCCAACGACGCCGCCCGCCAGTCCAACGAGATCGGTCGTTTCGCCACCTACTGGAGCCGCGCCGGCGGTGAGTCGTTGAACACAATCATGGTCGAAGAGGACATGACCAAAACCACCCTGAACCTCAGCGGCACGCCGTACAACGTCTGGTACACCTGCCCGCGGGACAGCAAGCGCATCTGCCTGCTCGACCCCTACGCCGATACGGTCGGCGGCAAGGAAGTGTTGATGACCACCATTTCCGTACCGCTGCTGGTCGAAGGCAAGTCCATCGGCGTGGTCGGTATCGACATCGCCCTCGACGCCCTCCAAGCGGCGGCGGTCGACTCCCAGCGCGACCTGTTCAACAGTGCCGGGCACATGCTGATCGTTTCCGGCACCGGCGTGCTGGCCGCCTACAGTGTCGATGCCGGCAAAGTCGGCAAGAACATCGGCGACACCCTGGGCGGCGATGGCAAGGACATCCTGCAATTGCTCGCCAATGGTGCGCCGAAGATTCTCCAGCAAGGCGACCTGATCCGCGCGGTGTACCCGGTCAGCCCGATTAGCGATGCCAAGGCCTGGGCCGTGGTGATCGACCTGCCCAAACAAGTGCTGCTGGCCGATTCGGTGAAGCTGCAAGCGGTGCTCGACGATGCCCAGCAAAGCGGCACACTCAAGGCGCTGTCGGTGGCGGTGATTGCCGGCCTGCTCGGGCTGTTGCTGATGTGGCTCACCGCGTCCGGCGTGACCCGCCCGATCAACAGCGTGGCCGACATGCTCAAGGCGATTGCCAGTGGCGACGGCGACCTGACCCAGCGCCTGCACTACAGCAAGAAGGACGAGCTGGGTGAACTGGTGGGCTGGTTCAACCGCTTCCTCGACAAGCTGCAACCGACCATCGCGCAGATCAAGCAAAGCATCACCGATGCCCGTGGCACCGCCGACCAGTCTTCGGAAATCGCCCGCCAGACCAGTGAAGGCATGCAGGTACAATTCCGCGAAATCGACCAGGTCGCCACCGCGTCCAACGAAATGAGCGCCACCGCCCATGATGTCGCCAACAGCGCCTCGAACGCGGCCAACGCGGCGAAAGGTGCCGACCAGTCGGCCCGCGACGGCATGTCGATCATCGAGCGCAGTACCCGCGACATCAATCAACTGGCCGAAGAAGTCAGCAAGGCCGTGACCGAAGTCGAAGCCCTCGCGGTCAACAGCGAGCAGATCGGCTCGGTGCTGGAGGTGATTCGCAGCATCGCCGAACAAACCAACCTGCTGGCGCTCAACGCCGCCATCGAAGCTGCCCGTGCCGGTGAAAGCGGTCGTGGCTTTGCGGTGGTTGCCGATGAAGTGCGCAACCTGGCCAAGCGTACCCAGGATTCGGTGGAAGAGATTCGTCTGGTGATCGAACGCATCCAGAGCGGCACCCGCGGCGTGGTCGCCACCATGCATTCGAGCCAGACCCAGGCCCACAGCAACGCCGGGCAGATCCAGCAGGCGGTCCAGGCCTTGGGCAAGATCAGCGACGCGGTCACCGTGATCAGCGACATGAACCTGCAAATCGCCAGCGCCGCCGAACAGCAAAGCGCCGTCGCCGAAGAGGTCAACCGCAACGTCTCGGCGATCCGCACCGTCACCGAAACCCTGACCGGCCAGGCCACGGAATCGGCGCAGATCAGCAGCCAGCTCAATTCCCTGACCACCCACCAGATGAAGTTGATGGATCAGTTCCGCGTTTAAATAATCACCACATCCCCCCTGTGGGAGCGAGCCTGCTCGCGAAAGCGGTCTTTCAATCAACATTGATGTTGAATGTAATTCCGTCATCGCGAGCAGGCTCGCTCCCACAAGGTTTCACATGATCCAGCCATGTTTGAACTAAGATCTGGCTCTCACTCCAGAGGGCCCTTCGATGACTGATCTGCTCACGTCCATTCAAGCCGCACTCGGTTTGCCTCATACCCCGATTCCATTCACGTCCAGCGGCGCCCTGCCCTCGGCGTTTGCCGTCACGGATCTGGCCTGCGCCAGCATTGCCGTCGCAGGCCAGGCCGCCAGCGAACTGCTGCACCAGCAAACCGGGCGCCTGCCCGACCTTGAAGTTGACCGGCGCCTCTCATCATTCTGGTTCGCAACCTCGATTCGCACGCTTGGCTGGAGCGTTCCGCCGCTGTGGGACCCGATAGCCGGTGACTACGCCACCCGCGATGGCTGGATTCGCCTGCACACCAACGCGCCCCACCACCGCGCCGCCGCCGAAAGCGTGCTCGGCGCCTGTACGGACCGCTCAGCGATGGCCGGCAAAGTGGCCCGATGGGCGAACAACGAACTGGAGCAGGCGGTGGTCGATGCCGGTGGTTGCGCCGCCGAAATGCGCACCTGGGAACAATGGCAGGTCCATCCTCAAGGCCAGGTAGTGAATGCCGAACCCTTGATTCTGTTCGCCAACCACCCAAGCCAGAGCCGCAAACCGTGGACAGGTTCAGTTGCTCGACCGTTGGCCGATATCAAGGTGCTGGATTTGACCCGAGTACTGGCAGGCCCCATTGCCAGTCGCTTTCTGGCAGGCCTCGGTGCCGATGTCTTGCGCATCGATCCGCCGACCTGGAACGAGCCCGGGGTGGTGCCGGAAGTCACCTTGGGAAAACGCTGCGCGCGTCTTGATCTGAACGACAGGTCCGACCGCGCCGTATTCGAATGCCTGCTCAAGGACGCCGACATTCTGCTCCACGGCTATCGCGCCGATGCACTGGAGCGACTTGGCCTGGGCATGAATGAGCGTCGGCAACTGAACCCCGGCCTGATCGACGTTTGCCTCAACGCCTATGGCTGGAGCGGCCCCTGGCAAAACCGGCGGGGCTTCGACAGCCTGGTGCAGATGAGCAGTGGCATCGCCGAAGCGGGCAGGCGCTGGAAACAGGCGGACAAGCCGACGCCATTGCCGGTACAGGCCCTCGATCACGCCACCGGGTATTTGATGGCGGCCAGTGCGATCAGGTTGTTGGCGCAGCGGTTGAACGACGGTACGGGGGGCTCGGCCCGGTTGTCGTTGGCGCGTACGGCAAGGTTGTTGATCGAACAGGGTGCCGGCCCGAATGAATCGTTGCGTGGCGAAGATCAACACGATCAGGGGCTACAGATTGAGCAAACGCCCTGGGGGCCGGCGCATCGATTGCAGCCGCCCCTGAAGATCATCGGAACGCCGCTGCAGTGGGCATTGCCCGCGACTGAGCTGGGTTCACATCCCGCGCAGTGGGGGTGACTTTCAGATGGCTATCGCGAGCAGGCTCCCCACAGGTAACCGGGTTCTCCCGGACGACCGCGATCAAATGTAGGAGCGAGCCTGCTCGCGATAGCGCCAGCAGAGACAACACTAAACTCGCTCCCGATCAATCAGGGCGACTCAACGAAGTCCACAACACCTGCGCCGCATACCCCCGATAAGGCCGCCAGGTTTCGGCTCGCGTTAAAAGCTGCCGCGCCGTCACCGGCCCACCTTCCAGCGCCGTCAACGCATTGATCAGCCCGACATCACCATTGGGAAACCCATCCAACTCCCGCAACTGACGCAAGGCAATGTATTGCGCCGTCCAGTCACCAATCCCGTGCAAGGCCAGCAACCGCGCTACGCCCCCCTCCCGGCCGGGCTCAAACAATCGTGGATCATCGAGCAGTGCCTGAGCCACCCCCGACAAGGTCCGGCCTCGGCTTTTCGGCATGCCCAGCGCTGCCAGATCTGCGCCTGCCAAAACGCTGGCCCGGGGAAACACATGGGTCAAACCCGGTAGCTCTGAACTCAACGGCACACCGTACTGCGCCACCAGTTTCCCCGCCAATCTGATCGCCGCCGCCACCGTGATCTGCTGCCCCAGTATCGCGCGGATCGCCAATTCCAGCCCATCCCAGGCCCCCGGCACACGCAGCCCGGGGCGCTCGGCAATCAACCGGGCCATTAGCGGATCAACCGCTAAATGCCGATGGATCGTGGCGAGGTCGGCATCCAGATCAAACATCTGCCGCACGCTTGCGACGATTTCGGGCACGGCGTTCGAGTCGGGAAAATCCAGCGTCAGCTCCAGGGCATCAGACGTAGCAGGTCGAATAGAAAAGCTGCCGTGCTTACCCTTCAGTTCGATGCCGCGCGAGTAAACGCCGCCGGCAACCGTCTCCAATCCTGCAATCGCCCGCGCCGACAAAAAACCCAGCATCGCCGGCCAGTCATAGGGTGGCTGGTACGCCAGCAACACCTTCACAGGCTCGACAACCCGCTGTACAAGCCATAGGCCGCCAGACCCGCATGGCCCAGAGCGATGCGAGCAATCATCGGGCCCACCACCAACGCGCTCAATGCGCTCAATGCGCTCAAGCGAAGCTTGTTCAGTGATTGCGACATCGTTGCATCTCCATTTTTCGGGCGGCAACTGCCGCGAGACCGTCACATAGCGGATGTTAATTAAATTGATGAAGAGTAATGACGTTTATTGAATAACGCCAACAACCGTCTTTTAACTTGCACAAAACGGCTAAATGGTCGTCGATATAACCATTTGCTTTATACGTTTTATTAATACATCAATTTTGTACAAAACCCGTTAAGAGCATTTTCAGATCCTGAACAACCAACTAACGTCATAATTCGAAACAAATGCAAAAAAGTTCTTAAATAACCTGCAAAAGCCTCTAGAACAAGCATTACAGACAGCCACCCTGCAAACAATGGCACTCTGCCAACAAACTGTAGCACTCTCATTTAGTGATCCAAGTCAGCTGATTGGATAGCCAACGGAATTAGTCTGTTGCCTCTCTTCTCCTGCATTGGAGTCATGCAATGTCTGAAGCACCCGGAAAATTGAAACTCGGCGCGCTGATTGCGTTAGTCGTAGGTTCAATGATTGGTGGCGGGATCTTTTCCTTGCCACAAAACATGGCCGCCAGCGCGGATGTCGGCGCCATTCTGATCGGTTGGGCGATTACCGCGGTCGGCATGCTCACCCTGGCATTCGTGTTCCAGACCCTGGCCAACCGCAAACCCGATCTTGATGGCGGTGTCTACGCCTACGCCAAGGCCGGTTTCGGCGACTACATGGGCTTCTCGTCCGCCTGGGGGTACTGGATCAGTGCCTGGCTGGGAAACGTCGGGTACTTCGTACTGTTGTTCAGCACCCTCGGCTACTTCTTTCCGCTATTTGGGGAGGGCAATACCCCTGCTGCCGTGATCGGCGCCTCGGTGCTGCTCTGGGCCGTACATTTCCTCGTACTGCGAGGAATCAAGGAAGCCGCGTTCATCAACCTGGTGACCACCGTCGCCAAGATCGTGCCGCTGCTGCTGTTCATGTTGATCGCGTTGTTCGCTTTCAAACTGGACATCTTCACCGCCGACATCTGGGGCTTGAAGAACCCGGACCTTGGCAGCGTGATGGATCAAGTGCGCAAAATGATGCTGGTCACCGTGTGGGTGTTCATCGGCATCGAAGGCGCGAGCATCTTTTCGGCCCGGGCGGAAAAACGCAGCGACGTGGGTAAGGCCACCGTGATCGGCTTTGTCACCGTGCTGCTGTTTTTGGTCCTGGTCAACGTGTTGTCGCTGGGGATCATGACCCAGCCGGAACTGGCCAAACTGCAGAATCCGTCCATGGCCGCCGTGCTGGAACACGTGGTCGGTCACTGGGGCGCGGTGCTGATCAGCGTTGGTCTGATCATCTCATTGCTGGGGGCGCTGCTGTCGTGGGTGCTGCTGTGCGCGGAGATCATGTTCGCTGCCGCCAAGGACCACACCATGCCGGCGTTTTTGCGCAAGGAAAACGCCAACCATGTACCGGTCAACGCCCTGTGGCTGACCAACGCCATGGTGCAGATCTTCCTGATCATCACGCTGTTCTCGGCCAGTACTTACCTGTCGCTGATCTACCTCGCCACCTCGATGATCCTGGTGCCCTACCTGTGGTCGGCGGCCTACGCACTGCTGTTGGCGGTCCGCGGCGAAACCTACGAAGGCGCGCTGGCCGCACGCAAGAAAGACCTGTTTATTGGCGCCGTGGCCCTGATCTATGCGATCTGGCTGATTTACGCCGGTGGCATGAAATACCTGCTGCTCTCGGCCCTGCTCTACGCCCCCGGCGTGATTCTGTTCGCCAAAGCCAAGCTGGAAATCAACAAACCGGTTTTCACCAACGTCGAGAAGCTGATTTTCGCTGCGGTGGTCGTCGGCGCCGTGGTGGCGGCCTACGGTCTCTACGACGGTTTCCTGACCCTTTAGCCCCCTGTTTCCAGGATCACTACCCTTTTTTGTCATCTGGAGGATCACTGCAATGACCACGGAAAAAGTTAAGTACGGCGTCCATTCCGAAGCCGGCAAACTGCGCAAAGTCATGGTTTGCTCCCCAGGCCTGGCCCATCAGCGGCTGACCCCGAACAACTGCGATGAACTGCTGTTCGATGACGTGCTGTGGGTGGCCCAGGCCAAGCGCGACCACTTCGACTTCGTCACCAAGATGCGCGAACGCAACATCGATGTGCTGGAAATGCACAACCTGCTGACCGACATCGTCGCCATTCCCGAAGCCCTGGACTGGATTCTGGAACGCAAGATCACCGCCAACTCGGTGGGCCTGGGCCTGATCAACGAAACGGCCTCTTGGCTGCGCAGCCTGGAGCCACGCAAGATCGCCGAGTTCCTGATCGGTGGCGTGTCGGGCGATGATTTGCCGACCAGTTTCGGCGGCAAAGCCATCGAGATGTTCCGCGACTTCCTTGGCAACTCCAGCTTCATCCTGCCGCCGCTGCCCAACACCCAATTCACCCGCGATACCACCTGCTGGATCTACGGTGGCGTCACCCTCAACCCGATGTACTGGCCGGCACGCCGTCAGGAAACCCTGCTGACCACCGCCATCTACAAGTTCCACCCCGAATTCACCAACGCCGACTTCCAGATCTGGTACGGCGACCCGGACAAAGAACATGGCAACTCCACCCTTGAGGGCGGAGATGTGATGCCGATCGGCAACGGCGTGGTGTTGATCGGCATGGGCGAACGCTCGTCGCGCCAGGCCATTGCCCAACTGGCGGTGAACCTGTTCAAAAACAAGGCCGTCGAGAAAGTGATCGTCGCCGGCCTGCCGAAATCCCGCGCGGCGATGCACCTGGACACCGTGTTCAGCTTCTGTGATCGCGACCTCGTCACGATCTTCCCGGAAGTGGTGAACAAGATTGTCGCCTTCACCCTGCGTCCCGATGAAAGCAAGGCGGGCGGCATCGACATCCGCCGCGAAGAAACCAGCTTCCTCGATACCGTCGCCCAGGCCCTCAACCTCAAGGCCCTGCGCGTGGTGGAAACCGGCGGCAACAGCTTCGCCGCCGAACGCGAGCAATGGGATGACGGCAACAACGTAGTGGCCCTGGAGCCCGGCGTGGTCATCGGCTACGACCGCAATACCTACACCAACACCCTGCTGCGCAAGGCCGGTGTGGAAGTGATCACCATCAGCGCCGGCGAACTCGGCCGGGGACGGGGCGGCGGCCATTGCATGACCTGCCCGATCATCCGCGACCCGATTGACTACTAACCTGTTCACCTTAGGAGATCCAAAATGGCGTTCAATATCCATAACCGCAATCTGCTGAGCCTGGAACACCACACCCCTCGCGAATTGCGCTACCTGCTCGACCTGTCCCGCGACCTCAAGCGTGCCAAGTACACCGGCACCGAACAGCAGCATCTCAAGGGCAACAACATCGCGCTGATCTTCGAAAAGACCTCGACCCGCACCCGCTGCGCGTTCGAAGTCGCAGCCTATGACCAGGGCGCCAACGTTACCTACATCGACCCGAACTCTTCGCAGATCGGCCACAAGGAAAGCATGAAGGACACCGCCCGAGTGCTCGGGCGCATGTACGACGCCATCGAGTACCGTGGCTTCAAGCAGGAAATCGTCGAGGAACTGGCCAAGTTCGCCGGCGTGCCGGTGTTCAACGGCCTGACCGACGAATATCACCCGACGCAAATGATCGCCGACGTGCTGACCATGCGAGAACACGCCGACAAGCCCATCCACGAGATCAGCTACGCCTACCTGGGCGACGCGCGCAACAACATGGGTAACTCCCTGCTGTTGATCGGCGCCAAGCTCGGCATGGACGTGCGCATCTGCGCGCCCAAAGCCCTGTGGCCGGCGGACGACCTGGTGGGCCGCTGCAAGCAATACGCAGAAGAAAGCGGCGCGCGCATCACCCTCACTGAAGACCCGAAAGCGGCGGTCAAGGGCGTGGACTTCATCCACACCGATGTCTGGGTATCGATGGGCGAGCCGGTCGAAGCCTGGGCCGAGCGCATCCAGCAACTGCTGCCGTATCAGGTCAACGCCGAACTGATGAAAGCCACCGGCAACCCGCGCACCAAATTCATGCACTGCCTGCCGGCGTTCCACAACTGCGACACCAAGATCGGCAAGCAGATTGCCGAGCAGTACCCGCACCTGAGCAACGGCATCGAAGTGACCGATGACGTGTTCGAGTCGCCGGCCTGCATCGCCTTCGAGCAAGCGGAAAACCGCATGCATACGATCAAGGCGATTCTGGTGTCGACGCTGGCTGACCTTTAAGACCGGCACCGGTCAATGTAGGAGCGAGCCTGCTCGCGATAGCGGTCTGACATTCAATATTAATGTCGACTGATGCTGCGCAATCGCGAGCAGGCTCACTCCTACAATTGACCGAGTCGTTTGCCTTTCCTCTGTTTAGAAGGACTGCACCATGCGTATCGTCGTAGCTCTTGGCGGTAATGCCCTGCTCCGCCGGGGCGAACCCATGACCGCTGACAACCAGCGCGCCAACATCCGAATCGCCACCGAACAGATCGCCAGGATCCATCCCGGCAACCAACTGGTCATCGCCCACGGCAATGGCCCTCAGGTCGGCCTGCTGTCATTGCAGGCGGCGGCCTACACCTCGGTTTCGCCCTATCCGCTGGACGTGCTCGGCGCCGAGACCGAAGGCATGATTGGCTACATCATCGAACAGGAACTGGGCAACCTGCTGGACTTCGAAGTGCCCTTCGCGACCTTGCTGACCCAGGTCGAAGTCGATGCCAATGACCCGGCCTTCAAGAACCCCACCAAACCCATCGGCCCGGTCTACAGCAAGGCCGATGCGGAAAAACTCGCCGCCGAAAAAGGCTGGGCCATTGCCCCGGACGGCGACAAATACCGCCGCGTGGTCGCCAGCCCGAAACCCAAGCGCATCTTCGAAATCCGTCCGATCAAATGGCTGCTGGAAAAAAGCAGCATCGTGATCTGCGCCGGCGGCGGCGGCATTCCGACCATGTATACCTCGCCCGGCAAACTCGAGGGCGTCGAAGCGGTCATCGACAAGGACCTGTGCTCGGCGCTGCTGGCCGAACAGCTTGAAGCCGATCTGCTGGTGATCGCCACCGACGTCAACGCCGCGTTCATCGACTTTGGCAAACCCACGCAGAAAGCCATCGCCCAGGCCCACCCCGACGAAATTGAGAAACTCGGCTTCGCCGCCGGCTCCATGGGACCGAAGGTGCAGGCAGCCTGCGAATTCGCACGCCATACTGGAAAAGTCGCAGTGATCGGCTCGCTCGCGGACATCGAAGCGATCGTCCAGGGCAAGGCCGGTACGCGCATCAGCACGGCGACACCGGGCATCAGCTATCAGTAAACGAAACATCGGGGCAGGCCTGAGGCCTGTCCTGATTCGAGATCTTTTGAAGGAGAGTCAACAATGGCAACGTTCGAGCCGGGTCACCTGCACATCGAGCGACACGCGCTGAACAAGGATGATGTCAGCTACAACATCCACATCGACTATGAAGTCAGCCAGGACCCCAAGGAAGGCAAAGGGATGCTGTTCAAGATGCACGGCAGTATTCAGAACAAGGACATGAGCGAGTCGTTCTTCCTGCCCAAGGACATGGCCTACAACTTCGCCAGCAACGTCACCAAGATTGCCGAAAAGCATGGCATCCCGAAAACCCATAGCAACATCGGTTCGATCCACAAGCACTACGACGCGATGTTCGAGGACGTGCGGGTGCAGTTGAACATGAAATCGGGCGACCCGGTCAAACCCGAGCACCTGGAATAACCTGCCGAGCCTGTAGGAGCGAGCCTGCTCGCGAAGACGTAGTGTCAGACAATATTTTTAGTGACTGACACACTGCCATCGCGGGCAGGCTCGCTCCCACAGGGGGCATCACCCCATTGAAGGTCGCGCAAAATTTCACCATTAGCCCGCCCCAAGGCATACTTGCCACCCTCCGCACTGCAGACCCCAAGACCGCCCCATGCGTATCCACGTCAGCTTCATCGACCGCGTCGGTATCACCCAGGAAGTCCTGGCCCTGCTCGGCGGGCGCAATCTGAACCTGGATGCGGTGGAAATGGTCCCGCCCAATGTCTATATCGACGCCCCGACCCTGAGCCCGCAAGTGCTCGAGGAACTGCGCGATGCCCTGTTCAGCGTGCGTGGCGTGCAAGCGGTGACGGTGGTCGACATCCTGCCCGGCCAGCGCCGGCACTTGCAGCTCGACGCCTTGCTGGCCGCCATGACCGACCCGGTGCTGGCACTGGACAGCGACGGCAAGGTGCTGCTGGCCAACCCGGCCCTGATCGCCCTGTACGGCCGCGAACCGGACGGTGAAAGCGTGGGCGACCTGTTTGCCGACCCGGCCTTGCTCGACGCCCTGCTCGAACACGGCTTTCGCCTGCCGCTTCGGGAAATCACCGTCAACGGCCAGACCCTGTTGCTCGACGCCACGCCGATTACCGACGCCGGCGCCCTGCTGACCCTGTACCAACCGAACCGCATCGGCGAACGCCTCTCCGCGCTGCACCATGACCACGCCGAAGGTTTCGATGCCCTGCTCGGCGAGTCCCCGGTGATCCGCACCCTCAAGGCGCGCGCCCAGCGGGTCGCGGCCCTCGATGCACCGCTGTTGATCCAGGGTGAAACCGGTACCGGCAAGGAACTGGTGGCCCGCGCCTGCCACGCCATCAGTGCCCGGCACAGTTCTCCCTTTTTGGCGTTGAATTGCGCGGCATTGCCGGAGAATCTCGCCGAAAGCGAACTGTTCGGCTATGCCCCTGGCGCTTTCACCGGCGCACAACGGGGCGGTAAGCCGGGGCTGATGGAACTGGCCAACCAGGGCACGGTGTTTCTCGATGAAATCGGCGAGATGTCGCCGTACTTGCAGGCCAAATTGCTGCGTTTCCTCAACGACGGCAGTTTTCGCCGGGTCGGCGGTGACCGTGAGGTCAAGGTCAACGTACGGATCCTCAGCGCCACCCACCGCGACCTGGAAAAAATGGTCAGCGAAGGCCTGTTCCGCGAGGACCTGTTCTATCGCCTCAACGTCCTTAACGTTGAAGTGCCGCCGCTACGCGAGCGCGGCCAGGACATCTTGCTGCTGGCCCGCTACTTCATGCAGCAGGCCTGCGCGCAGATCCAGCGACCGATCTGTCGCCTGGCGCCGGGCACTTACCCGGCGCTGCTGGGCAACCGCTGGCCGGGCAACGTGCGGCAATTGCAGAACGTGATCTTCCGCGCCGCGGCAATTTGCGAAAGCAGCCTGGTGGACATCGGCGACCTCGACATCGCCGGCACCTCGGTGGCTCGCCAGGGCGACCATGACGTCGACAGCCTGGAACAGGCCATGGACGAGTTCGAGAAAACCCTGCTGGAAAAACTCTACGCCAGCTACCCCTCGACTCGGCAACTGGCGACGCGTCTGCAAACCTCCCACACGGCGATTGCCCATCGGTTGCGCAAGTACGGGATTCCGAGCAAGGCCTGACACAACACAACCTGTGGGAGCCAGCCTGCTGGCGATGGGGTCATATCAGTTAACATCTTTATTGCCTGCCACACCGCAATCGCCAGCAGGCTGGCTCCCACAGGTTTTGTGTTCGCCCCGCAAATCCCACTCTAAATACGACCTCCATCTGTACTGAAAGCGCTACAGCGGAACGATATCGCTACACCCCTCTCCGATCACGGCTGTACAAGGCTTTGATCCACCTCGGCTTTTATCATTGACATGTGCCGTATCGATTTCGCTACAACGATTGATCTTCAGACTTTGTCGAAACCACCTAAATCATTGATCAATAACAATAAAAACAACGTTGGCCGCGTTCTTGCTATGTACTCCCCCATAACCCGGGCATCGCCCAAGCATTCAATCGCGTCCACCAGACGAGTCTGGCCCCCTTAGGAGTTTCCATGAGCGAGTTGCGTTTTACTGAAGATCACGAATGGCTGCGCACCGAAGCTGACGGCAGCGTCACGGTCGGCATCACCGCTTTCGCACAGAACGCCCTGGGCGACGTGGTTTTCGTTCAACTGCCTGAGCTGCAGTCCTACGACAAAGGCGCCGAAGCCGCCACCGTGGAATCGGTAAAGGCTGCCAGTGGCGTGTACATGCCGCTGGACGGCGAAGTGCTGGAAGTGAACCCGGCGCTGGACAGCAGCCCTGAACTGGTCAACGAAGATCCGCTGGGCGAAGGCTGGTTCTTCCGCTTCCAGCCAAGCGACGCCTCGGCAGTCGCCCAACTGCTGGATCAGGACGCCTACGACCGCCTGATCAAAGCCCAAGCCGAAGCCTGAGGAGCGCTGACATGACCCAAGTGAATCTGACCACCGCCAACGAATTCATCGCCCGTCACATCGGCCCGCGCGCCGGTGACGAGCAAGCCATGCTCAACAGCCTCGGTTTCGACTCCCTGGAAGCCCTGAGCGCCAGCGTGATTCCCGACAGCATCAAGGGCACCAGCGTCCTCGGCCTGGAAGATGGTTTGAGCGAAGCCGATGCCCTGGCCCTGATCAAGTCCATCGCGACTAAGAACCAGCTGTTCAAGACTTTCATCGGCCAGGGTTACTACGGCACCCACACGCCGTCGCCGATCCTGCGCAACCTGCTGGAAAACCCGGCCTGGTACACCGCCTACACCCCGTACCAGCCAGAAATCTCCCAGGGCCGTCTCGAAGCGCTGCTGAACTTCCAGACCCTGATCAGCGACCTCACCGGCCTGCCGATCGCCAACGCCTCGCTGCTCGACGAAGCCACCGCCGCTGCCGAAGCCATGACCTTCTGCAAACGCCTGAGCAAGAACAAAGGCAGCCACGCCTTCTTCGCCTCCGTGCATTGCCACCCGCAGACCCTCGACGTACTGCGCACCCGTGCCGAGCCTCTGGGCATCGACGTGGTGGTTGGCGACGAGCGCGAACTGAGCGACGTGACGCCATTCTTCGGCGCCCTGCTGCAATACCCGGCGAGCAACGGTGACGTGTTCGATTACCGCGAACTGACCGAACGCTTCCACGCCGCCAACGCCCTCGTTGCCGTGGCTGCCGACCTGCTGGCCCTGACCGTGCTGACCGCACCGGGTGAATTCGGTGCCGACGTGGCCATCGGCAGTGCACAACGTTTCGGCGTGCCGCTGGGCTTCGGTGGCCCGCACGCGGCGTACTTCTCCACCAAGGACGCGTTCAAGCGTGACATGCCTGGCCGCCTGGTCGGTGTTTCCGTAGACCGTTTCGGCAACCCGGCCCTGCGCCTGGCCATGCAGACCCGCGAGCAACACATCCGTCGCGAGAAAGCCACCAGCAACATCTGCACCGCGCAAGTACTGCTGGCCAACATCGCCAGCATGTACGCCGTGTACCACGGTCCGAAAGGCCTGACGCAGATCGCCAATCGTGTGCATCACCTGACCGCAATCCTGGCCAAAGGCCTGAGTGCACTGGGCCTGAGCGTCGAGCAAGCGAGCTTCTTCGACACCCTGACCGTGAAGACCGGCGCGCAAACCGCTGCCCTGCACGACAAGGCACACGCCCAGCGCATCAACCTGCGCGTGGTCGATGGCGAGCGCCTGGGCCTGTCCCTGGACGAAACCACCACTCAGGCTGACGTTGAAGCCCTGTGGACACTGCTGTCCGACGGCAAGGCCCTGCCGGATTTCACCGCCCTCGCCGCTTCGGTGCAGAGCGCCATCCCGGCCACACTGGTACGTCAGTCGCCGATCCTCAGCCACCCGGTGTTCAACCGCTACCACTCGGAAACCGAGCTGATGCGCTACCTGCGCAAACTGGCGGACAAGGACCTGGCGCTGGACCGCACCATGATCCCGCTGGGTTCGTGCACCATGAAACTCAACGCCGCCAGCGAAATGATCCCGGTGACCTGGGCCGAGTTCGGCGCCCTGCACCCGTTCGCCCCGGCCGAGCAAAGCGCCGGTTATCAGCAATTGACCGACGAACTGGAAGCAATGCTTTGCGCTGCGACCGGCTACGACTCGGTTTCGCTGCAACCGAACGCCGGTTCCCAGGGTGAATACGCAGGTCTGCTGGCGATCCGTGCCTATCACCAGAGCCGTGGCGAAGACCGTCGCGACATCTGCCTGATCCCGTCGTCGGCCCACGGCACCAACCCGGCCACCGCCAACATGGCCGGCATGCGCGTGGTCGTCACCGCCTGCGATGCCCGTGGCAACGTCGACATCGAAGACCTGCGCGCCAAAGCCATCGAGCACCGCGAACACCTCGCCGCGCTGATGATTACCTACCCGTCGACCCACGGCGTGTTCGAAGAAGGCATCCGCGAAATCTGTGGCATCGTTCATGACAACGGCGGTCAGGTGTACATCGACGGCGCCAACATGAACGCCATGGTCGGCCTTTGCGCCCCGGGCAAGTTCGGCGGCGACGTTTCGCACCTGAACCTGCACAAGACCTTCTGCATTCCTCACGGCGGTGGCGGCCCGGGCGTCGGCCCGATCGGTGTGAAATCGCACCTGGCGCCATTCCTGCCGGGCCACGCCCAGATGGAGCGCAAGGAAGGCGCCGTTTGCGCGGCACCGTTCGGCAGCGCGAGCATTCTGCCGATCACCTGGATGTACATTCGTATGATGGGTGGCGCGGGCCTCAAGCGTGCTTCGCAGCTGGCGATCCTCAATGCCAACTACATCTCCCGTCGCCTCGAAGAACACTATCCAGTGCTGTACACCGGCAGCAACGGCCTGGTGGCGCACGAGTGCATCCTTGATCTGCGCCCACTGAAAGACAGCAGCGGCATCAGCGTCGATGACGTCGCCAAGCGCCTGATCGACTTCGGCTTCCATGCGCCGACCATGTCGTTCCCGGTGGCCGGCACGCTGATGATCGAGCCGACCGAAAGCGAGTCCAAGGAAGAACTGGACCGCTTCTGCGACGCCATGATCCGCATCCGTGAAGAAATCCGCGCAGTGGAAAACGGCACCCTGGACAAGGACGACAACCCGCTGAAAAACGCCCCGCACACCGCCAAGGAGCTGGTGGGCGAGTGGTCGCACCCGTACAGCCGTGAGCAAGCGGTGTACCCGGTTGCGTCGCTGATCGAAGGCAAGTACTGGCCGCCGGTCGGTCGCGTCGACAACGTGTTCGGCGACCGCAACCTGGTCTGCGCCTGCCCGTCGATCGAAAGCTACGCTTAAACGAATGAGGGGGCGGAATCATCCGCCCCCAATTTCCAGAACACCACAGCCCCCTGTGGGAGTGAGCCTGCTCGCGATGACGGACTGACAGCCACCATCGTTGTCGACTGAACGACCGCTATCGCGAGCAGGCTCACTCCCACAGGGAACTGAGCCAAGCCTCAGATCCCGCCATACCCATAACAAGAAACCGGAGAACCACCATGTCGTTAAGCGTGTTCGACCTGTTCAAGATTGGCATCGGCCCCTCCAGCTCCCACACCGTCGGCCCGATGCGCGCCGCTGCGCGTTTCGTCGAAGGTTTGCGCCGTGAAGGGCTGCTGACGGCCACCACCTGCGTCAAGGTCGAGTTGTACGGCTCGCTCGGGGCCACCGGTAAAGGCCACGGCAGCGACAAGGCTGTATTGCTGGGCCTGGAAGGCGAACACCCGGACACCGTGGATACCGAAACCGTCGCTGAGCGTCTGCAAGACATTCGCGGCAACGGCCGCTTGAACCTGCTCGGCGAACACAGCATTGCGTTCAACGAGAAAGAACACCTGGCGATGATTCGCAAACCGCTGCCCTATCACCCCAACGGCATGATTTTCCGCGCCTTCGACGCAGCGGGCCTGCAGATCCGCAGCCGCGAGTACTACTCGGTCGGCGGCGGTTTCGTGGTCGATGAGGACGCCGCCGGCGCCGACCGCATCGTCGAAGACGCCACGCCCCTGACCTTTCCGTTCAAAAGCGCCAAGGATCTTCTCGGTCATTGCGTCAAATACGGGCTGTCGATCAGCCAGGTGATGCTGACCAATGAAAGCGCCTGGCGCCCGGAAGCGGAAACCCGCGCCGGCCTGCTGAAAATCTGGCAAGTGATGCAGGACTGCGTCGCCGCCGGATGCCGTAACGAAGGCATCCTGCCCGGCGGGCTGAAGGTCAAGCGCCGGGCCGCCGCGCTGCATCGGCAATTGTGCAAGAACCCGGAATCGTCCTTGCGCGACCCACTGTCTGTGCTGGACTGGGTCAACCTCTACGCGCTGGCGGTCAACGAGGAGAACGCCAACGGCGGGCGCGTCGTAACGGCGCCCACCAATGGTGCGGCGGGGATCATTCCAGCGGTGCTGCACTACTACATGCGGTTTATCCCGGGCGCCAATGACGACGGCGTGGTGCGATTCCTGCTGACCGCCGCGGCCATCGGCATTCTGTACAAGGAAAACGCCTCCATCTCCGGCGCCGAAGTCGGCTGCCAGGGCGAAGTCGGTGTCGCCTGCTCGATGGCCGCCGGCGCCTTGTGCGAAGTACTGGGCGGCACTGTGCAACAAGTGGAGAACGCCGCGGAAATCGGCATGGAACACAACCTCGGACTGACCTGCGACCCGATTGGCGGGCTGGTGCAAGTGCCTTGCATCGAGCGCAACGCCATGGGTTCGGTCAAGGCCATCAATGCCGTGCGCATGGCCATGCGCGGCGACGGACAACACTTCGTCTCCCTCGACAAGGTCATCCGCACCATGCGCCAGACTGGCGCCGACATGAAAAGCAAATACAAGGAAACCGCCCGTGGCGGTTTGGCGGTCAACATTATCGAGTGCTGATGCGCGCTCATCTGCACCCTTCTTCAGGAGCTGAATATGTCCACCGAACAACTGTTGAAAACCCCGTTGCACGCACTGCACATCGAACTCGGCGCACGCATGGTGCCCTTCGCCGGCTACGACATGCCCGTGCAATACCCGCTGGGCGTGATGAAAGAACACCAGCACACCCGCGATCAGGCCGGGTTGTTCGACGTCTCGCACATGGGCCAGATCCGCCTGACCGGCGCCAATGCCGCCAAGGCCCTGGAAACCCTGGTGCCGGTGGACATCATCGACCTGCCGGTGGGCATGCAGCGTTACGCCATGTTCACTAACGAGACCGGCGGCATCCTCGACGACCTGATGGTCGCCAACCTGGGTAACGACGAACTGTTCCTGGTGGTCAACGCCGCCTGCAAGGATCAGGACCTGGCCCACCTTCGCAAGCACATCGGCGACCAGTGCAGCATCGAGCCGCTGTTCGAAGAGCGTGCCTTGCTCGCCCTGCAAGGCCCGGCGGCAGTCACTGTACTGGCGCGTCTGGCGCCTACAGTTGCAAAGATGACCTTCATGCAGTTCGCCCGCGTGAAGCTGCTGGGCGTGGACTGCTTTGCCAGCCGTTCGGGTTACACCGGCGAAGACGGTTTCGAAATTTCCGTACCGGCCGCCAATGCCGAAGCCCTGGCTCGCGCCCTGCTGGCCGAACCGGAAGTGGCCGCCATCGGTCTTGGCGCCCGCGACTCCCTGCGCCTGGAAGCCGGCCTGTGCCTGTACGGCCACGACATGAACACCGACACCACCCCGATCGAAGCAAGCCTGCTGTGGGCGATCTCCAAGCCACGTCGCGCCGATGGTGCACGGGCTGGTGGCTTCCCTGGCGCCGAAACCGTATTCGCCCAGCAACAGGCAGGCGTGAACCGCAAACGTGTAGGTCTGCTGCCGCAGGAACGTACACCCGTGCGTGAAGGCGCCGAGATCGTCAACGAAGCCGGCGACATCATCGGTAGCGTCTGCAGCGGCGGTTTCGGACCGACCCTGGGCGGTCCGCTGGCCATGGGTTATGTCGACAGCGCCTACATCGCACTGGACACCCCCGTTTGGGCGATCGTTCGTGGGAAAAAGGTGCCTTTGCTTGTAAGCAAAATGCCATTTGTTCCACAACGCTACTATCGTGGCTGATTGACTGTTCCTATAAGTAACGCGGTTGCGTTAACGGTGCACTAATGTGTAACGCAACCGCCATATAACAGTGCATCGTTTGGCTATAAGCTTCGATTATGAACTTTGCTTATAACGATCGAAAACAATTGAACAACACTAGGGAATAAGCCCCCGCTAATGGACTGACTTTGCCATCAACCTGAGGAAATACGGGGCCTTCACGGGGCTTGTTTTTTCTCCCGTAGTTGGCGTAGAGTTTGTTCACTGTGTTTGCATGGGTCGCTTGGAATCGTGACCTGGGCAGTAGCCTACAAGTTAGCTACATCCCGTTCGACGTCTTCTTACTCTCCTGCAACCAGCCCCAGTACTCTTTCATGAGAAGGAGACTGTCATTAATTTTTTGCGTCAAAGGAAATAAGAAATGTCCCAACGTCAGAGCGGTACCGTCAAGTGGTTTAACGACGAGAAAGGTTTTGGTTTTATCACTCCTGAAAGCGGTCCGGATCTGTTCGTGCATTTCCGCGCCATCCAGGGCAACGGCTTCAAGAGCCTGAAAGAAGGCCAGAAAGTGACTTTCATCGCCGTGCAGGGCCAGAAAGGCATGCAGGCTGACGAAGTACAAGCAGAAGCCTGATCTTCTGTAACGAAAAAGCCCCTGATGCTGACATCAGGGGCTTTTTTGTGCGCGTAAATCCGTAAAATGGCTTCTTTTTTCGCCGAGAGCCTGCCATGTCGAAACACCTGCTTACCCCCCAGGGCAACTTTCCTGCCGCTGGCCTGGGTCGTCGTCTGGCAGCCATGTTCTATGATTTCCTGCTGTGCACCGCTCTGCTGATCGTCACCAGCGGCGTCTACAAGATGATCCAGATGGCGATCATCGGCGAAGAAAGGATGCGCACCCTGACCGAAGCGGGCGCGCTGGACGGCGACCCCCTGCTTTCCACCGTCTTGCTGTTCGTATTGTTCGGCTTCTTCGCCAAATTCTGGACCTGGTCCGGTCAGACGCTGGGCATGCAGGTCTGGTGCATCCGTGTGCAGAATGCCGATGGCTCGTCCATCAGCCTGTGGCAGGCGCTGCTGCGCTTTGTGGTGTCGATTGCTTCGCTGCTCTGCGTTGGCCTGGGATTCTTCTGGTCGCTGTTCGACAAACAGAAACGCAGCTGGCATGACATCTACTCCAATACCGAGCTGGTGCGGATTCCGAAGAAGACCAAATAATTCTCCGACGCAAAAACCATTGCAGGAGCGAGCCTGCTCGCGATGGCGGTCTGTCAGTCAACATTGATATGACTGACAGACCGCCATCGCGAGCAGGGCTCACTCCTACAGTATTATGCGGCGATCCTGACAGACCTCAGGCGTTCCCGGCCAACTTCATCCGCGCAGCCTGGGTGAAATCAAGCATGCGCTTGAGCGGGCGAATCGCCTGCGGGATCAGTGCCGGGTCGACAAAGATCTCGTTCGACCCTTCCTTCAACGCCTTGAGCGTGCGCTCAAGGGTGTTCATGGCCATCCACGGGCAATGCGCACAACTGCGGCATGCCGCGCCGTTACCCGCCGTCGGGGCTTCGATAAAGACCTTGTCCGGGCACAGCTGCTGCATCTTGTAGAAGATGCCACGGTCGGTCGCGACGATCAGCGTCTTGTTCGGCAGGCTCTGGGCCGCCGCGATCAACTGACTGGTCGAACCCACGGCGTCCGCCAATTCAATCACCGAGGTCGGCGACTCCGGGTGCACCAGAATCGCCGCATCCGGGTACAGCGCCTTCATGTCTTCAAGCTGCTTGGACTTGAACTCTTCGTGAACGATGCAGGCACCGTCCCACAGCAGCATGTCGGCACCGGTCTGGCGCTGGATGTAGGTCCCCAGGTGCTTGTCCGGGCCCCAGATAATGGTCTCGCCATTGTCCATCAGGCTTTCGACGATCTCCAGCGCACAGCTTGAAGTCACCACCCAATCCGCTCGGGCCTTTACCGCAGCCGACGTGTTGGCGTACACCACCACCGTGCGCTCCGGGTGTTGATCGCAGAACGCGGAAAACTCGTCCACCGGGCAACCCAGGTCGAGCGAACAGGTCGCTTCGAGCGTCGGCATCAGCACGCGTTTTTCCGGATTGAGGATCTTGGCGGTCTCACCCATGAACTTCACGCCAGCGACGACCACGGTCTTGGCCGGATGGGCGTTGCCGAAACGAGCCATTTCCAGCGAGTCGGAAACACAGCCCCCCGTCTCTTCGGCCAGCGCCTGAATGACAGGGTCACAATAGAAGTGGGCCACCAGCACCGCGTCCTGAGCCTTGAGCTCGGCAGCGATGGCAGCACGGTAATAAGCCTCTTCATCGGCGGTCAGCGGCTTGGGCTGTTTGGCGTCGAGGTGGGCTTGAACCAGAAGGCGTTCGGAAATTTGCGTCATGTTCGCAAGACCTGCAAGCGCATTCGCGCGAAAGTCGAGTATACACCCGGCTCCGGACCCATCGGGGTACCGCCGGGAAAGTGAGTATTGATCAGGCACGGACAGCGTTGAAGCTGCGCAAGGCTACAGAATATCCGACGGATGCAAAAGGTGATTCTGACCTGCGTCATGCGCAGCAGCGCGCTGCGAAGCGGGCTTGAATCGCGGGCAAAAAAAAACCCGGAAATCCTCACTTGCGTGGGCCTTCCGGATTTTCTAAACCGCCAAAAATGGTGGGTCGTGTGGGATTCGAACCTACGACCAATTGGTTAAAAGCCAACTGCTCTACCAACTGAGCTAACGACCCGCTGTGTGGTGGCGCGTATAATACTGATTTTTAAGGACTATTCAACACCTATTTTGAAATAAATCAAAAATAAGGGGTTGGATCGCTGATTCCGGCCGCCGCAAAGCCTTCTGCACGCAGTCGGCAGCTGTCGCACTTGCCGCACGCACGGCCTTCATCGTCGGCCTGATAGCAGGAAACGGTCAGTCCATAGTTCACGCCAAGCTTCACGCCTTCCTGGACGATCTGCGCCTTGCTGAGGTTTTGCAGCGGCGCCTGGATGCGGAAGCCATTGCCTTCCACGCCGGCTTTGGTTGCCAGGTTGGCCATGCGCTCGAACGACTCGATGAACTCGGGACGGCAGTCCGGGTAACCGGAGTAGTCCACCGCGTTGACGCCGATAAAGATGTCCCGTGCGCCGAGCACTTCTGCCCAGCCCAGGGCCAGGGACAGGAACACCGTGTTACGCGCAGGCACGTACGTCACCGGAATGCCTTCACCGAGCTCCTCTGGAATATCGATACTGCTGTCGGTCAGGGCCGAGCCGCCCATGCCGTTCAGGTTCAGGCCGATCACCTTGTGCTCGACCACACCCTGGTCCCGTGCCACACGCTCGGCGGCGTACAGCTCGGCGTGAGAGCGCTGACCGTAGTCAAAGCTCATGGTGTAGCAGCTGTAGCCTTCGGCGCGCGCCATGGCCACGACGGTCGCCGAGTCCAGGCCACCGGAAAGCAGGATGACCGCTCGTTTTTCAGCCGTATTGAGTTGTTCAGTCATTTCAGCGCCCCGGCTCGTCATTCCATAGATATTTATGCAGCTGCAATTGCAAACGCACTGGCAGGTTGTCCGCCACCACCCAGTCCGCCAGATCCCGGGCATTGAGATCATGGTGACTTGGCGAGAACAGGACTTCACCGGCACGCAGGTCAAGACCGTACTGGATCAGCTTGGATACGGACCAGTCATAGTCCTCCCGCGAGCAGATGACAAACTTCACCTGATCGTTGGGCGTGAGCAGCTCGATGTTTTCGTAGCGATTGCGGTGCGCTTCCTTCGAACCCGGGGTTTTCAGGTCGACAACGCGACTGACCCGGGAATCTACTGCCGAGATATCGATGGAGCCACTGGTTTCCAGCGACACTTCGTAACCGGCGTCACATAAGCGCTTGAGCAAGGGAATGGCGTTGGGCTGTGCCAGGGGCTCGCCGCCCGTGACGCAGACGTATCGCGGGCGAAAACCGGCAACTTGCTCGAGGATGTCGTCGAGCGTGCGAATGGTTCCTCCGGTGAACGCGTAGGCGCTGTCGCAGTATTGGCAACGCAGAGGGCAACCGGTCAGGCGCACAAAGACAGTGGGCAGGCCGGCAGTCCGCGTTTCACCCTGCAACGAGTAGAAAACTTCGGTGATTCTCAATGTGTCTTGCATAGTCGCCACGGGCGTAACAGCTAAACAGGCTGTCCGCCTCCGTCAGGCACTTGAAGGAACCCCGGCAAAGCGCAGGCCCCTAAAAGCGTGTTTCATAAAAAGGGCGTGAATTCTAACGAAAAAACCCGCGACAAGCGCGGGTTTCTTTGAAACGGGTCAAGCAGGCTTACATTTTTTGCAGATCACGCTGGGCCAACTGAGCGGCGGAAGTACCCGGATATTGGGACACCACCTGCTGCAGAATGCCTTTGACCCGGTCGGTATGACCCAGGCGACGCTCTACATCAGCGAGCTTGTACAGCGAGTCCGGCACTTTGGCGTGCTTGGGATACAGCTGCGAAACCTTGGCAAACGCCTGACCTGCGCCTTGCAGATCGCCTTTGGCCAGATTCACTTCGCCCAACCAGTATTGGGCGTTGCCCGCGTACTGGCTGTTCGGGTATTTGCGCAGGAAAGCGGCAAAAGCCTGGCTGGCCTTGTCGAAATCCTTGGCCTTGATCAGGTCGAAGGCAGCATCGTAATAGAGCTTTTCCTTCGCCGGATCCGCCGGTTCGCCACCCGCGGCAGGTGCTTGAGCGGCGGCTGCGCCAGCTGCCGCACCTGCGGCTGCACCAGCGGCATTCGAATCACCGCCGGTGGAAGAATTTTCAGGAGTCGCGGCTGGTGCAACGCCGGTTCCTATGCGCCGATCAAGATCCTGGTATCGCTCCAGGTTTTCCTGTTTCATGCGCGCTACATCATTTTGCAGAACTTCAATCGCACCTTGCTGGCGCTCGATCTGTTGCTGCATTGATTGCAGTTGGTTGAACAGCTCGCCCTGTGCCGAGACAGGGGCCGAAACCCCTCCCCCGGCATAGGCGCCGTTCGTACCGTAACCTGCAGGCGGATAACTGCTCCCGCTATTGTTATAGCCGGAGTCGTTATCGACCACAGGAACCGCAGCCCACACCGCAAGCGGCGCGAGGCTGAGAGCCAGAACAGTTACAGCACGACGGCACGTTCGCATGACGAATTACTTACGCAGTTCGACGCGACGGTTTTGAGCCCAGGACTGCTCGTCGTTGCCGGTAGCAACTGGACGCTCTTCGCCGTAGGAAACCAGTTCCAGCTGAGCTGGGGAAACACCTTGCAGTACCAGGTAGCGCTGAACGGCTTTCGCACGACGCTCGCCCAGTGCCATGTTGTACTCACGAGTACCACGTTCGTCGGTGTTGCCTTCCAGAACAACGCGAGCGCCGTTTGCTTTCAGGTCTTTGGCGTGAACGTCCAGAGCGCGCATGGCTTCTGGCTTCAGGTCCGAGCTGTCGTATTCGAAGTAGAAAGTAGTGATAGCGCGCAGAGCAGCTTCTTCGCTCAGGGAGCCGTCAACTGCACCAGTGTTTGCGCCGTAACCAGCGTTTGGATCTACCGCGCCTTCACCGGCATTGTCGCCGCCTTTGGACGAGCAACCTACAGCTACAGCCATGGCCAGTGCCAGCGCAGCAAATTTACCAAACTTCAGCATTTCCATCGTGAAACTCCTAATGAACCCCAGTGTGTTAAGTACAACGTATAGCGCCGCGTCAGTTCAGGTAAGGGGACCAGGAAGGTTCTCTGACTTCGCCTTGTGCGGTAGGAAGCGGGAGCCTTACGCGTCCATTGATGGACACGAGCATCAAGACTCCCCGGCCCTGCTGGCGGGTGGCGTAGATTACCATGGTGCCGTTGGGCGCGACAGTAGGCGACTCGTCCAGAGTGCTATCAGTGAGGATTTTTACACTACCGCGCTGCAAATCCTGGGCCGCCACCTTGAAATTGGTGAAGCCATCCTGACGGTGAATCATGACAAGCGTCTTTTCATCAGCCGACAGTTTAGGGTTGGCGTTGTAGTTACCGACGAAAGTCACGCGTTCGGCACCGCCACCACCGGCACTGGTCTTGTAGATCTGCGGCTTGCCGCCACGGTCGGACGTGAAGTAGATGGTCGAGCCATCCTTGCCCCAGAACGGTTCGGTGTTGATGCCAGGGCCGTTGGTGACGCGGCTGATCTGACGCGAACCCAGGTTCATCACATAGATGTCCGGGTTGCCGTCTTTCGACAGCACGAACGCCAGGCGATTGCCATCCGGCGACCAGGCTGGCGCACCGTTCAGGCCTTCGAAGTTGGTGATCTGCTCACGGCGACCGGTGTCGATGTTCTGCATGAAGATGCGTGGACGCTTCTGCTCGAAAGAGACATAAGCGATGCGCTTGCCATCCGGTGCGAAACGCGGCGACAGGATCGGCTCGCGCGACTGCAGCAGGGTCACGGCGCGAGCACCGTCGTAGTCCGAACGTTGCAGGGTGTAGCGAGTGTTGTTCTCGGAGAAACGCTCGGCCGTTACGTACAGCAGGCGAGTCGAGAAAGCACCCTTGATACCTGTGAGCTTTTCGAACGACTGGTCGGAGATATAGTGCGCCATGTCGCGCAACTGATCGACGCCGCCGGACACGCTGCCGGTCAGCACTTGCTGTTCGGTGGCCACGTTGAACAGTGCGTATTGCACCTGCAGGCGACCGCCCGCCGGAACGATGCTGCCGACCATGACGTACTGGGCACCCAGCGCCTTGAAGTCACGGAAGATGATTTCGCTGGCCTGGCTCGGCTGGCTGATCATGTTCTGCTTTGGAAGCGGCGAGTAGTAACCCGAGTTACGCAGGTCGTTACCGATGATTTCCGCCATGTCGTCCGGCAGCACGCTACCGCCCTGGAAGCCGAACGGTACGACGGCGATCGGGGTCGCCCGATCGCTGCCGCTTGTAACCAGAATGTTTTTCTCATCTGCCATCGCCATCCCTGCCATGCAGCAGATAACGACCAGCATTCCTCGAAGAAGGTTTCTCACAAAGCTAGATCCTCAGGTGTGAATGTCATCTTGAATGAACGATACGGAGCGAAATCACTCGGCTTCATTCCCTGCATTTCTGTCAAACGTCCAATATTCTTCACCGCTGCAACAGCCGACGCGTCAAACGGACCGTCGCCACTGGACTTGGACACGCTGACCGAAGTCACCGTACCGTCCGGCAACATGCCGATTTGCAACACGACCGTCATGCCTTTGCGGGCCGAAGGCGGACGAGCCCAGCCTTCCGCTGCACGCGCACGAATCAGATCATCGAAACTGCCGGCGACTTCATCGCCCTGCTCATCGGCCAAGGCCTGCTGACGCTGCGGCGTGTCGGAAAGCAAATCGGCCAAGGCCTGGGCCTTTTTGTCTTCGGCGGATTTACGCGCCGCTTCCTGCGATTTTTTCTTCGCAGCATCGGCAGCCGCTTTCTTCTTCGCGTCTTCAGCGACTTTCTTCTTCGCCTCTTCAGCTTCAGATTTCTTCTTGGCGTCTTCCGCGGCTTTCTTCTTGGCGTCTTCGACGATCTTTTTCTTCGCTTCTTCGGCGGCCGCTTTCTTGGCCTCTTCCTCAGCCGCTTTCTTGGCTTCTTCTTCGGCCTTCTTCTTGGCTATATCAGCCAATTGTTTCTCTTCGACCTTTTTGGCTTCGGCGGTCTTCTTCGCTTCATCGGCTTTCTTGGCTTCATCAGCCTTTTTTGCCTCTTCCGCTTTCTTCGTCTCGTCGGCCTTCTTGGATTCTTCGGCTTTTTGAGCCGCATCTTCCTTCTTTTGTTCCGCGGCCTTGATCGCTTCCTGCTCGATCTTTTTCTGTTCCATCTGTTCGACTTCGGTCTGGCGCGCAGCGGATTTCTGCGCTTCACCGGCAATCTTCTGATTGGTCTGGGTGGTGGCCCGACTTTTCGACTTCAGTTGGTACAGGGTCGCCTGGACAATCGGCTTGGCCGGCGGCAGTTCCGGGGTAAAGGCAAAGCTGACGAACAGCATGCCGAACACCAGCACGTGCAAGCCAATCGCCCAGACACTAGGCCAGAAGTAGCTTTCCGAGGCGGACGGCTCTCGCTGTTGCTGCATCAGGGCGCCTCGGTAATCAAGCCAACATTACCGACCCCGGCTTTCTGCAACCCGCCCATGGCCCCCATGACGGAGCCGTAATCGACGGTTTTGTCGCCGCGAATGAAGACCTGGGTACGCTTGCCGCCTTCGTTGCCGACGCGAATGATCTTGGTCACCGCGTCAGTCATCTGCGGCAGGGTCATGGCCCGATCCTGCTGCTTTTCGGTGTCGACTTCGCTACCAAGATTCCAGTAGTAGGTCTTGTCGGATTTGATGGAAATGGTCAGGACCTGGGTGTTGTTGTCCTGCGGCAAGGCTTCGCTGGAAACCTTGGGCAGATCAACTTTCACGCCCTGATTGAGCATCGGCGCGGTCACCATGAAGATGACCAGCAGCACCAACATCACGTCGATGTAAGGCACCACGTTCATCTCGGCGACCGGCTTGCGCTTTTTGCGAGCTCGAGCGATTAAAGCCATTGGAAATTACCTGCTTATTCTTCGCTGGTGTGCACTTTACGGTGCAGGATCGCCTGGAACTCGTCGGCGAAGGTGTAGTAGCGGCCCAGCAGGGTTTCGCTGCGAGCAGCAAAACGGTTGTAAGCGATAACGGCTGGAATGGCAGCGAACAGACCGATCGCGGTGGCAATCAGTGCTTCGGCGATACCTGGCGCCACAGTGGCCAGCGTCGCTTGCTGGGCGGTGGCCAGGCCACGGAAGGAGTTCATGATCCCCCAGACGGTACCGAACAGACCGATGTACGGGCTCACGGAACCAACGGTGGCCAGGAAAGGCAGACTCTGCTCGAGCTTTTCTTCTTCGCGGGAAATGGCGACGCGCATGGCACGGGCCACGCCTTCCATGACCGCTTCCGGATCAACGCCCGACTGCTGGCGCAGACGGGAGAATTCCTTGAAACCGGCACGGAAGATTTGCTCGACGCCCGAATCAGGGTCCGGATTGCTGCCGGCCTGACGGTACAGTTTGGACAGGTCGATACCCGACCAGAAGCGCTCTTCAAAGCTCTCCAGGGCGCGTCGACCGGCACGCAGCAGGTTGCTGCGCTGAAAAATCATGATCCACGAGGTCACCGATGCGGCTACCAGGATCAGCATTACCAGTTGCACCACGATACTGGCATTGCTGACCAGGCTCCACATGGAGGAATGGTCGACGACGTTAGCTTCCACGCTTTATCTCCTGCTTTGAGTGTGTACCCGCGCCGCTCACGTCGGCAAAGGCCGCCCGTAGAGCTTCGGGAATGGCCCGGGGTTTCAAACTTTCAGTGCGCACACAGGCCACCAGAAACTGCCCTTCGCAGAGCAGCACATTATCCGTTGCCCGCCTGACCTGCTGCTTGAAGCGCAGGCTGGCACGGTTCAATTCGATTACCTCGGCGCTTACCAGCAGTTCGTCGTCCAGTCGCGCCGGCGCGTGGTAGCGCGCTTCGCTGGAATGCACGACGAACAACAGGTCCTCACCGGCAAGCGTGGATTGGGCAAAGCCCAGATCTCGTAGCCGCTCGGTTCGAGCCCGTTCCATAAACTTGAGGTAATTAACGTAATACACGATGCCCCCCGCATCGGTGTCCTCGTAATAAACGCGACAGCGATGTGCGAAAGGCTCAAGCCCGTTTTGCGCGCGCATACTCTAGTGCTTACTCCTCAGGTTGCCAATCCGGCATGGCAACTGTTTTTCATTGTTCTGCGGCTTTCACGTGAAAGTACGGTCCTGGGACCCTACATTGCCCGAAAAAATCAGCACGCAATGTTAATTAATCGTCAGCGGCATCGAGAAACTCGTCTACCACGGGCATTTCGCCCAATCGTGACGGAATGTTTAAACCAAAATGCAGGTAGGCATGCCGCGTCACCACCCGCCCCCGAGGCGTGCGCATGATGTAACCCTGCTGGATCAGGTATGGCTCGAGCACGTCTTCGATGGTATGACGCTCTTCGCTGATGGCGGCGGCCAGGCTGTCGACCCCGACCGGCCCGCCATCGAATTTCTCGATCATGGTCAGCAACAGACGTCGGTCCTGGTGATCGAAGCCACGCTCGTCGACGTCCAGCAGGTTCAGCGCCAGGTCGGCAATCGGCTTGGTGATATGGCCCTTGGCGCGAACTTCAGCGAAGTCGCGCACCCGGCGCAGCAAACGGTTGGCGATCCGTGGGGTGCCACGGGCACGTCGGGCGATTTCGAAAGCACCTTCCGGGTCCAGCGGCAAACCAAGGATGCTTGCCGAGCGACTGACAATTGTCGACAGATCGGCGTTGTTGTAGAACTCCAGGCGCTGGACGATGCCGAAACGGTCACGCAACGGGTTGGTAAGCATCCCCGCACGCGTCGTTGCGCCGACCAGGGTGAACGGCGGCAGATCCAGCTTGATCGAACGCGCGGCCGGGCCTTCACCGATCATGATGTCGAGCTGAAAATCCTCCATGGCCGGGTACAGCACTTCTTCAACGATGGGCGACAGGCGATGGATTTCGTCGATAAACAGCACATCGTGGGGCTCAAGGTTGGTCAACAGCGCCGCCAGGTCACCGGGACGCTCCAGCACCGGCCCCGAGGTGCTCTTGATCGACACGCCCATTTCCTGGGCGATGATGTTGGCGAGCGTGGTCTTGCCCAGGCCGGGCGGCCCGAAGATCAGCGTGTGATCCAGGGACTCGTTACGACCGCGCGCAGCCTGAATGAACAACTCCATCTGCTCGCGAACGGTCGGCTGGCCAATGTATTCGGCCAGGCTGACAGGGCGAATGGCGCGGTCCTGGACTTCTTCGCGCTCACGCGGACTGTGCGTGGCAGCGATCAGACGATCAGCTTCAATCACTTAGATCATTCCCTTCAAGGCGCGGCGGATCATGTCTTCACTGCTCAAATCTTTCTCCTTGATCGCAGACACCGCCTTGCTCGCTTCCTGGGGCTTGTAGCCCAGGGAAATCAAGGCGCTGACGGCATCAGTCTCGGCAGTGTTCACCGGAGCCGGTCCATCCGGCTGGTTCGGCACCAGGGCGAACATGGCCGGTACGGTTTCCCAGGCCTTGAAGCGATCCTTGAGTTCCACCAGCAAGCGTTCGGCGGTCTTCTTGCCGACGCCCGGGACCTTGGTCAGCGCCGAAGTGTCCTGGGACTGTACGCAGCGAACCAGCTCGTCGACTTCCAGGCTCGACATCAAGGCCAGGGCCAGTTTCGGCCCGACGCCATTGAGGCGGATCAATTCGCGAAAAAAATCGCGCTCACGCCTGCCGATAAAACCATAGAGTAACTGTGCGTCTTCGCGCACGACCAAATGGGTATGCAAGGTTAGCGGCTCACCGACCGACGGCAAGCGGTAAAGGGTCGTCATGGGCACTTCAAGTTCATAGCCCAGGCCATTTACATCCAGAATCAGATGGGGAGGCTGCTTCTCAGCCAGGGTGCCGCGCAAACGTCCAATCACGTTACAAATCCTTGAGCGTTGGCCAGCTCTTGGCCAGCGACTGATAGAGCGAGCAATACCGCCGACGACACAGGCGGAACGCACTCACTCCATGAAAATGATTGCTGATGCTATCAGAGACGCAGGCGCCCGCCACGACTGCGTGCAGCTCCCAGCCCATGGGGCAGCAGGCTGGAGCGAGTGTGAGCATGGCAAATGGCAATGGCCAGGGCGTCCGAGGCATCGATCTGCGGTTTACTGGTGAGCTTGAGCATGTGCATGACCATCATTTGCACCTGCTCCTTGTTGGCCGCACCGGTGCCGACGACCGCCTGCTTGACCTGGGTTGCGGTGTATTCGGCTATTTCCAGGCTTTCCTCGGCACCCGCGACGATCGCTGCGCCACGGGCCTGCCCCAGTTTCAGGGCGGAATCGGCGTTACGGGCCATGAAAACCTTTTCGATCCCCATGGTCACCGGATGGTAAGTCTGAATGATCTCCCGTACCCCGCGATAGACAATCTGCAGTCGCTCATGCAGCTCGCCGGCACCGGTGCGGATACAACCGGAGGCGACGTACTCACAGCCACGGCCGGTATCACGAACCACACCGTAACCGGTGATACGCGAACCGGGGTCGATACCAAGAATTAAAGTCATAACGCCTGCGACTCATTAAAAGCACGAAATTCAATACAACGAAAAACAAATGTGGGAGCGAGCCTGCTCGCGATAGCGATTTCACATCCAGCAACGATGCTGCCTGAAAATCCGCAATCGCGAGCAGGCTCGCTCCCACAATGTATCCTGGTCGCCCTTAACCGAACTGTGCAGCCACCGACTCCGGAATCTCGGCATTGGAATAGACGTTCTGCACGTCATCCAGGTCTTCGAGCATGTCGATCAGCTTGAGGACTTTCTCGGCGCCTTCCAGATCGAGCTCGGCGCTGGTGGTCGGCAACATGACGATTTCCGCGTCGTCACCCTTGAAACCCGCCGCTTCCAGTGCGTTACGCACCGAATAGAACCCGGCAAACGAGGTGAACACGTCGATCGAACCGTCTTCGTTGGTCACCACGTCATCGGCGTCGGCTTCCATGGCGGCTTCCATCAGCGCATCTTCGTCAACGCCGGCAGCGAAGGAGATCTGCCCCTTGCGTTCGAACAGATAGGCCACCGAACCGTCAGTCCCCAGGTTGCCGCCGCATTTGCTGAACGCGTGACGAACAGCGGCTGCGGTGCGATTACGGTTGTCGGTCATGCATTCGACCATCACCGCCACGCCGCCCGGGCCGTACCCTTCGTAGGTCAGCTCGACCATGTCATCGGTGTCGGCTGCGCCGGCACCACGGGCAACCGCGCGATCGATGATGTCGCGGCTCATGTTTGCACCAAGGGCCTTGTCCAGCGCCAGGCGCAGACGCGGGTTGGAGCCCGGATCACCACCGCCCTGACGGGCAGCGACGGTCAACTCGCGGATCCACTTGGTGAAAATCTTGCCCTTCTTGGCATCCTGACGTTCTTTGCGGTGCTTGATGTTCGCCCACTTGGAATGACCTGCCATAACTCGCTCCGAATTCTCTTTGAAACATTGCCCGCTGCGCTGTATTGCGCCGGCCGGCAAACAAAAATCTTGAACTGCTCTATCTATAAAGAAAGGGCGCATCCACAGATGCGCCCTTCAGGTCAGCCTTACTCGGCCTTAGGCGTTTCGCGCAGACGAATGTGCAGCTCGCGCAATGCCTTGGCATCCACCTGGCCCGGTGCCTGAGTCATGACATCTGCCGCGCTCTGGGTTTTCGGGAAGGCGATCACTTCACGGATCGACTGGGCGCCGGTCATCAGCATCACCAGGCGGTCCAGACCGAAGGCCAGGCCACCGTGCGGCGGCGCGCCGTATTTCAGGGCGTCGAGCAGGAAGCCGAATTTCTCTTCCTGTTCCGCTTCGTTGATGCCCAACAGACGGAACACCGACTGCTGCATCTCTTTACGGTGGATACGGATCGAACCGCCACCCAGTTCGGTGCCGTTCAACACCATGTCGTAGGCACGGGACAGAGCGCCAGCCGGGTTGGTTTCCAGCTCTTGCGGGGTGCACTTCGGTGCGGTGAACGGGTGGTGCAAGGCGGTGAAGCTGCCGTCGTCGTTTTCTTCGAACATCGGGAAGTCGACGACCCACATTGGTGCCCACTTGCAGGTCAGCAGATCCAGGTCGTGGCCGAGCTTGATCCGCAGCGCGCCCAGGGCTTCGCTGACGATCTTCGCCTTGTCGGCACCGAAGAACACGATATCGCCGTCGACCGCCCCCACGCGATCGAGGATCACGTTGAGGTTGTCTTCAGGGATGTTCTTCACGATTGGCGACTGCAGGCCTTCAACACCCTTGGCGCGCTCGTTGACCTTGATGTACGCCAGGCCCTTGGCACCGTAGATGCCGACGAACTTGGTGTAGTCGTCGATCTGCTTGCGCGGCATGCTCGCCCCGCCAGGTACACGCAAGGCGGCGATACGGCATTTCGGGTCGTTGGCCGGACCGCTGAACACCTTGAAGTCGACTTCCTTGAGCTGATCGGCCACGTCCACCAGCTCCAGCGGGTTACGCAGGTCTGGCTTGTCGGAACCGTAGCGGCGCATGGCTTCTTCGAAGGTCATGTGCGGGAACTCACCGAATTCCAGGCCCAGCACTTCCTTGAACAGGTTGCGGATCATTTGCTCGGTCAGGCCCATGATCTCTTTTTCATCGAGGAAGCTGGTCTCGATGTCGATCTGGGTGAATTCCGGCTGACGGTCGGCCCGCAGGTCTTCGTCACGGAAGCACTTGGCGATCTGGTAGTAACGGTCGAAGCCAGCCACCATCAGCAGTTGCTTGAACAGCTGCGGCGATTGCGGCAAGGCGAAGAACGATCCGGCATGAGTACGGCTCGGCACCAGGTAGTCGCGTGCGCCTTCCGGGGTGGCACGGGTCAGGATCGGCGTCTCGACATCGAGGAAGCCGTTCTCGTCCAGGAAGCGACGGATGCTGGTGGTCATGCGCGAACGCAGACGCAGCTTCTCGGCCATTTCCGGGCGACGCAGGTCGAGGAAGCGATAGCGCAGGCGGGTTTCTTCGCCGACGTCGGAGAACTCGTTCAACGGGAACGGCGGAGTTTCCGATTCGTTCAGCACTTCCAGCTCGTAGCCCAGGACTTCGATCATGCCCGACGCCATGTTGGCGTTGGTCGCACCGGCCGGACGCAGGCGAACCTTGCCGGTGATCTTCACGACGTACTCGCTGCGCACGCGGTCGGCAGCGGCGAAGGTTTCAGCGCGGTCCGGATCGAACACAACCTGGGCCAGACCATCACGATCACGGATATCGAGGAAAATCACCCCACCGTGGTCACGGCGACGGTGGACCCATCCGCAAAGGGTAATTTCCTGGCCGTCCAGGCTTTCGTTCAGTTGGCCGCAATAATGGCTGCGCATCATGGTCGTGGTTTCACTTCTCGTAATTCGAAATTCGGTTGGAGATCCTACAGCAGCCCCGCCTTTAAAAAGTCGCCGGGTGATGCAAGAGCTCGCGTGTCGTTCAACTCAGGTTCCAGACCTTAGTCAGCTTTGTCGCCGCCGGCCAGGTTCTTCTTGGAACCGGTCTTGAAATCGGTTTCGTACCAACCCGTGCCGCTGAGGCGGAAGCCCGGCATGGACAGCAACTTCTTAAGCTCTGGCGCCTGACAGGCAGGGCAGTCGACCAGCGGTGCATCGCTGATCTTTTGAATGGCTTCCAACTGATGACCACAGGAAGCACATTGATAATCGTACATCGGCATGGAGGTTGTCTCGGCGATCAGATTGCTACCGCTTACGCAGGGTTTTGCGGCAAAGAGCGGGATTATATCCATTAAATGCGGCCTGTGCAGCCGTAAGACTGCACAGGCCGACACTCTGCTGTTTTCACCGCCCCGACCAGGCCGTGGCAATGCAACCCCCGTCCTTGAGACTGTGCACGACGCAGACAACCCGAACCAATCCACTGAAGTTCCTTACCCCGCCATGGCGCAAGTGAACTTCGCGATCCACATGAGACAACAGGTTATTGATCGAGCAACCATTGACCCGGGCCATCTCCGCCAAAATGTCCCAATAAACCTGCTCAAGCCGCAAACAGGTGGCGAAGCCATTCAATCGCACGGAGCGGGACAAGGGCTGGGCCAGCCCCATATCGAACTCGCGAACAAACGGATCAACCCTTACATCCTTGCGCGAACCGTATCGCCGCTCTTCCTGCCTTTCATAAACCATAACGCTGACACTCCTTTGCCATCCTGGTTTCTTTAAGCGCAACTGTCTGTCGCCTTATAAAAACGCAGATACAAAGGTATTTTCCAGCCGACTTTATGACCCTCGACGTAGGATAAGCCAACAACTTTTGGCAGACCCTGGAGAACGTCCTACTCCGGACATTTTCCCACGCAGCGAAGCGATATCCCCTTCAGAACCTGCGGCAATTCGCCCCGAAAAGAGCCGCCGGACGCCCTGATTTGAGTAGCCTGCGGCTTTGCTGTTAAATAGACAGCGTGTCGCCAATGCCTATTTTTCCGGGCATGGCGCATAGGCTGATACCGGGTACGTGTCCAACGCCTCTTTATTATCTTGAAGCGAACCGTGCGCCATCAGCTCTTCCTTGTGAGCTGTCTTAACGTGAGTTAATCAAAATGTTGAAAATCGTCCATCTGTTGATAGGCGCAGCGGCCTTGCTGCTGTCCTTCATCCCTAGCCTGCAATCCGAAGCCTTGCCTTACCTGCAACAACCCGACGCACTGTACCTGGCCTTTTTCGGCCTGCTCAACCTTACGCTTGCACCAGTCATCCCTTACTGGAACAAAGGCCCGCGTCACCAACTGCAAAACCTGGTCAGCGCCCTGCTGGTTCTGAGCGTGGTCCTGCAAACCCTGACGCTGATCGCACCGATGCCCGTCATCGCCGGTCAACCCGCCGTACTGTTCAGCCTGGTCGCAGCCCTGGTTGCCGTTGCCCTGCACCTGGGCATCAGCTTCTACAAGTCGTCACCAGCCGCCGCCTCGCCAAGCTACGACATGAGCAACCGCGATACCGGCACCGTCAAGTGGTTCAACACATCCAAAGGCTTCGGCTTCATCTCCCGCGACTCCGGCGACGACATCTTCGTCCACTTCCGGGCCATTCGCGGTGAAGGCCATCGTGTCCTGGTCGAAGGCCAGCGCGTGGAGTTCTCCGTCATGAATCGTGACAAGGGCCTGCAAGCCGAAGATGTGATCGCCGCACTGCCGCGCCGCTGATTCAAGGCAAAAAAAAACCGCGCACAGCCCAGCTGTCCGCGGTTTTTTCATGCCTGTGATTTGCCTAATAGTGCGGCGGCGGCGCTTCTTCTTCGAATGACTCGAACTGCCCGACCATTTCCTCCTGCCGCTTGAGCAGCGCGGCCATTTGCAGCTGCAGGCGCTCGACCACCCGTTGCTGCGCCACCAGCACATCGTTCAATGCCTGAATGGTGTCATCCTGAAACGCCAGACGGCTTTCCAGCTCGGTAACGCGCTCTTCCAGGCTCATGGTTCAGCCCTCCAGAAACGTAAAATCATCGGTCAAAATCAAGCGCAAACGTTCGCGAATCGCGGCGATCTGCTCCGAACCGTAGGGTTTTGCCGGATGTTTACCCCAAACCGGCGCTGGCCAGGCGGCATCTTCGCGCTTGCGCACAATCACATGCATGTGCAACTGACTGACGACATTGCCCAGCGCCGCCACATTCAACTTGTCCGCATCGAACGCATCCTTGAGCACTTGCGACAGCGCAGTGGTTTCCTGCCAAAGCTGTTGCTGCTCTGCGACATCCAACTGAAATATCTCGCTGATAGCCTCGCGACGAGGTACCAGGATGAACCAGGGATAGTTCGAATCGTTGGACAGCAGCAACCGGCAGAGCGGAAAGTCCCCGATCAGTAACGTGTCTTGTTGAAGTCGTGGATCTAAAGCGAACACTGCGCGCACTCCCGCCGGGTCATCATTTTTCAGCTTAGCGCTCTATCCAGAAGGACAGCGCACCAAGCGACCGGACGGCAGCATACCTGCGAACGGCGCAGGCTTCACGGCGAACCTTGCATCGAGGCCACGAGCGTCAGCAAAAAACTGACAGACGCCCCCGGATGGGACAATTTTCACTACCGCGCACCATTGCAGAACCGGATAGCAGCGAAAAAACGCCGAAATGACTGATCAACAAGGAAAAGTTCGCTTCAGGCAAGCGGCCGACAGAGATGAATTCAGTACAGGGCAAAAATTTTTTGCACCAAAACCGCACAGTAGGTCTACGCTGAACGCTTCGACATCCGCCATTTACTCAGTTGTGGGGTGAACCGGTAACATTTCTGGTTGCCAGACTGTCGATCAGAAGGGCGCAACATGATATCAGGCAAGGCGTCAAGCCCAAACCAAAAGCGCTTGAGCCCCCCGGTTTTATGAGGTATTTACAGCATCTGGCAGTCAATTGGAAAAAAAGCGTAACAAAACACGAGTTTGTGCACGCTTGTTGCATTGATACCCAGTATCGCCCGAGTGGCACCCGCTGGAAGCGGAGGCCCTCAGGTAAAAAAAATAGTGGCAAGGTAGCCCGATGGAGATTCAAACGTTTCACCAGGACTCTTTTTACCGACGACAAGGCGCAGAAAACAGCATTAAAGTTGTCCGCCCTGTTGCGTCGGAGCTGGAAATTTGCGACATCTACCATGCTGTTTGCGACAGGGTCGTAAAGAAGGCGAAAGGTTAGATGCGCAAGTATCGCCAACATTGTCGGCGTGATATAAGTTTGCGCCGACACAAAAAGAAAGAGCCGCCCAGATAATAAAACAGGTGGGACGGCAGTACTCTTCTAAAACCAAAGGAGCAAATCACGATGCGCGTGATGAAGTGGAGCATGATCGCACTGGCAGTTGCAGCAGCAGCCAGTACCCAATTGGCTACGGCCGCCCCTTTCGTAAGTGACCAGGCTGAAGCCAAAGGTATTGTTGAAGACAGCACGCTGAACTTGCTGGTTCGCAACTACTACTTCAACCGTGATAACAAAGATGGCGCCAACGACCAGAAAGACTGGACCCAAGGCATCTGGGGCAATTTCAGCTCCGGTTACACCCAAGGCCTGATCGGTGTTGGTGTTGATGCATTCGGCTACCTGGCAATCAAACTGGACGGCGGTGATGGCACCGGCGGCACCGGCAACATGAGCCGCGACGCTGATGGCGAAGTCAACGACAGCCAGGGCAAAGCAGGCGGCGCAGTTAAATTCCGCGTATCCAAAACCGAGCTGAAAGTCGGCGACATGCAGCCAAGCACTGCCCCAGTGTTTGCAGTTGGCGGCTCCCGTATCCTTCCTCAAACTGCCAGCGGCATCCAGCTGCAGAGCAGCGAAGTCAAAGACCTTGACCTCGAAGCCGGTCACTTCTACTCGGCGACCAGCCAGGACCGCAACGCCCGTGACGGCGGCCTGTTTGCAACCTACGCTGGCGTAGAAGCCAACAGCATCGACTACTTCGGTGGTAAATACGGCATCACCGACAACCTGTCGGCATCGCTGTATGGCGCCAAGCTGGAAGACATCTGGAACCAGTACTACGCCAACCTGAACTACACCATCCCATTCACCGACTCTGAGTCGCTGAACCTGGACGGTAACATCTACAACACCAAAGACACCGGTGATGCCAAAGCCGGTGATATCAGCAACACCACGTTCTCCCTGGCTGCTGCTTTCTCGTTCATGAAAGCACACACCATTACCCTGGGCTTCCAGAAGGTCAACGGTGACACTCCGTTCGACTACATCGGTGTGGGCAAGAACAACCGCGGCGGCGACTCGATCTTCCTCGCCAACTCCATCCAGTACTCTGACTTCAACGCCCCGAACGAGAAGTCTGCCCAGGTTCGTTACGACCTGAAAATGGCCGAGTACGGCGTTCCAGGTCTGAGCTTCATGACCCGTTATGTGAAAGGTTGGGACATCGACGGTACCAACACTCCAGCTAACAGCGCCTACGCTGGTCTGTACGGTGCAGATGGCAAGCACAACGAAACCAACTTCGAAGCCAAGTACGTTGTTCAGTCTGGCCCGGCAAAAGACCTGTCCTTCCGTATTCGTCAGGCATGGCACTTCGCTAACGCCGACCAAGGTGAAGGCGACGTGAAAGAGTTCCGTTTCATCGTCGACTACCCGCTGTCGGTTTTGTAATCGCATTCAGTTAGTTTGCGGTAACAAAACAAAAGGCCCATCTTCGGATGGGCCTTTTTTGTTGTCTATGCAAACTGTTCAATTATTGAACAATCGCTATCCATGCCTGACCGAAAAGTCAGCCGTGTATGGCAAGACCTGTCACTGCACCGCAGATTCCTGAACCACTCGAATAACCCGCTGTGGAAATGGAATATCGATGCCGGCCTCTCGCAGACGGTCACGGGACAGTTCGTTGAACATGAACATCACGTCCCAGTAATCGGCAGTCTTTACCCAGACACGAAGCGAAAGCGTGATCGCACTGTCACCCAGGGTGGAAACAACGGCCAGCGGCTCCGGATCGGCCAATACACGCGGATCCTTGGCCAATTCCAGCAAAACTTCACGGGCTTTCTGCAGGTCCGCTTCGTAATCAACACCGACATCAAACACGACTTTGCGGGTCGGCTGACGATTGGTGTTGGTGATGATGCCATTCGACAGATTGCCGTTAGGCACGATGATGGTCTTGTTGTCACCGGTACGCAGCACGGTATGGAAAATCTGGATGCTATCGACAGTACCGGCGATACCCTGAGCCTCGATCCAGTCACCAATGCGAAACGGACGGAACAGCAAAATCAGCACGCCACCGGCGAAGTTCGCCAGGCTGCCCTGCAAGGCCAGGCCAATGGCCAGGCCAGCCGCGCCGATCGCCGCCACAAACGAAGTGGTTTCCACACCGATCATCGAGGCCACGCTGACGATCAGCAGGATCTTGAGGATGATGTTCGCCAGGCTGCTGATGAAGCCTTGCAGCGCCAGGTCGGCATTACGCAATGCAATCAGGCCGCCGAGCTTTTTCGTGACCTTGTTGATCAGCCACCAGCCGATGGCCAGGGTGATGACCGCCAGCAGTACACGGCTGCCGTATTCCATGATCATCGGGATCCAGCTTTGGGATACCTTGACCAGATTGTCTACCTCGGCATTTAAGTCCATCTACACTCTCCTGTTTTCCGGCTACCCGGCATGCACAAAAAAAGCGGCAGAAAGACCGAACCGCGACGGGCTCAATCGTTTCTGCCGCTGCTTGGCCTCCGACGTCGCAAACGCCTAGAGGTTCCCGCTTCGAGACTCAGTCGCGGAAGTTGTTGAACTGCAGCGGCATACCGAATTCCTTGGCCCGCAGCGCTGCAATGGCTTCTTGCAGGTCATCACGCTTTTTGCCGGTGATACGAACCTGCTCGCCCTGAATGGCCGCCTGAACCTTGAGCTTGGCGTCTTTGACATGGGCGACGATTTTCTTCGCCAGCTCCTTGTCGATGCCTTCCTTGAGGACGGCTTCCTGTTTCATCAGCTTGCCCGATGCGAACGCGTCCTTGACTTCAAGGCACTGCACGTCGATTTTGCGCTTGACCAGCGCCAGCTTGAGGATCTCAATCATCGCTTCGAGCTGGAAATCCGCTTCGGCGGTCAGGTTGACGGTCAGGTCTTTTTCCTTGAACTCGAAGCTGCCTTTGCCTTTCAGGTCATAACGACGATCGAGTTCCTTGACGGCGTTCTCGACCGCGTTGGTGACTTCGTGTTTGTCCAGTTCGGATACCACGTCGAACGACGGCATGTAATCTCTCCAAATTTAAAGGCGCACTGATGGAGCACGCCTGGCTTGCGGTTAAAATCCGCGCTGATTATAACGGGTCTTTCCCATCATTCACTGCGAGCTGCCGATGCACGCCTTAAACAGAGCAAAAAGTTGATGTCCACCACCTGGCATGTACTGGGCGCCGGCAGCCTCGGCACCTTATGGGCGACACGTCTGGCACGGGCTGGCGTGCCGGTCAGGCTGATACTGCGGGACACCGCGAGACTGCAGGCCTATGAGGCGGCCGGTGGATTGACCCTGGTGGAGCACGGCGAGGCGCAACACTATGCCGTACCCGCCGAGACAGCCGACAATCCCCAACCGATCCACCGCCTGCTGGTGGCCTGCAAAGCCTACGATACCGAAAGCGCGGTGGCCCAATTGACGCCACGCCTGGCCCCAGGCGCCGAATTGATCCTGCTGCAAAATGGCCTGGGCAGTCAGGACGCGGTGGCCGCACAGGTTCCTCAGGCTCGCTGCATCTATGCCTCGAGTACCGAAGGTGCCTTCCGCGATGGCGATTGGCGCGTGGTGTTTGCCGGGCATGGCTTCACCTGGCTGGGGGATGCCAGCCATCCGGTGGCGCCGATCTGGCTCGACGACCTGAGCGCTGCCGGTATCCCTCACGAGTGGAGCACCGAAATCCTGACCCGGCTGTGGCGCAAACTCGCCCTCAACTGTGCGATCAATCCGCTGACGGTGCTGCACGATTGCCGCAACGGCGGTTTGCAGCAACATCACTGTGAAGTCGCCACCCTGTGCGGTGAACTGGTGGAGTTGCTCGAGCGTTGTGGTCAGCCGGCAGCGGCCGAAAACCTGTTGCCGGAAGTCGAACGGGTGATTCACGCCACCGCAGCCAACTACTCCTCGATGCATCAGGACGTCACAAGCCAGCGCCGCACTGAAATCAGCTACCTGCTCGGTTACGCCTGCAAAGTGGCCGGGCGTCATCAACTGAACCTGCCTCACCTCAATCAGCTTGAGGCAAGGTTGATCGCTCGCCTGCAAAGCCTTGGATTGCCCAGCGACTGAGCAGCGGCTACGCTGGCCACTTGTTCCTTGTCTGCGATGAATCCGATGCCATTGCGTCAGCGCCTTGAAAACCTGCCCGTCGGCCAGAAACTGCTGGCCGCCCTGCTGGTACTGATGGTCACCGTCCTGCTGGTTGCCAACCTGACCTTTATCAGCGCCGCCTACTACATCTCCCAGGAAAGCATGGCGCCCCAGGCACTGCAAACCATCGGCCGGCTGGTATCCAACCCGAGCCTGGCCTCCGAGGCCCTGGCGTCACCGCAAAGCGCCGAGCGCCTGCTGAATGAACTCAACAGCTATTCGCCATTGCGCGCGGCGGCCCTGTATGACGGAAAGGGTGAGCGACTGGCGCAATTGCAGCATGGCGATAACCTGGAGCTGCCGAAGCGCTTCCGGCATATCGAAGACTGGCAGGCCACCGAGTTTCGTACCAACCAAGTCATCCCCCTGCCCCGCACCGGTGCGGCACCAGGGCACCTGCTGTTGGTGGCCTCAAGCGAACTGCCAGTGGCGTTCTACACCGGGACCCTGACGGCGAGCCTGGGGATTCTGATCTTCAGCGTATTGCTGTGGCTGATCATTGCCCGCCAGATCAAGCGCCTGATTACCCGGCCGATCCACCAGCTCGAAGAGTTGTCCCGGCAGGTCACCCGTGAAGAAAACTACGCACTGCGTGCTTCACGCGGAAACCACGATGAAATCGGCAGCCTCGCCGAGGCGTTCAATACCATGCTCTCGCGGATCGAGGCCAGGGAGCAGCAACTCAAGCGGGCCAGGGACGACTCCCAGGCGGCCTACGACCAGGCCCAGGGGCTGGCGGAAGAAACCCGCCATACCAACCGCAAACTGGAGCTCGAAGTCCAGGTGCGCAGCAAGATCGAGAAAAAGCTCACCGGTTTCCAGAACTACCTCAACAGCATCATCGACTCCATGCCATCGGCGCTGATCGCCCTCGACGAACAGCTCTACGTGACGCAATGGAACCAGGAGGCCAGCGCCCTCTCCGGCACGCGCCTGGATGAAGCTCTCAACCAGCCCATCTTCCTGGCCTTCGAACCGCTCAAGCCGTTCTTGCCGCAACTCAAGCAAACGGTCGAGCAGCATACGGTGGCCAAGATCGAACGTGTTACCTGGCTCAAGGACGACGAACCCCGCCACTATGCCCTGACCTTCTATCCGTTGATGGGCGGTGCCGGGCGCGGCGTGGTGATCCGGATCGACGACATCACCCAGCGCCTGTCCCTTGAAGAGATGATGGTGCAGTCGGAGAAAATGCTGTCGGTGGGTGGCCTGGCCGCCGGCATGGCCCATGAGATCAACAACCCGCTGGGCGCGATCCTGCACAACGTGCAAAACATTCGCCGACGTCTGTCGCCCGATTTACCGAAAAACCTCGAAGTGGCCGAACAGGCTGGCATCGAACTGGCGACGGTCAACCAGTACCTGCAAATCCGCGAAGTGCCGCAGTTGCTCGATGGCATCCAGCAGGCCGGTGCCCGGGCGGCGAAAATCGTTACCCACATGCTCAGCTTCAGCCGTCGCAGCACCCGCCAGATGGCCCCGTGCGACCTGCCCGCCCTGATCGACCAGGCGGTAGAGATCGCCGGTAACGATTTCGACCTGGCGATCGGTTTCGACTTCAAGGGCCAGGCCATCATTCGTCAGTTCGATCCTTCGCTGGGACCGGTTCCCGGCACCGCCAACGAACTGGAGCAAGTGCTGCTCAACCTGTTGAAAAACGCCGCGCAAGCCATCCACCAGCGCGAAGACGACAGCGAGCCGGGGCGGATCATTCTGCGCACCAGGCTCAATCCGCCCTGGGCGGAAATCCAGGTCGAGGACAACGGTATCGGCATGAGCGAAAATGTGCGCAAACGCACCTTCGAGCCGTTTTTCACGACCAAGGAAATCGGCCAGGGCACCGGGCTTGGGCTGTCGGTGTCGTACTTCATCATCACCAATAACCACAAGGGGCAGATGGAAGTGCAATCGACCCTGGGCCAGGGCACCTGCTTCACCTTGCGCCTGCCCTTGGCGAGTACACCGCCTGTCTCGCAACAACTCAACCTGCTATCGAGGTAACCATGGGCTTTCGTTTGTCGAAGATTTACACCCGCACTGGCGACAAAGGCGAGACCGGGCTGGGCGATGGTCGTCGCGTACCCAAGGATCACCCGCGGATCGAGGCCATTGGCGAAGTCGATACGCTGAACAGCCAGGTTGGGGTGCTTCTGGCCGGGTTGGCGGCGCAAACTGCTCAGTTTCCAGGCTTGAACGAAGTGATCGAGGTATTGGCCCCCTGCCAGCATCGGTTATTTGATCTGGGTGGCGAACTGGCGATGCCGGTGTATCAGGCGTTGGATGCAGCGGAAATCGAACGTCTGGAAGCGGCGATCGATGTGTGGAATGAAGAGTTGGGGCCGCTGGAAAACTTCATCTTGCCCGGCGGTTCGACGCTGATTGCCCAGGCCCATGTCTGCCGCAGCCTGGCGCGCAGCGCAGAACGGCGCTGTCAGCAGCTCAATGCGATTGAGCCGTTGGCCGGGGTTGGCCTGGCTTACATCAATCGATTGTCGGATTTGTTGTTTGTGATGGCGCGGCTGATTGCCAAGCGTCAGGGAATTGCCGAGATTCTTTGGCAGCCGGCTGCGAAACCTGAGGTTTAGTCGGCGGCTGTCAGGCCCTCATCGCGAGCAGGCTCGCTCCCACATTTGATCGCATTTCTTCAGCAACAATGCGGTCACCTGTGGGAGCGAGCCTGCTCGCGATGGCGTCATAAGCTACAGCACAGAATCAGGCCTCAGGCCAAAACGCCCGAATCCCCGCCACACCCTGTGCACCCGCCGCCCAGGCTTTCTCGACCTCAGCCGGGCCGACGCCACCAAGCAGGAACACTGGCTTGCTGAAGCCCTCGATCAAGCTCGATGCCTGTTCCCAACCCAACGGTTCGGCGCCAGGGTGAGTCAGGGTTGGCTGCACCGGCGACAGGGTCACGAAATCCACCCCCATCTGTTCGGCCAGCGCCAGCTCTTCAGCGTTATGGCACGAAGCCGCCAGCCAGCGCGATGCCGGTAACGGTCGGCCAGCCGCTGCGTACTTGCGCAGCTGCGCCGAGGTAATGTGCCAACCGGCGGACGGGAAGTCGCCCAGCCATTCGAATGGCCCCTTGATCATCAATTGCGCCTTGCCGGCACACAGCCCTGCCGCATCCACGGCCAGGTCGCGGTATTTCGGGTCGTAACCGTTTGGTGCACGCAACTGGATCAGTTTGATCCCACCCGCGATGGCTTTCTGGATTCCCCGCAGCAACGCCGGGGTTTCCAGGTCTTCCGGGGTGATCAGGTACTGAGCGGGTAGTTTCGCGGCCGCGACGATCGGCTGATTGGCTGCCGGAAACTCGTAATCCGATAGATCTCGGGGCGACACCCAGGCCAGTGGTTGGCCTTCGGCGCCGTGGGGCTCGCCGGTAAACGCCGAGACTTCCCAGACATCCAGCAATACCTGTTTGTCCGGGTAATCGTGCCGGACCTTGATCAGCGGGCGCGCAGCGCCGACCACGATACCCAGCTCCTCATGGAGTTCACGGGCCAGTGCGGTTTCGACCGATTCATCGGCCTCGACCTTGCCCCCGGGAAACTCCCACAAGCCGCCCTGATGCTGAGAGTCAGCACGACGGGCGATCAGGATTTGGCCACTGCCATCGCGGATGACGGCGGCGGCGACATGGACTCGTTTCACCTTTGCAACTCCTCCAGTCCAGCCTTCTGCCAGGCCTTGAATGCTGGCCATTGGTAGAGGGTTTCAACATAGGCTTCGTCGGCCGCGGACAGCTTCACCCGATAGGTGCGCAGGCGCACGGCGATGGGTGCAAAGAACGCGTCGGCCAACGTGATGCGGCCAAACAGGTACGGACCGCCCTCGGTCGCAGCGGCACGACACTCGGCCCACAACGCCGACATGCGCTCGATGTCCGCCAGGACATCGGCCGGGACCGGCGACAGTGCTGCGTCATGGCTCAGGTCGAACGGCATGTTGCCGCGCATGGCGAAAAAGCCACTGTGCATCTGCGCGCAGGCCGAACGCGCCTGGGCACGGGCGGCAGTGTCTTTGGGCCACAGGTTCGCGTCGGGAAACTGTTCCGCCAGATATTCGGCAATCGCCAGGGAGTCGGCGATGGTGCCGTGTTCGGTTTTCAGCAGCGGGACCTTGCCGCTCGGTGAATGCTTGAGCAGACGCTCACGGGTGTCCGGCTGGTTCAGCTTGATCAGTTCTTCGGTGTAGGAAGCGCCGGTCAGGTCGAGGGCCAAGGCGCCTCGCAGGGACCAGGAAGAAAGCAGTTTGTCGCCGATGATCAGGTGCAGGCTCATGTTCGGGACCTTTGGGATGAGGGAGACAGGCCAGTCTAGCTAGTGACTGACAGATCGCCATCGCGAGCAGGCTCGCTCCAACAGTGGTTCGAGGTGTACACAAATCCAATGTGGGAGCGAGCCTGCTCGCGATAGGCCGGGGTCGCGCTCGACCGACTCGGTCTTACGTACGGTACTCGGCGTTGATCTTCACGTATTCGTGGGACAGGTCGGTGGTCCAGATGGTTTCGCTGCAATCGCCACGACCCAACTCGATACGGATGGTAATTTCTTCCTGCTGCATCACCGCCGCGCCCTGGGCTTCGGTATAGGTCGCCGCGCGCGCGCCACGACTGGCAATGCACACTTCACCGAGGAATACGTCGATCTTGCTCACGTCCAGGTTCGGCACACCGGCACGGCCTACGGCCGCCAGGATACGGCCCCAGTTCGGGTCCGAGGCGAACAGCGCGGTCTTGATCAGCGGCGAGTGGGCCACGGTGTAACCGACATCCAGACATTCCTGGTGATTGCCGCCGCCGTTGACTTCAACGGTGACGAATTTGGTCGCGCCTTCACCGTCGCGAACGATGGCCTGGGCCACGTCCATGCACACTTCGAACACCGCTTGCTTGAGCTTGGCGAACAGCTCGCCTTCGGCACGGGTGATTTCCGGCAACGCCGCCTGACCGGTAGCGATCAGCATGCAGCAGTCGTTGGTCGAGGTGTCGCCATCGATGGTGATACGGTTGAACGATTTGTTGGCGCCGTCCAGCATCAGGTTTTGCAGCACGTCGCGGGAGACTTTGGCGTCGGTGGCGATGTAGCCGAGCATGGTCGCCATGTTCGGGCGAATCATGCCGGCGCCTTTGCTGATCCCGGTAACGGTGACGGTCACACCGTCGTGCTGGAACTGACGGCTGGCACCTTTTGGCAGGGTGTCGGTGGTCATGATGCCGGTGGCGGCAGCTTCCCAGTTATGGATCGACAGGTCGTCGAGGGCCGCTTGCAGCGCGCCTTCGATTTTCTCGACGGGCAGCGGCTCGCCGATCACACCGGTGGAATACGGCAGCACCTGGCTGGCATCGACACCGGTCAACTCGGCCAGTTTCGCGCAAGTGCGCTCGGCGGCGGCCAGGCCAGGCTCGCCGGTGCCGGCGTTGGCGTTGCCGGTGTTGGTCAGCAGGTAACGCACAGCACCTTGCACGCGTTGTTTGGCCAGGATCACCGGTGCGGCGCAAAAGGCGTTCAGGGTGAACACGCCGGCAACCGTGGAGCCTTCTACACAGCGCATGACCACAACATCCTTGCGCCCCGGGCGCTTGATGCCAGCCGAGGCGATACCGAGTTCAAAACCGGCAACCGGGTGCAACGTTGGCAAAGGACCAAGACCAACAGCCATGAATGCGCTCCTTTATAAATGATGTCAGCACCGTTTCAGCAGAACGGCGGTTCGAATGGTAAAACGCCGCGACGGCAGAAGCCGGTCGCGGCGCGGGTATTTCAGCGATTGAAACGGGTTTTACTGAATCTGCCCGTGGCAATGCTTGAACTTCTTGCCCGAACCGCAGTAGCACAGCTCATTGCGACCCAGCTTCTGCTCGTTGCGAACCGGCGCGGCAGCAAGGGCAACATCGACCTCTTCGCCCAACACTTCCGGCTGCTCAAGGCCTGGGGCTTCTTCATGCAGGAACTGCATGCGAGCGGCCAGTGCCTCGGCTTCCTGACGCAGGCGCTGCTCTTCTTCGATCGGGTCTTCGCGGCGAACCTGAACGTGGGACAGCACACGGATCGAGTCGCGCTTGATCGAGTCCAGCAATTCGGAGAACAGGGTGAAGGACTCGCGCTTGTATTCCTGCTTCGGGTTCTTCTGGGCATAACCACGCAAGTGGATACCGTGGCGCAGGTGATCCATGGTCGACAGGTGGTCTTTCCACAGGTCGTCCAGTACGCGTAGAACGATTTGCTTCTCGAAGGTGCGCAGCGCTTCGGCGCCCGCCTGGTCTTCTTTCTCGTTGTACGCCGCGATCAGTTCCTGCATCAGTTTCTCGCGCAGGGTTTCTTCGTACAGGTGATCGTCTTCGTCGAGCCATTGCTGGATCGGCAACGTCACACCGAAATCACTCTGCAATGCAGCTTCCAGACCGGCCACGTCCCACTGCTCAGGCAGCGATTGCGGAGGAATGTGTGCGCTGACGGTGGCGTCGAGCACATCCTGACGGAAGTCAGCGATGGTCTCGCCAATGTTGTCGGCGGCCAGCAACGTGTTACGCATGTGATAGATCACTTTACGCTGTTCGTTGTTGACGTCGTCAAACTCAAGCAGTTGTTTACGAATGTCGAAGTTGCGGCCTTCAACCTTGCGCTGGGCCTTTTCGATGGCGTTGGTCACCATGCGGTGCTCGATCGCTTCGCCAGGCTGCATGCCCAGGGCCTTCATGAAGTTCTTCACCCGGTCAGAGGCGAAAATGCGCATCAGGCTGTCTTCCAGCGACAGATAGAAACGACTGGAACCGGCGTCGCCCTGACGACCGGCACGACCACGCAGCTGGTTGTCGATACGGCGCGATTCGTGACGCTCGGAGGCAATCACCTGCAAACCGCCCGACTCGAGCACTTGCTGGTGACGCTTCTGCCAGTCGGCCTTGATCTGGGCGATCTGCTCAGGGGTCGGGTTTTCCAGGGAAGCCACTTCCACTTCCCAGTTACCGCCCAAGAGGATATCGGTACCACGACCGGCCATGTTAGTGGCGATGGTCAGCGCGCCCGGGCGACCGGCCTGGGCAATGATCTCGGCTTCCTTTTCGTGGAACTTGGCGTTCAGAACCTTGTGTTCGATGCCTTCCTTCACGAGCAGACTGGACATGTGCTCGGAGGTTTCGATGGTGGCGGTACCGACCAGAACCGGACGGCCCGCGGCCATGCTTTCCTTGATATCAGCCACGATTGCCGCGTATTTCTCGTCGGCGGTCAGGAACACCAGGTCGTTGTAGTCTTTACGGGCCAGCGGCTTGTTCGGTGGAATCACCATGACCTGCAGGCCATAGATCTGGTGGAACTCGAACGCTTCGGTGTCGGCCGTACCGGTCATGCCGGACAGTTTGTTGTACAGACGGAAGTAGTTCTGGAAGGTGGTCGATGCCAGGGTCTGGCTTTCGGCCTGGATGTTCAGGTTTTCCTTGGCTTCGATGGCCTGGTGCAGGCCTTCGGACAAGCGGCGGCCCGGCATGGTGCGACCGGTGTGTTCGTCGACCAGTACGACCTGACCGTCCTGCACGATGTATTCGACGTTGCGATGGAACAGCTTGTGCGCGCGCAGACCGGCGTAGACGTGAGTCAGCAGGCTCAGGTTGTGCGCCGAGTACAGGCTCTCGCCTTCAGCCAGCAGGCCGATGCGGGTCAGCATTTCTTCGACGTACTGGTGACCGGCTTCGTTGAGTTCGACCTGACGGGACTTCTCGTCAACGGTGTAGTGGCCGGCCTTGGTGACTTCGCCTTCCACTTCTTCGACGTGCAACTCAAGCGTCGGGATCAGTTTGTTGACTTCGATGTACAGCTTGGAGCTGTCCTCGGCCTGACCGGAAATGATCAGCGGGGTACGGGCTTCGTCGATGAGGATGGAGTCGACTTCGTCGATCACGGCAAAGTTGAGTTCGCGCTGGAATTTTTCTTCCATGCTGAACGCCATGTTGTCGCGCAGGTAATCGAAACCGAATTCGTTGTTGGTGCCGTAGGTGATATCGGCGGCGTAGGCCGCGCGCTTCTCTTCCGGCGGCTGGAACGGCGTGACAACGCCGACCGTCAGGCCGAGGAATTCATACAGCGGGCGCATCCAGTTGGCGTCACGGCGGGCCAGGTAGTCGTTCACCGTGACAACGTGCACGCCGTTGCCGGACAGCGCGTTGAGGTAAACGCCCAGTGTTGCCACCAGGGTCTTGCCTTCACCGGTACGCATTTCCGCGATCATGCCTTCATGCAAGGTCATGCCGCCGATCAGCTGGACATCGAAGTGGCGCATGCCCATGACACGCTTGCCGGCTTCGCGGGCGACCGCAAAGGCTTCTGGCAGCAGCTTGTCGAGGGATTCCCCTTTGGCGATGCGGGCCTTGAACTCGCTGGTCTTGGCACGCAATTGATCGTCCGAAAGGGCCACCATTTGCTCTTCGAAGGCATTGACGAGTTGCACCGTCTTGAGCATGCGTTTGACTTCACGCTCGTTCTTGCTTCCAAAAAGTTTCTTTAACAAAGGCGCAAACATATCGGCAGGATCTTCCACACTAAAGGGATGGAGGGCGGCCCCGTGAGTCGCCCGAGCAGCCCTCATGGCCGCATGCGAACGAGCATTCTACCCGGAAACGATGGAGAGGAAAGTGGCGATATTCCACGATGCTGGCACAGCGCTTTGACGGGGCTCACTTAAAATAAGGGCGTTTTGCTCAACTTCAAGCCGTTCCAGGCAGAAGTTAGTTGTTGATTTAATGGGCAAAGCACCCACAAAAGCAATGGGCGGGTGCATCCGGCGCTTTCTGCTACCATGGCGCCTCTGTTACTTCAGGTGTCTGATCATGGCATTTCGCCCACTTACGGCCAAAGTACCTGCCGTTCTACTACGCGAAGCCAAGCCGCTGAAAGCCATTCTCGGCCACGCCCAACGTCTGGGTCATCTGCAGCGTTTGCTCGAAAGCCAATTGCAACCCGCCGCTCGCGAGCATTGCCACGTGGCTTCCTGGCGCGAGGGCAGTTTGTTGCTGATTGTCACCGACGGCCATTGGGCAACCCGCCTGCGCTACCAGCAAAAACGCCTGCAACGACAACTGCAAATGTTCGACGAGTTTGCCAATCTGACCCGGATCCTGTTCAAAGTTCAACCGCCGACCATTCAGCAAGGTGCGGCCGGGCACACCATGGATTTGTCCAACGACGCGGCAGCGACCATTCAGGCCACGGCCGATGGCATCAGCGACCCGAATCTGCGGGCAGCGCTGGAGCGACTGGCGGCGCACGCCAAAACCAAATCCTCATAGGCACCCCTTGCTCGCGAAGGCGGCATGACACTCAACAATGATGTTGCCTGACACACCGATTCGCGAGCAGGCTCGCTCCCACAGTTAAATTGTGTCCGCTCGCTACCGGCGTTTTTTGCTGCCCAACAACGAGCCCATCAAGCCGCGCACCAACTGTCGGCCAATCTGGTTCGCCGCCTGTTGCATCGCCGATTTCAGCGCCTTCCCGGCCGCTGTGCCGAGGAACTCTCCGGCCTGTTCGGTGAAACTCGGTTCCTGTTTGTCCTGCTCCGCTTCGGGCTCGGGTGCCAGTCCCTTGCGTCCCATCAGCACTTCATAGGCTGATTCGCGATCGATCGGTTGGTCATAACGCCCTTTGAACGGCGAGCCTGCGATCAATATCGTGCGCTCGGTTTCGGTCAAAGGCCCGATCCGCGATTGCGGCGGTGCGACCAGCACCCGTTGGACCATTTCCGGCGTGCCCTTTTCCTGCAAGGTGCCGACCAGCGCCTCACCGATCCCGAGTTCGGTCAACACCGACAACGCATCGAACGCAGGATTTGGCCGAAAACCTTCGGCCACCGCGCGCAGGGACTTCTGCTCCTTGGCGGTGAACGCTCGCAGACCGTGCTGGATGCGCAAACCCAACTGCGCCAGCACATCATCCGGCAGGTCACCCGGCGACTGGGTGACGAAATACACGCCCACGCCTTTCGAGCGAATCAGCCTCACGACCTGTTCCAGACGATCACGCAATGCCTGGGGCGTGCCGTTGAACAACAGGTGAGCCTCGTCGAAGAACAGCGCCAGCAGCGGTTTGTCGGCATCGCCACGCTCCGGCAGTTGCTCGAACAGCTCGGCCAGCAGCCACAGCAGGAATGTCGCATAGACTTTCGGCGCTTCATGCACCAGGCGGCTGGCATCGAGCAAATGAATGCGTCCGCGGCCATCCGCCGTCGGCTGGAGGATATCTTCGAGTTGCAGCGCTGGCTCGCCGAACAAGGCTTCGGCGCCCTGTTGCTCCAGGGTCGCCAGACGTCGCAGCAATGCCTGGCTGGAACCGGTGGTCATCAATGCCGCATCGTCGCCCAGCAACTGGGGGTTGTCCCGCAGATGATTGAGCAACGCCTTCAGATCCTTGAGATCGAGCAACAACAGGCCTTCGCGGTCCGCCACCTTGAACGCGGCGTACAGCGCCGACTGCTGACTGTCGGTCAGCTCCAGCAGGCTGCCCAGCAGCAGCGGGCCCATTTCACTCAAGGTTGTACGTAAAGGATGACCGGACTGACCGTGTATGTCCCACAACGTCACCGGATAAGCCTGAGGTTTGTGGTTGAGCCAGGGCATCCCGGCAATCCGCTCGGCGATCTTGCCCTGGGGGTTGCCGGCGGCGCCGAGGCCGCACAGGTCACCCTTGATGTCAGCGGCGAACACCGCCACGCCGGCATCGCTGAAGGCTTCGGCCATTCGTTGCAAAGTGACGGTCTTGCCGGTGCCGGTCGCGCCCGCGATCAATCCGTGGCGGTTCGCCAGGCGCATGGCCTGGGCAATCGGCTGCCCTTTGAGATCGGCGCCGATAACGAGTTGCAATGAGTCAGGCATTTGGTCACCCATGATTAATCTTTGGTCCTGCACGGCCGATAGAGATTACGACAAAGCAGTCAGACACGATCTGGTCGGAAATTTCCCTAAGGAGAGTCGGAAAATTCACTTGCTTTCAACCTTGCCCGTCGTGCGTCCCTTTATAAAAGCACGCGCTGGACATTAAGACCTTAGCGGAACCCCAAGCCATGAACAAAAATCTGCGTTTCAGCCATAAAATCCTGCTTGCCGCCGCCCTCATTGTGATTGCCGCCTTCGCCTCATTCACGCTGTACAACGACTATTTGCAGCGCAATGCCATCCGCGAAAACCTGGAAAATTATCTGCAGGAAATGGGCGGAGTAACCGCCAACAATATCCAGACCTGGTTGAACGGGCGCAGCCTGCTGATTGAAAACCTGTCACAAACTGTCGCGCTCAACCCCGATGCCGACAACGTTTCCAGCCTGCTTGTACAAAAAGCCGTCACCTCGACCTTCATGGGCGCCTACCTCGGCAGCAAGGATGGCTCTTTCATCATTCGCCCGGACAGCAAGATGCCCGACGGCTATGACCCGCGTGCACGCCCTTGGTACAAGAGCGCGCAAGGCAGCAGCGGTTCGGCATTGACCGAGCCGTATATTGATCTTGCCTCCGGTCAACTGGTGATTTCCATTGTCGACAGCGTTATCAAGGACGGCCAGAACATCGGCGTGGTCGGTGGCGACCTGAGCTTGCAGGTGATCGCCGACAGCCTTGGCTCGCTGGATTTCGACGGCATGGGTTATGCCTTCCTGGTCAGTTCCGACGGCAAGATCCTGGTACATCCCGACAAAGCGCTGGCGATGAAGACGCTCAAGGATGTCTACCCGCAAGACACACCAGCCATCAGCAGCGCAATGAGCGAAGTCCAGGTCGACGGCAAAACCCGCATCGTGACCTTCACCCCGATCAAAGGCCTGTCGTCGGTCAACTGGTACATCGGTGTGTCGGTCGATAAGGAAAAAGCCTACTCGATGCTCAGCGAGTTCCGCGCCTCGGCTGTGGTTGCGACCATCATTGCCGTGGCCATCATCATCGCCCTGCTCGGCATGCTGATTCGCATCCTGATCCAGCCGTTGCACGTCATGACCCGCGCCATGGCCGACATCGCTGACGGCGAAGGCGACCTGACCAAGCGTCTGACCATCCAGAACAATGACGAATTCGGCACCCTCGGCACCGCGTTCAACCGTTTCGTCGAGCGCATTCACGGCTCGATCCGCGAAGTGTCCTCGGCCACCGGGCAAGTCAACGAAGTGGCATTGCGCGTAGTGGCCGCTTCCAACTCGTCGATGTTCAACTCCGACCAGCAAGCCTCGCGCACCAGCAGCGTCGCGGCCGCCATCAACCAGCTCGGCGCCGCCGCCCAGGAAATTGCCCGTAACGCCGCTCAGGCTTCGAGCCAGGCCAGCGATGCCCGCAACCTGGCCGAGGACGGCCAGCAAGTGGTGGACCGCAGTATCGTGGCGATGAATCAACTGTCGAGCATGCTCAGCGCATCGAGCTCCAACATCGAATCGCTGAACAGCAAAACCGTGAACATCGGGCAGATTCTCGAAGTGATCACCAGCATTTCCCAACAAACCAACTTGCTGGCACTCAACGCCGCCATCGAAGCCGCCCGCGCCGGTGAAGCCGGTCGTGGGTTTGCCGTGGTTGCGGACGAAGTGCGCAATCTGGCACACCGCACGCAGGAATCGGCGCAACAGGTGCAAACCATGATCGAAGAGCTGCAGGTCGGCGCCCGGGAATCGGTCAGCACCATGAGTGACAGTCAGCGCCACAGTCAGGACAGCGTGGAAATCGCCAACCTCGCGGGCGAACGACTGAACAGTGTGACACTGCGTATCGGTGAAATCGACGGCATGAACCAGTCGGTGGCTACCGCGACCGAAGAACAGACCGCCGTGGTGGAGTCGATCAACGTCGACATCATCGAGATCAACACGCTGAATCAGGAAGGCGTGGAAAACCTGCAATCGACATTGCGCGCGTGCTCGGACCTTGAGCAGCAGGCGGCGCGGTTGAAGCAGTTGGTAGGCAGTTTCCGAATCTAGCGTCTGAACTGGCGCCATCGCGAGCAAGCTCGCTCCCACAGGGTTAAACGGTGACTGTGTAGGAGCGAGCCGGCTCCGGGCGGCGTTCCGACGATAGCGGCCTGCCAAACACTACAAAACCCCGCTGACGCCCCCACCCGCACAACCCAAACCGAACATCTATCCTTCATATAGGTCAACCAAAGGAGTACAGGGACCGGAGGATCGTTCATCGTGCATATCGCTGACATCACCATGTTCTACGCCCCTGCCAGCGGTGGCGTGCGCACTTATCTGGATGCGAAGCACCGTCGCCTGGGCATCAAGCCGGGCATTCGCCACAGTTTGCTGATCCCCGGATCGTCCCTGGGCGAGCAGGATGGCATATTCACGGTTCCCGCCCCTGCCTTGCCCTTCGGCAAGGGCTATCGCTTTCCTCTGCGCCTGGCGCCCTGGCGCAATGTCCTGCAAGTCTTGCAACCCGATCTGATCGAAGTCGGCGACCCCTATCTCACCGCCTGGGCGGCGCTGGATGCGCGGCGGCAACTCGATGTGCCGGTCATCGGCTTCTATCACTCGGACCTGCCCCTGCTGGTCAGAAACCGTATGGGCAACTGGATAACCAACAACGTCGAGGCCTACGTCAGCAAGCTCTACGGCAACTTCGACCGGGTCCTGGCGCCCAGCCGGGTCATGGCCGACAAGCTCACCGGGCTTGGGGTCAGGAATGTCTTCGTGCAGCCGTTGGGCGTTGACCTGCAAACCTTCAATCCTGACGCCAGAGACACCGGTCTGCGGGCCGAACTGGGCCTGGACGACAACACCCGCCTCTTGATCTTCGCCGGGCGCGGTTCCAAGGAAAAAAACCTGCCGGTACTGCTCGACTGCATGAAACACCTGGGCCGACGCTATCACCTGCTGCTGGTTGGCTCGTCGATGCCCACGGCCGTGCCGTCCAATGTGACGGTGATCGACGAGTTCTGCCCGGCAGCACAGGTGGCCCGCCTGATGGCCAGCGCCGACGCATTGCTCCACGCCGGCGATCAGGAAACCTTTGGTCTGGTGTTACTCGAAGCCATGGCCAGCGGAATACCGGTGGTGGCCGTGGCGGCAGGGGCCTTCGAGGAAATCGTTACCGAGAACTGCGGCCTTCTCTGCGCGCCGAACAATCCCGCCGCAATGGCCACCGCCGTTCGAGAACTGTTCGGTTCGGGCAGCGTAGCCTTGGGACAACAAGCGCGATTACATGTCGAACGACATTACGCCTGGGATACGGTGGTCAACAGTTTGCTGCGGCACTATCACGCCGTGCTCGGCAGCCAATGGCCGCTGACAGCCAATGGCTGAGCCCATGAACAGTCCCGCTTTGCTGTTGGTACTGCACGACGTGGCACCGCCCACCTGGGTCGATTACCAACCGTTTGTCAAAGCCGTCGCCGCCTTGGGTGATGTGCCGATCACCTGGCTGGTGGTCCCGGACTTCCACAAACACAACAATCTGGACGCCCATCCGCAGTTTTGCCGCCAGCTCAGTGCCAGGCTCGCCCGGGGCGACGAGCTGGCACTGCATGGCTATTTCCATTGTGACGACGGGCCGATGAACCGCCATCCCCGCGAATGGTTCATGCGTCGGGTCTACACCCACGAAGGCGAATTTTACTGTGTGTCGCAGGAAGCCGCGCTCGCCCGCCTGCGTTCGGGCATCGAAATGTTCCACCGCCATGACTGGCCACTGGAGGGGTTCGTCGCCCCGGCCTGGCTGATGAGCCAAGGCACTCGCCAGGCATTGCGCCAATTGCCGTTGAGTTACACCAGTGACTCGCAACACCTATACCGGCTACCGGATTTCATCGCGGTCGAGGCGCCGGGGCTGGTCTGGAGCGCGCGCAGCGCCTTGCGCCGGGGTGTATCGAAGCTTGTCAGCGACGGGCGTGAACAGCGCTGGCAGCACGCCCCGGTGATTCGCCTGGGCCTGCACCCGGTGGACATGCGCCATGAGTTCTCGCGCGGATACTGGCTACAAACCCTGGAGCGCCTGCTCGACAACGGACGGGTGCCAATGACCAAGGCCCACTGGCTGGCGCTGCAAAACGACCGTATGAGCCATGCTGCTGAAGTTGATAAAACTCAGGCAGGCTTGGGCTTGTCCTCGGATTCTTGCTGCAACTGTTCCCACAACCGCGCGGCGTCAGGAAACTCCGTACCGGTTTCAGGCCCCATATCATCCGGGTCGTAACGGCTCAGGCAACCTTCGCCCAGCGTGGCCGGGGCCTTGGAGGTGGCTTTGTCCAGCGGATCGGCCATGGTCATGTCCTCGGTGCGGAAACGGCGAAGGGCCTGAAGCGATTGAACGCCCAGGCCCTTCGAATTTCAACTGTGACGTACGTCCGTCAGAAGACGACGGTCTTGTTGCCATGCACCAGCACGCGGTCTTCCAGGTGATAACGCAAGCCACGAGCCAGCACCATTTTCTCGACATCGCGGCCGAAGCGCACCATGTCTTCGATGCTGTCGCTGTGGCTGACGCGCACCACGTCCTGTTCGATGATCGGGCCGGCATCCAGCTCTTCGGTCACATAGTGGCAAGTCGCGCCGATCAGCTTCACGCCACGCAGGGAGGCCTGGTGGTACGGCTTGGCGCCGACGAACGACGGCAGGAAGCTGTGGTGAATGTTGATGACCTTGTGCGCGTATTCGCTGCACAGCTCGGGCGGCAGGATCTGCATGTAGCGGGCAAGCACCACCACTTCGGCGTCGTGCTGTTTGACCAGGCGCGAAACCTCGGCAAAAGCCGGCTGCTTGTCCTGCGGATTGACCGGGACGTGGTAGTACGGAATACCGTGCCACTCCACCATGCTGCGCAAGTCATCATGGTTGGAAATCACACAGGAAATTTCGCAGTCCAGTTCATCGCTGTGCCAGCGGTGCAGCAAGTCGGCCAGGCAGTGCGACTCGCGGCTGGCCATCAGGACGACGCGCTTCTTTTGCTCGGTATCGGTGATGCGCCAGTCCATCGAGAACTCTTCGGCGATCGGGGCAAAGGCTTCACGAAACGCTTCGATACCAAATGGCAGGGAGTCGGCACGGATTTCGTGACGCATGAAGAACCAGCCACTGAGATTGTCCGAGTGATGGCTCGCTTCAGTGATCCAGCCGTTGTGTGATGCCAGAAAGTTACTGACTTTGGCAACGATGCCAACACGGTCCGGGCAAGAAATCACCAGACGAAAAGTGCGCATGAGGGGGAAACTCCAGAACTTCGCAAAGGCCGCCATTCTAGCGATTGCGCAGCAAAACTGCAGTATTGTTGACGTTTCTCCCTGCCGGAAGGTCGATGCGGCAGGGTGGGCAGTACCGGTACCGGTTCGCCCGGATGCTCTAGCGGTACCGGCCAATTGTTAGTTTATGTATATCTGACAGACCTGGACCACACTAATAACTGCATTTACCAATGCGCGCGCCCTTCCCCGGCAATTAAATTAAATAAACTTGCCTTAAATGTTTACTTGATGAAACACCGTGACTATTATTGCCGCACTGTCACCTGCCATCCTGCGCACAACATAAGGTAGTCACCATGTCCTTGATCAACGAATATCGCGCCACCGAAGAAGCTATCAAAGAGCTGCAAGCCCGTTTGAAGAACCTGTCCCAAGACGACAAACTGCAAACCGAGCTGGAATTCGAAGGCAAACTGCGCACCCTGATGGGTGAATACTCCAAGTCCCTGCGTGACATCATCGCGCTGCTGGATCCGGAATCCAAAACCAAGGCACCACGCGGCGGCGCAGTGAAAACTACCGGCACCAAGCGTGCTCGCAAAGTTAAACAATACAAAAACCCGCACAACGGTGAAGTCATCGAAACCAAAGGTGGCAACCACAAGACTCTGAAAGAGTGGAAAGCCAAGTGGGGCGGTGACGTGGTGGAAGGCTGGGCTACCCTGCTGGGCTAAGCCCCAGAGCTTGTCGCAGATGGATCCGTGACAAAAAATAACGCCAGCAAATGCTGGCGTTTTTTTATGCGCGGCTTTTAAGCCCAGGCATGTTCGATTTCAAAGACTCAAACGCTGGCGCAGTCCCTGGACATAATCCTGCCATTCAACGAGCACCCCCTGCTGAAACCCAGTAGCACTAACGCTCAATTGGGCCGCGGCGTCCACAAAACTATCAAGGGTATTTGGCGCACCCCATTCAGGGTCTGACAAACGCTTCTGACAGAATATTCGCCAGCGTTTTTGCTCTTCGGAATTCAACGTATCGGGAAAGTTGCGTGCGCGATATCGAAACAGCAATTCAGGCAGACGCTCGTCATCGAAAGGCCACTGCTCTTGTGCCAATTGCATCGGGTCAACGGTTCTGACTTGTTCACACAATCGCCGATCCCGGTCACCGATAAATCCATCGTATAACTGTTGCTCCGGATCCTGACTCTGGGAAAAATCTTCGCGGGCATAAATAGTCAGGACTTTATCCAGCCAAACTTTCCGGGCGTCATTGAGCTGCGACACCCTCTGCTGATACAGCGCCATATCCAGACCCAGACGCTGCTGATCTTCCTGGCGAAGTACCGACAACGGTGCCACTACCGGGCACTTGTTGATGTGAATCAGCTTCAACGGCACCGGCAACTCGCCTTCGGCCAGTTCGTCGCGGCGGGTATACAAGCGCTGGCGCAAACTTTCGGCATCCAGATCGAGCAGGCCCTGGGGATCGAGGTGCAAGTCACAGACAATCAGGGCGTTTTTGTTGCGTGGGTGCCAGGCCAGCGGCAACACCACCCCCACATAGTTGCGCGCGGCTGAAAAACGTCCGGAAACATGTACCAAAGGTTGCAGCAGGCGTATCTGGTCCATGACTTTCTGTTTGCTGCGCAGTTGAAACAGCCAGTCGTACAACTTCGGTTGTTTTTCCCGTATCAGGCGCGCCAGGGCGATCGTCGCGCGTACGTCCGACAGTGCTTCGTGGGCATTGCCATGATCGATGCCATTGGCAGCGGTCAGGCGTTCGAGCTTGAGCGTGACCCGCCCCTCGTCATCGGTCGGCCAGACCAGGCCATCGGGGCGCAAGGCATAGGCCGCGCGCACCACATCGATCAGGTCCCAGCGGCTGTTGCCGCCCTGCCACTCCCGCGCATAGGGGTCGAAAAAGTTTCGGTACAGGCTGTAGCGGGTCATCTCGTCATCGAAACGCAAGGTGTTATACCCCGCGCCACAAGTACCGGGCGCAGCGAGCTGGGCATGCACCCGGGTCATGAAATCGGCTTCGCTCAAGCCTTGCGCCTGCAGTTGCCCGGGAGTGATCCCCGTGATCGCGCAGGCAGCCGGATGCGGCAGGATGTCATCACTGGGCTGGCAGTAAAGATTGACCGGTTCGTCGATTTCATTGAGATCGAAGTCAGTGCGCAGGCCGGCCATTTGCAACGGACGGTCGCAACGGGGGTTGATGCCAGTCGTTTCGTAGTCGTACCAGAAGATGGAGGTCACGGGCGATTCCTGAACTGAAGATCGGCAAAGTCTAGGCGTTCACCTCCCGCCCCGGCCAGTAGTCTTGTCATTCAAGCACCTTGCACGACTCACCATGCAATACATAGTTATGTCGTTTCCCCCCGTATAGGCTGCTAGCATCGAATGGGTACACAATCCCGATCCAGGCCACATCATCAGGTTGCCCATGCTCCAGACCACAGCACTGCCAGGGACTGCGCCGCTGTCACCGCCGCTGGATACGCGGTATCAGGTCGAAACGCCGGAGGGCGTCGACCTGCCACTGCGGCCGGCCGGGCTGATGGTTCGTGCGCTGGCATTCTCCATCGATCTTGGTTTGCGCGGCCTGGTCCTGGGCGTGCTGCTCCTTGCACTGGCAATGCTCGGCAAACTGGGCGCCGGGCTCGGCTCGATCCTGCTGTTCATGGTCAGCTGGTGGTACATGGTGCTGTTCGAGGTGCTGAACCACGGCCGCTCGCCGGGCAAGCAATGGATGGGCTTGCGGGTGGTGCACGACGATGGCACCCCGGTCGGCTGGTCCGCGTCGCTGCTGCGCAACCTGCTGCGCGTTGTCGACCTGCTGCCGTTTGGTTACTTCCTCGGGGCCATCAGTTGCCTGCAACACCCGCACTTCAAGCGCCTCGGCGATATCGCCGCCGGGACCCTGGTGATCTACCGCGAACGACCGCACACCCGCCCCCAGCTCCCCGAAGTCCAGCCTCGCAGCCCGGCCTTTGTCCTGACACTCACCGAGCAACGGGCCATCCTCGGGTTTGCCGAGCGCCAGGGTGAACTCTCCGAAGCGCGGGTCATTGAACTGGCTTCGATTCTCGCCCACCCCTTGAACGTCCAGCCACCGCAAGCGGTGACCGAGCTCAACGGCATCGCGCGCGGCTTGTTGGGGCCGACATGAAGCAAAGCCTTTTTGAACGCCGGTACAAGGCCGAATGGGAGGATTTCAACCACCTGCTCGAACAGTTGGAACGGGACGGCAAAGCCACCGACGCCGGCACATTCCCGAAGGACTACCGACGCCTCTGCCAACACCTGGCACTGGCACGGGAGCGTGGCTACAGCAGTTTCCTGATCGACTCCTTGCAGCAACAGGTGCTGCGCGGACACCAACAGCTTTACCGTCATCGCAGCGGTTTGGGGGCCAATGTGCTGGCGTTCATCCTGGCCGACTTTCCGCGACTGGTTCGCGAACAGTGGCGCTTCGTCCTCGCCGCCTGCCTGATGTTCTTTGGCAGTCTGGCCGGCTTCGCGCTGTTGGTGTACCTGTACCCGGAGCTGGTCTACAACCTGATCCCTGCCGCGCAGGTCAGCGAGATGCAAAGCATGTACGACCCCGTTGCCGGTCACCTCGGGCGCACGGCGGAGCGAGCCGCCAGTGAGGACTGGGCGATGTTCGGCTACTACATCATGCACAACATCGGCATTGCCTTTCAGACCTTCGCCAGCGGTTTGCTGTTCGGGTTGGGCAGTGTGTTTTTCCTGATTTTCAACGGCCTGATGATCGGGGCGGTGGCCGGGCACCTGACCTACGTCGGCTACGGGCAAACCTTCTGGTCATTCGTGATCGGCCACGGTGCTTTCGAACTCAGCGCCATCGCCCTGGCCGGAGCCGCCGGTCTGAAACTGGGCTGGGCCTTGGTCGCCCCGGGGCGCCTGCCACGGGCCGAGGCCTTGCGATTGGCGGCGCGCAAGAGCGTGCTGCTGATCTGCGGGGTCATGCTGTTTCTGTTGATCGCGGCCTTTATCGAAGCCTATTGGTCGTCGATGACCGGTCCTTCGCGCCAGACCAAGTACCTGGTCGGCGCGGCGCTCTGGCTGCTGGTGGTGGTTTATCTCGTGTTCGCCGGACGTTACCGCCATGCGCCTGAGTGACGCCACGGTGGTGATTCGCCCACGCTCGACCTGGGAAGCCATGGACCTCGGGGTGCTCCTGAGCCAGCGCCATCGACGTCTGTTGATGACCAGTTGGGCCTTGGTCACCTTGCCGGTTTTCGCGCTGCTCAGTTGGGGGTTCTGGGACTCGCCCTCTCTCGCCGTGTTCATTTTCTGGTGGCTGAAGCCGGCGTTCGAACGCCTGCCTTTGTACATCCTGTCCCAGGCGATGTTCGGTGAAACGCCCACGCTCAAGCAGGCCCTGCACCAATGGCCACGCCTGCTCAAACCGCAATTGCTGGCCAGCCTGACCTGGCGACGCCTGAGTTTGACCCGCAGTTTCGTGATGCCGGTGGTGCAACTCGAAGGACTCAACGGACAGCAACGGCAACAGCGCCTGCAGGTGTTGTTGCAGCGAGACGCCGGCACCGCACGCTGGCTGACGATCATCGGCGCGCACCTGGAAGGCGCATTGTGGATCGGCTTGATGGTGTTGTTCTATCTGCTGCTGCCACAACAGGTCGCGCTCGACTGGAGCTGGCAGTCGCTGATCTCGGCGGCCGCCCAGGACTGGCGCTGGCTGGAACACTTGACCAACGCCTTTTATGCACTGGTGCTGGTGGTCTGGGAACCGACCTATGTCGCCTGCGGTTTCAGCCTGTACCTGAACCGGCGCACCGTGCTGGAGGCCTGGGACATCGAACTGGTGTTCCGCCGAATGCGCCAGCGTCTGGTCAGTGCAAGCGCTGTCCTGTTGATGGCCGTGATTGTGCTGTTGCCGACCACTCACAGCCTGTGGGCCGCCGAATTGCCCATTTCACCCGACAGCCCGCGCCTGCTGGACCAGCCCCTGACCAGCCAGGCCTCCAGGGACAGCATCAAGTCGATCCTCGAACAGCCGCCCTTCAAGAACCGGGAGTCGGTCACGCGCTACCGCTTTGGCGAAGAGCGACCGAGTGCTGAAACTCCGGACGATGGCAAGACACCGCAATGGTTGAAGGACCTGCTGAAGCTGTTCGAGGGGCAACGCTTCGGGGCATTGGCGACCCTGATTGAAATCTTACTGTGGGGCCTCGTCATGGGTGCCGTCGGCCTGTTGATCTGGCGCTATCGCGACTGGTTGCAGGCCTTCGTCAGCCGCCGACCAATCCCCGACAGCAAAGCCACGCGACCGTTACCTCAGCAGGCATTCGGCATGGACCTCAAGCCCGAATCCCTGCCCGCCGACATCGCCGCCCACGCTGAAAGTCTTTGGCAGAGTCATCCACGCGAAGCGCTTGGTTTGCTTTATCGCGCCCTGCTCAGCCGTCTGTTGCACGACTTCAACATCGCGCTCAAGTCCGCCGACACCGAAGGCCAGGTGCTTCGGCGTGTAGAGCTACTGCAGCAGCCAGCCTTGCTGGCCTACAGCCAAAACCTGACCGGACACTGGCAAAACATGGCCTACGGGCATCGTCTGCCGCCTGCTCAGGTGCAGCAGGAACTGTGTAACGGCTGGCGTATCCTGTTCGGCACGGAGGCTGTCCGTTGAGTCGGCGTTGGGGCTCGATAGCCGGGGTGTTGATCGCCGTGTTGCTGGCTGCGCTGAGCGTTTATCTGTACCTCAAGGCAACCCCCTACCAGACAGAAGTCGACCACGGCCCCTCCCCCGAAGCCAATGCCAACCCTTATCTGGCGGCCGAGTTGTTCCTTCGCAAGCAAGGCCTGAGCGTCGGCCACGCCAACGGCCTCGATATCCTGCCCAGCCTCGACCCGCATCAACACAGCCTGCTGTTGCTCGGGGAACGCGGCAACATGACCCCACGGCAAATCGACCAGGTGATGAACTGGACCCGGGCCGGCGGGCGGCTTCTGTTTGTCGCCGAGTCGCTGTGGGATGAAAAGCTCGGCCATAGCAATGACCTGCTGCTCGACCGGGTGCAACTGCACCAGTCCCTGAGCAAAGACCTCAAGGACCCACCGTCAGGTATCGGTGATGATCCGTACCCGCTACTGACCAAGCTCTATCTGGAAGACGAGGACGCCCCGGCCTATGCCGGTTTCGATACCGCATTCCATCTCGAAGACCCGAAAAACCTCGCCCTGGCCTGGGCCAACAGCGCCAGGGCCACCCACATGATGCAACTCAACCACGGGCAGGGTTCGATCATCGTGGTCACCGATGCCGACCTGTGGAAAACCCCGGCCATCGACCGGTACGACAACGCCTGGCTGCTCTGGTACCTGACCACCGACACCCGCGTGACGCTGATATTCAACACCGATCACGACAGCCTGCTGACCTTGCTGCTGCGTTACTTCCCCCAGGCGCTGGTCGCGCTGTTCGCCTTGATCGGCCTGGGTTTCTGGCACTTTGGCGTGCGTCAGGGGCCACTGCTGGAACCCGTGCCGAAAGCGCGCCGGCAATTGCAGGAGCACCTGCGCGCCAGTGCCGACTTCCTGTTGCGTCGCAACGGTCAGGCCGGCCTGCTGCAAGCCTTGCAGCAAGACATACTGCGGCGCGTGCGGCGTCGCCACCCCGGTTTTGAACAGCTCGGCGTTGCCGAACAATGGCTGGTGCTCGCGCGACTGACCGGCCAACCCACACGCGCCATCAGCCAAGCCATGAGCCCGCGACCGAAACAACGGCTTTCCAGCGTTGAATTCAGTCGTCAGGTCGCTCACCTGCAAACCTTGAGGAACGCCCTATGATCTGGCACCTGACAAGCGTTAGATGCTCCCGGGCACCTGCGAAGTCATGGCGATTTAGTCTTGGTCCGTGGAAAATCAGTGCTCGCCATTAATCTTTCGTGAACATACTCCTCAAATTGTTCGGCAGACAGTGGCGGGGAAAACAGGTAGCCCTGATAGGTCTTGCAGCCATGCTTGACCAGAAAGGTGCGCTGAGCTTCTGTCTCCACACCTTCGGCAATCACCGAAAGACCCAATATCTGGCTCAGGCTCACAATCGCGCAGGCGATGGCGGCGTCGTTGGGATCAACCAGCACATCTCTGATGAAGGACTGGTCGATCTTGAGTTGATCCAGCGGAAGGCTCTTCAGGTATGACAGTGACGAATAGCCGGTTCCGAAATCATCCAGCGAAAGGCCTATGCCGATCTCTTTCAACTCGATCATTTTGGCGACAGTACCTTCCATATCCTCTATCAGCAGGCCTTCGGTCAGTTCCAGTTTCAATTTCTTCGGATCGGCACCCGTGTATTTCAGTACTTGCAGTACCTCCTCGACGAAGTCCGGATGGTGAAACTGGCGGGCGCTGACATTCACAGCCATACCCAGTCGGGCGGTTTCCGAATGTTTTGCCCAGGCAACCAGCTGAGTGCAGGCTGCCTGCAGCGCCCAACGGCCTAACGGCAGAATCAACCCCGTTTCCTCTGCCAATGGAATGAACTCGCCTGGAAACACGACTCCGCGCTCAGGATTCTGCCATCTCATCAGTGCCTCTGCGCCAATGATACGGCCCTCACTATTCACCTGCGGCTGGTAATGAAGAAGGAATTCGTTGTCCTGCAAGCCTTGGCGCAAGTCTACTTCCAGTCTGGCACGAGCCGTGGCAACCGCCTGCATTTCCGGATCGAAGAAGCGCATGGTATTGCGGCCCGCCGCCTTGGCGCGATACATCGCCAGGTCAGCGCGCTTCATAATATCGTCCACTGTGCTCATCTGCCCCTGGAACAGCGCAATGCCGAGACTGGGGGTGCTGTGGTGCTCATATCCATCCAACTGGTAGGAAATGTTCAGAGCGTTGAGAATCTTTTCGCCAATAGCCTTGGCCTGGATAGCTGCTTCTGGAGGATTCTCATTAAGGCCATCCAGCAGGACGACGAATTCGTCTCCGCCCAGGCGAGCCACGGTGTCGCTCTCGCGTATGCAGCCGCAAAGGCGCAGAGCAACTTGCTGCAGCAACATGTCGCCTCTGTCATGCCCCAGCGTGTCGTTCAGTGCCTTGAAGTTATCCAGGTCAATGAGAATTATCCCGCTCGTATGCAGACTACGGGAGCTGCCCGCCAGCAGATGCTGTAACCGGTCCAACATGAGCCGCCTGTTGGCCAGCCCGGTCAACTGATCGTAGAAGGCCAAACGCTGGACCTCTTGCTCAGCGGTCTTACGGTGGGTGATGTCAGTATTGATCGACAGAACGGATTGAGGCTGGCCATCATCGTCTCGCACCAGGGTTCGATGACTTTCGAGCGTGATGGTGCAGCCATCCCGGCGTCGAAGTGTAACTTCGTCCGCCCAGTCACCCGTTTCTATCGGGCGGTTAGTGGCCGCATTGAAAGCGGCGCTACCCTGGTAGATCAACTCCTGTGCCGATTTGCCGAGTGCCTCTTCCTTTGACAGACCGTAGAGACGCTCGGCACTTTTGTTCCAGTACAGGATGCGGTTATCCATCCCGTGAACGACAATGGCGTCCTGGGCCTTGTCCAGCAGCGATGCTTGCTGGCGGGCCTGCTTCTCGCTTTCGCGCAGCACTGCCAGATAACCCTCCCTTTCGGCTGCTTGCGACTCCATTTCGCGCCTGATCTTGCCCCCGTAGATAACGGCCGCACTGACCATCAGTAGCACGAACACCATGATCGCGTATTCGACCCGGCGCAGTTCTTCGACCGACTCAAGCTCCTCTTCCAGGAGCCTGCTTTGAATCAGGCCAACGCGATCCCGCACGGTACTGAGTGAGGCGAGCAACAGGGCATACTTCCTGTCCATCGTTGCCATGCGTTTGCCGGCATTATCCGACTGCCCCTCCCTGAAGTAGGAAAAGATCAGCAAGGCCTCGTTCACCATTTCGACCATCGCGGCATCAACTGCACCCACCTCATCCTTCAATGCAAGGGAAAAGGCTTGTATATCCGCACTGTGTTCAGCCTCATTGGCGATCCGTACTTCCAACTGTTTTTTGGCCATTGCCAAATGCTCGTTGAAGGCGCGCAAGGCCTCATTCATGTTCCGCGATTCGGCTTCAACATTATGTGTATCGAACACATTATTGCCCGGCGCATTGACTGTGGAAGCCAGGCTGCCCAGCGTTGAATAGCTCGACAGCTGTTGGACCCACGACTGGTTCGCCTTGATGGAGCGGTGATAGGTATCGACGATCAGGTGATTCAATAGCACGCTCAGCACCACAACCAGCACGTCGAATCCCGCAAGAAAAAAGTACATGCGGTGCCATTTGGTCGAGCGCGGCTTATTTGAACTGGTGGGTATGGCTTGCTTTGCGGCGCTTTTATTCCTGAAAAAATCCATTTCACAATCTCCAAACATAATCCTTCTAAATTGACCAATAGAAGCGGTATTCGGAAACCAATTAACCTTTTATGCCGACACCTGAACCTGAGAACACACCGCACGTAGTATTAGCCAAATTTTTTCTCTGTTCTGGATTTGCGCCCCTGAACTGGATGCTTCACGCAGAATGGTCGGGTGACACAGGGCTCGTTGCGGGTCATTTCCGCGCAGCCTGCCGGACTCCCTGATCAGTTTCGACAGCAGACCAAGCATAGCCGCTAATTTGCCATTATTCTGTTCGCCGACTGCTCCAGGTCGGTAGTAGCCCTTAATGGTCGCTGCTCTGTTATTGGGTTCTTAAACTGGATTTTCTTCGGTTACGTAATCGATTCTGAAATCGCGTGCCCTCTGACCGTCGTAGACTAACCTCCACTTCTGACGAACGCTCAAGTGATGGGTTGCCATGGAATTGCAATGAGGCAGATTGGCAGTCACTCACTCGTTCCACGCGTAAAAAATACGTGAGAAAAAGTTAGATTAGATAAGTGACTGATTTATGGAAGATAAAACAAATGTAACTGTTAACAAGGCTCCGGAACCCATGAGTCAACCGATAGAGCCCGGCGCACCGAGCCATGCCGCTCAACAGCGTCAACGTGCCGGCGATCTGGCACGGGCCGTACGTAAAGAACTGCAAAAAGCGGTGATTGGCCAGGACAGCGTGATCGACGACGTCCTGACGGCACTGATCGCCGGCGGCCACGTGTTGCTCGAAGGCGTACCGGGGCTGGGCAAGACCCTGTTGGTCCGTGCCCTCGCACGCTGCTTCGGTGGTGAGTTCGCCCGCATCCAGTTCACCCCGGACCTGATGCCCAGCGACGTCACCGGGCATGCCGTGTATGACTTGCAGACCGAGCAGTTCAAACTGCGCAAGGGGCCATTGTTCACTAACCTTCTGCTGGCCGACGAGATCAACCGTGCCCCGGCGAAAACCCAGGCCGCGCTGCTCGAAGCCATGCAGGAACGGCAAGTCACCCTCGAAGGACGGCCATTGGCGATTGCACAACCGTTCATGGTGCTCGCCACGCAAAATCCGATCGAACAGGAAGGCACTTACCCATTGCCGGAGGCTGAACTGGACCGCTTCATGCTCAAGGTGCGCATGGACTACCCCGACGCCGGGCAAGAGCTGGACATGGTGCGACAGGTCAGCCGCTCGACCCGGGCCGACATGCTTGATGTCCAGCCGATGCGCACGTTGTTGCAGGCCCGGGATGTACTGGTCCTGCAACGCATCGCCAGCGACCTGGCCCTGGACGATCAGGTACTCGATTACGCTGTGCGCCTGGCCCGTTCCACCCGCAACTGGCCCGGCTTGATCCTCGGCGCCGGCCCACGCGCATCCATCGCGCTGGTGCGATGTGCCCGGGCTCGTGCGCTGCTGCGCGGCGGTGAGTTCGTGATTCCGGATGACATCAAAGGCTGCGCCCTGGCCGTGCTGCGCCATCGTGTGCGTATCGCACCGGAGCTGGACATCGAGGGCCTGGATGTCGATCAGGTGCTCAAGCAGATGCTCGACCAAGTGCCGGCGCCGCGCCTGTGAAACCCTCGCGCCTGATGCTCGCCTGGCTGTTGATCCTGTTGGCCTGCACCATTGTGTCGGGCACTTTGCGGGCATTGGAGTTCGCGGTTCCGGCAAATCTCATGGCGATCAACTGGGGGTTGCTCCTGGCGCTGCTGGCCCTGGCACTGCTGGATGCGGTGCGGGTGAAGCGCTTGTCCTCACCCCGACTGATACGCCAGATACCCGGTAGCCTGGCGTTGGGTCGATGGAGCGAGGTGCAACTGACGCTCGAACATGACTTTGCGCAACCGCTGAAGGTCCAAGTCTTCGACCATGTACCACCGGGCCTGGACTTCGAAAACCTGCCGTTGACGGTCGAGTTGCAACCCGACCAGCACAGCCTGGCGGGTTATCGCCTGCGCCCGCTCAAGCGCGGCCACTTCAGCATCGAACGCTGCGAAATCGACCTGCCCAGCCCCTTTGGGCTCTGGTCGGACAGACGTTTGCTCGACCTGCCCGACGCCACCCGCGTCTACCCCGACTTCGCCCGTTTGTATGACGGACAGTTACTCGCGGTGGACAACTGGCTCAGCCAGCTTGGCGTCCGTCGTAAACAACGACGGGGCCTGGGCCTGGAATTCCATCAATTGCGCGAGTTTCGCGAGGGCGACAGCCTGCGCCAGATCGACTGGAAAGCCACCGCCCGCCAGCGCACGCCGATTGCCAGGGAGTATCAGGACGAGCGCGACCAGCAGATCATCTTCATGCTCGACTGCGGCCGGCACATGCGCAGCCAGGATGATGAACTGTCGCACTTCGATCACGCTCTCAACGCTTGCCTGTTGCTCAGCTACGTGGCGCTACGTCAGGGCGATGCGGTCGGCTTGAGCACCTTTGCCAGCGAACAGCCGCGCTACCTCGCGCCGGTAAAAGGCACCAGCCACCTCAACACCCTGCTCAATACCGTCTATGACTTGAACAGCAGCCAACGCAGTGCCGACTATCAGGCCGCGGCCACGCAACTGCTGGCACGGCAAAAACGCCGGGCCCTGGTGGTGCTGGTGACCAACCTGCGCGAAGAGGATGACGATGGACTGCTCTCGGCTGTCAACCGCCTGAGCCAGCGGCATCAGGTGCTGGTCGCGAGCTTGCGTGAAGGCGTTCTTGACACCCTGCGTCAGTCACCGGTGCAGACTTTGCCCGAAGCGCTGGCCTATTGCGGGACCGTGGACTACCTCAATGCACGCGCCGAGCTCCATGAGCGCTTGAACGCTCATGGCGTGTTGGTGATGGATGCACGGCCCGGCGAGTTGGGGGCAGAGCTGGTGACCCGGTACCTGGGCTGGAAAAGAACCGGACTCTGAACCTGAGCAATCCCTCACAGGTGGCTTCCCAGTGATCTCAGGCCGAAGCCGGCAACGGCAGAAAACTGAAATATTGCTTCAACGCCTCCACCAGTTGCCCATATTCCGGTGGTGCCCGTTGCAGGCTGAACCCGGCGTCGTAATGTTGGGGGGTCGCGTCTTCATGGCACCACAGGCAACAGGCCTGCAGGTCGATGATCCGCTGGCCACCTTCGCTGGCGGGAATTTTCAGGCGCAGGTTGAAGTCCGCGCCGATCATCATCGGCAGCAGGCTGATCAACATCAGCCCGTCTTCGGAGACATTGCCCAGGTAGCCAATGGGTTTGCCGGTGATGCCGTTGAACACTTTCAGGAAGTACGGCAGTTGATGCCGCTCGATTCGGCGGTCGGTGAACATGTGCAATTTCGCTATGCAAGGCTCTTAAGCAGAGCCGCACTACTGCTTCGGAACGGGTATGCATAAGTCTTGCCCGCTCTCCCCGCTTCCGGTGCGCCAGTCCTGACAGCGCTGAGTCCTGCTTGTGCCGGTCGCAGGTGTTGCCCCGGTTCAGAGGCAAGGCTCTAAAACCGGTTCCCTGGACTATAGCTCACCACCTCCGGTGAGCCAGCGATCAGAGGATTACGGCCGTCAGAACTGCGCCGGTTTTGCCGCTGCGGCACTGCGCGTCGGGTAGTGGCCCAGGCTCTGCAGGGTTTCGATGCGGGCACGGGCGCGGTAGGCATATTCGCTCTGGGGATAGGACGCCATGATGAACTGATACGTCTGGACCGCATCGATGTACATCTTCTGCCGCTCCAGACACAGGCCGCGCATCATCGACACTTCCGGCCACACGTAAGGCCGCGCGCGGCTGTCGCGCTCGACCTTGGACAGCTCGAGCATCACCTGCTCGCAATTGCCCCGGTCGTAGGCGCTGTAGGCATTGTTCAAATGATGGTTCATCGACCAACGGGTGCAGCCCGTGACGCTGAGGACGCTGATGGCAAGGGCGGCAATGAGAACGAAACGCATGGGGAAATCTCCTGTCTTGAACGCTGTATCGACCCATGGTCGGAAATCTTCAGGCTGCCGGGACGCAAAGTTGCAGGGTTCAATCAAGGCACTGTGGACCGTTGTTGTAGGAGCGAGCCTGCTCGCGATGGACGTCAACGATTATGCGTACTTTCTGAGTAACCGCGTCGTCCTTGAGCTCTTCGCGAGCAGGCTCGCTCCTACAGAGGCCAGGGCAATATCTGGTTCTTCCTTAAAACCAAGCTCTTCACGAAAAAGTAGTGCAAACGAACAATGACTACACCTTCGGAGCATAGTAGCCTCACTCAGCGCTTGAACTCAGGAGTCTTTGCATGTCCGTCCGTCGTACCAAAATCGTCGCCACCCTTGGCCCGGCCAGTAACTCGCCGGAAGTTCTCGAACAGCTGATTCTGGCTGGCCTGGACGTCGCCCGCCTGAACTTCTCCCACGGCACTCCCGACGAGCACAAGGCTCGCGCGAAGCTGGTCCGTGACCTCGCTGCCAAGCACGGCCGCTTCGTTGCCCTGCTGGGTGACCTGCAAGGCCCGAAAATCCGTATCGCCAAATTCGCCAACAAGAAGATCGAGCTGAAGATCGGTGATCAATTCACCTTCTCCACCAGCCATCCTCTGACCGAAGGCAACCAGCAAGTGGTCGGCATCGACTACCCGGACCTGGTCAAGGACTGCGGCGTGGGCGACGAGCTGCTGCTCGACGACGGTCGCGTGGTGATGCGCGTCGATACCGCCACGGCCACCGAACTGAACTGCACCGTGACCATCGGCGGCCCGCTGTCGGACCACAAAGGCATCAACCGTCGCGGTGGCGGCCTGACTGCTCCGGCCCTGACTGAAAAAGACAAGGCGGACATCAAGCTCGCCGCGGAAATGGAAGTCGACTACCTCGCGGTCTCCTTCCCGCGTGACGCCGCCGACATGGAATACGCCCGTCAACTGCGCGACGAAGCCGGCGGCACTGCCTGGCTGGTGGCGAAGATCGAACGCGCTGAAGCCGTGGCCGACGACGAAACCCTCGACGGCCTGATCAAGGCATCCGACGCGGTGATGGTTGCCCGTGGTGACCTGGGCGTGGAAATCGGCGACGCCGAGCTGGTGGGCATCCAGAAGAAAATCATTCTGCACGCACGCCGCCACAACAAGGCTGTGATCGTCGCGACCCAGATGATGGAGTCGATGATCCAGAACCCGATGCCGACCCGCGCCGAAGTGTCCGACGTAGCCAACGCCGTGCTCGACTACACCGACGCCGTGATGCTCTCGGCCGAAAGTGCCGCAGGCCTGTACCCGCTGGAAGCCGTTCAGGCCATGGCGCGTATCTGCGTCGGCGCCGAAAAGCACCCGACCAGCAAGACCTCCAGCCACCGCATCGGCAAAGAGTTCGAGCGCTGCGACGAAAGCATCGCACTGGCGACCATGTACACCGCCAACCACTTCCCGGGCGTGAAGGCGATCATCGCCCTGACCGAAAGTGGCTACACCCCGCTGATCATGTCGCGCATCCGTTCCTCGGTGCCGATCTACGCGTTCACCCCACACCGCGAAGCCCAGGCCCGCGCGGCAATGTTCCGTGGCGTTTACACCATCCCGTTCGACCCGGCGTCCCTGGCGCCGAACGAAGTCAGCCAGAAGGCGATCGACGAGCTGGTCAAGCGCGGCGTAGTACAGAAGGGCGACTGGGTCATCCTCACCAAGGGCGACAGCTACCACACCACCGGTGGCACCAACGGCATGAAGATCCTGCACGTTGGCGATCCGATGGTCTGAGTGACCGGTCGCTGAAAAACAAAAGCCCCGCCATGTGAATGGCGGGGCTTTTTTTATTCCAAATAGGCCTAGCGAACTGTCAGATCTGACAGTAGCTCTCCCCAACGGGAAAGTCTTCAATCGGGTTTCGTCCAACAGTCATTTGCTTCGGCCTGAGGGCTGTGACTTATCCAAATGGAATCGGGCGAGTCGCAGTCCCTCTTAAACGGCTGAGTACTGAAGATGAAAGCTCTTGAAAACGCAAAGGCTGGAACGCTGGATCCGTCATTCGGAGAAAACGGCATTGTCATTGTTGACTTCCCGAACCCTGATGACTACACCCGCTATATACGGCGTGTCACGACGCAGGGCGCAGGCCCGGAGACGAAAATCTATTTTGCGGGTGAAACAACGACATTCAGTTCTTTTGACAGTTATTTTGTCGGTCGATTGAACGATGACGGAACACCTGACAACACCTTTGGCGATAACGGCCTGGTACTGGGGCAATTTCCTCACCGCCGCAGGGCATCTGTTGTGTCGTTTGCCATTCAAGCCGACGGCAAAATTGTCCTGCTGGCGTATCACGCGGATGAACTATCCACGACGACGCTTTTCGCGCGTTTTGAACGTGACGGCAAACTTGATTTGAACTTCGGATCAAACGGCTACACTTCGGTCGATTGGGAACGTAAAACAGCGCCCGACGCCCCTATAGATGATGAAAAGCAGCGACGCACCTCCGGCAACGGGAGCCTGTCGGGCATAGAGATTTTGCCCGATGGGAAGATACTCGCTTGCAACCAGAACAATTGGATAGTTCGTCTGACCCCTGAAGGGATCCTGGATAACACATTCAATAAAACTGGCTACGTTAGAGTGATACATCCCGATTATTCCGCCAATGACATGGTGCTATTTGAAGTACAGGCTCAAAACAATGGCAAGTATGTCGGCTGCGGCGTGATTGTTGGCCCCCCCAACCGATCCTACTTTGTCCGCGTTGATGACACAGGCACGATCGACAAATTATTTGGTTCTAGCGAAAATGGATTTGTCGTCATGGAAGGGTCAATTGAAAGCAAGGGAATACGTATTGACAGGATGGCCAGGCAGCCCAACCAACGAATTCTGGGGGTGGGTGCTACCTACGCGTTCCCCTATGAAAACGGAGTGATGACCAGTATCGAGCCTAATGGCACACCCAATATCCAGTTCAACAGGGGAGAACTCCTCTATACGAACCTGGAGGACAAGAAATGGACGGTCTGGACTGGCGCTGCTGTTCAAAAGGACGGAAAGATTGTTGTAAGCGGTGGGCTGGGTGATGACTCGGTTCCTTTATATGAGGTAGTTGTTGCCCGCTACATCAATGAAACATTGGACCCCTCCTTTGGCGATGGACGAGGCTGGATAACTACAGCTTTGCCCGCACCGGGGGGAGGTTACGCAACTTCCATGGCGTTCCAGGAAGATGGGAAAATCGTCGTAGCAGCCACGGTCAATGAAATAGATAAACCGATGATCTTGCGCTACTTACCTTAATTATTGAATACAAGTCCAGAGTTCCTACCGACCGTTCGTTGAACAATTGAAGCCCCTTCATGTGAATGACGGGGCTTTTTGCTTTCTGATCCAACAGGCATGATGAGGCCGGCCCAGTCAGCGAAAGACTCAATGCCGCTTGATAAACCCCGTCAACGCCGCCAGCGCCTCCGGCGAACGCAGCCGCTGGGTAAACAACGCCCCCTCCTCTTCAATCACCTTGCGCACCAACTCCCGGTCCGGCGCCTTCATCAATTGCTTGCTGATGCGCACTGCTTCCGGCGGCAGCGACTCGAAGCGCAGCGCCATCTCCCGCGCCTTGACCAAGGCTTCTTCGCCACTGCCCAGCGCTTCGGACGCAATGCCCCACGCTGCGGCCTGCTCACCATTGAAACCCTCACCGAGCAGCAACAACTCCGCCGCTTTGGCCTGCCCAAGCAAGCGTGGCAGGATCAGGCTGGAGCCGAACTCCGGGCATAGGCCAAGATTGACGAACGGCATGCGCAAGCGGGCATCGCGGGCCACGTAGACCAGGTCGCAATGCAGCAACATCGTTGTGCCAATGCCCACCGCCGCTCCGGCCACGGCGGCGATCACCGGTTTGCGGCATTCGAGCAGGTTGAGCATGAACCGGAATACCGGGCTGTCGAGGCCGCTTGGCGGTTGCTGGATGAAATCAGCGATGTCGTTGCCGGCAGTGAAGCATTCGGCCGAACCGGTGATCAGTACGGCATTGATCTCGGGGTCGCTGTCGGCTTTTTGCAACGCCTCGGCCAAGTGACTGTACATGGCGCGGGTCAGGGCGTTTTTCTTGTCCGGGCGATTCAGGCGCAGGGTCAACAGGCCGCGTTCGCGTTCAATCTGGATGGCATCGGTCATGGCAGGTCTCGCGTCTGAAAAGTCAGCGCTCAACCACGGGGCAGGAACACATCGGCCAGCAGTTGATTGCGCGGCAATCCCGCCAGGTACAGGCGCCGGGCAAAGGCGTCGACGCTGTCGGGGGCTCCGCAGAGTAAGGCCAGGGTTTGCCGGGAAACAAGCCGCAGTTGCGCCAAAGCCGCGGGTAACTCGGCCGGGGTCCACAGTTCGACACTCAGGTTCGGACGGCTGGCGGCCATGGCTTGCAGGGGCTTGGCCAGGTAGTGCTCATCGGCATCATGGGCCAGGTGTATGACGCGGATGGGGCCCTGATGATCCTGGCGCAGTGCTTCGCGCAATACACCAAACAACGGTCCCAACCCGGTGCCGGCCGCCATCAACCACAGCGGCCGGGCGTGCCAGTCAGGGTCGTAGTGCAAGGCACCGCCGCGCAGTTCACCGAGACGGATCGGATCGCCGATGCGCAATTGCCTGGCGGCATCGCTGAATTCCCCGGGCTTGCGGCAATCGAGATGAAACTCCAGAAAACGGTCTTCTTGCGGCAGGCTGGCGAGCGAATACGGCCGCGCCACGCTACCTGCCCACAACACCAGATGCTGACCGGCGCTGTAGCGCAACGGCCGCTGGGGGATTACCCGCAAGCGCAGCACCGTGGTGCTCAGCCAATCGATCGCCGCGACTTCGGCGGGTCGGCCATCGGTTTGCGGGTCGAAGGCGTGCACCTGCAAGTCCTCGACCACCTGGCACTGGCACGCCAGGCGCCAGCCTTGTTCACGCTGCCGGGCACTCAGGGCATCCGGGCGGCTGTCGCTCGGCAGCCCCCGCACACACTGCACCAGGCAGGCATGGCAACTGCCGGCGCGGCAACTGTAAGGCACTGGTACGCCGTTCTGGTTCAGCGCGTCGAGCAGATTGCTCCCCGCCGCCACCGACCAATGACGCTCGCCGACCCGCAGCTCAGGCATCGACGTTCTCCCACGCTGCCGCGCACCGGTTGCGGCCGTCACGCTTGGCGCGATAAAGCGCCTGATCGGCCCGTTGCAGGGCATCATCGAGGTCGTCGCCCAGTTCCAGCAGGGTCATGCCGGCGGACAGGCTGAGACTGCGTACATTCAGACCAATCAACTCGACATCGGTGAACGCGATGCGCAGCCGTTCGCAGCACGAAGTCAAACTGTCGGCATCGCAATCGGGCAGCAGTACCACGAACTCTTCACCGCCGTAGCGGGCCAGAACATCACCGTCGCGCAGGCACGCGCTGGCAATGCCGGCAAAGGCTTGCAGCACCTGATCGCCGGCGGCATGGCCGTGCAGGTCGTTGATGCGCTTGAAATGGTCAAGGTCGATCAGCGCCAGGCCATGCACGACACCGGCGTCCATGGCGTTCAGTTCACGGGACGCCAGGCGCAGGAAATGCCGCCGATTGAACAGGCCCGTGAGCTCGTCGGTGGCCACCAGGTCTTCAAGTTGGCGCATCATCCCGCGCAACGTGTCCTGGTGCGCCTGCAAAGCAAAACGCCGCTGGCGCATACGCTGTCGCGAAGCCTGCACATAGCGGGCATACAGCACCAGCCACACCAGTACGATGAACAGCACACAGACCTGCAACACTGCCATGGCCGGGTCAGGCAGCTGGAAGTGGTAGCCCTCCCACAGCGTGATCGCACTGAAACTGAAAAACACCAGCAGCGCGCATCGCACTAAAGACCGGCGTGACAAATGGAACAGGCCGAACAACAGGATCAGCACGTAAAACACCAAAAAGGCGCCCCGGGCTTCGTCCAGATGGGCGATCAGCCAGGTTTGCCAGCCCAGCCCCAGCAGCACTTGTGCCTCGGTCAGGCTGGAGTCGGCGAAGCGCAGGTTACAGCCGCTGTAGAACACCGCGAACAGGATAGCCTGGCTGATCACCACCAGTGCGCTGCCGATGACGACACTGGAAAGCGGTGCATTGTAGTGACCGGTAAAAAACGCCAGCCACAGCAACAGCAATGCCAGGGCGTAGGTGCCGGCCGCGAGGGCGAAACGTTTGAGCAACAGGCGCTGGATGGCGTTATGGGTCAATCGTGACTCACCAGATGAAAGGAGACTGACAGAGCGTCCTACTCTACAGACCGGATGTCACTTTAGTGGCGTGGCCGATAAATGACCATTCAATTTTCGGGATCGCCCTATGCGACCAACGATTGACTGCCGGCGGGTGTGCCTGTCCGCGAGGCGCGGTATACTGCCGCGCCTTTTTAGCGTCGCGCCAGCTTCCCCGGCGTGCCTTGAAAGGTGCTTGCAACCGACCGATGCACCCAAGCTGCAAGCACCTTATTGAATGTTCCCGTCTTTTAGAGGAGCGCGACTCATGACCGTGATCAAGCAAGACGACCTGATTCAGAGCGTTGCCGACGCCCTGCAGTTCATTTCCTACTACCACCCCGTGGATTTCATCCAGGCGATGCACGAGGCCTACCTGCGCGAAGAATCGCCAGCGGCCCGCGACTCGATGGCACAGATCCTGATCAACTCGCGCATGTGCGCCACCGGCCACCGCCCGATTTGCCAGGACACCGGCATCGTGACCGTGTTTGTCCGCGTGGGCATGGACGTGCGCTGGGATGGCGCCACCATGAGCCTGGACGACATGATCAACGAAGGCGTTCGTCGCGCCTACAACCTGCCGGAAAACGTCCTGCGTGCTTCGATCCTCGCCGACCCGGCGGGCGCTCGCAAGAACACCAAGGACAACACCCCGGCAGTCATCCACTACTCCATCGTTCCGGGTAACACCGTGGAAGTGGACGTGGCGGCCAAGGGCGGCGGTTCCGAGAACAAGTCGAAGATGGCCATGCTCAACCCGTCAGACTCGATCGTCGACTGGGTTCTGAAAACCGTCCCGGAAATGGGCGCCGGCTGGTGCCCACCAGGCATGCTCGGCATCGGCATCGGCGGCACCGCCGAGAAAGCCGCGGTGATGGCCAAGGAAGTGTTGATGGAATCCATCGACATTCACGAGCTCAAAGCCCGTGGCCCGCAGAACCGCATCGAAGAAATGCGCCTGGAGCTGTTCGAGAAGGTCAACCAGCTGGGCATCGGCGCCCAGGGCCTCGGTGGCCTGACCACCGTGCTCGACGTGAAGATCATGGATTACCCGACCCACGCCGCTTCGCTGCCGGTGTGCATGATCCCGAACTGCGCCGCCACCCGTCACACGCACTTCGTGCTCGACGGTTCCGGCCCGGTTGCCCAGGAAGCGCCACCTTTGGACGCCTACCCGGAAATCGTCTGGGAAGCCGGCCCGTCGGCTCGTCGCGTCAACCTCGACACCCTGACCCCGGAAGACGTGCAGAGCTGGAAGCCGGGCGAGACCGTCCTGCTCAACGGCAAGATGCTCACCGGTCGCGACGCTGCGCACAAGCGCATGGTCGAGATGCTGAACAAGGGTGAAACCCTGCCGGTGGACCTCAAGGGTCGCTTCATCTACTACGTCGGCCCGGTTGATCCGGTGCGCGAAGAAGTGGTTGGCCCGGCTGGCCCGACCACCGCGACGCGGATGGACAAGTTCACCCGTCAGATCCTCGAGCAAACCGGCCTGCTGGGCATGATCGGCAAATCCGAGCGCGGCCCTACCGCGATCGAAGCGATCAAGGACCACAAAGCCGTTTATCTGATGGCTGTCGGTGGCGCGGCTTACCTGGTGGCGCAAGCGATCAAGAAATCCCGTGTTGTCGCTTTCGCCGAACTGGGCATGGAAGCGATCTACGAGTTCGACGTAAAAGACATGCCTGTGACCGTTGCGGTCGACAGCAAGGGCGAGTCGGTACACATCACCGGTCCTGCCATCTGGCAGAAAAAGATCAGTGAAAGCCTGGCGGTGGAAGTGCAGTAAACGGCACTCAGCTCCGCTGAATAAACCGGTTTGTCGGCAACGACAGACCGGTTTTTTTTCGGCCGGATAACTGTACTCCGGCGAGAGAAGAGCGTCCTTCGCATGCTATGGTGCCTTCCCCCATTTTTGCCTGTTGTTCACTGCATGTTGACGACCTCCCGACCCCTGCGCCTGGCGCTCTACACCCTATTGATCATCGCCGGTGCCGCCATCGCCGCGACTCTGGCCATGCGCCACACCGTGCGCCAGTCAATGGTCGAAGACGCAGCGCGCGCCAATCAGCAACTGGCGCTGTATGCCACGTCCCTGCATACCCTGATCGAACGTTACCGCGCCCTGCCCGCCGTGCTGGCGCTGGACCCGGAGCTGCGCTCGGCGCTCAAAGGGGCGGTGAGCCCCGAGCAACAGGATGCCCTGAACCGAAAACTGGAAAAGATCAACGGTGCCGCCCAATCCTCGACCCTGGAACTGCTCGATCGCACCGGCCTTGCCGTAGCAGCGAGCAACTGGCGTTTGCCCAGCAGTTATGTCGGCCACAACTACGGTTTCCGTCCCTATTTCAATCAGACCCGCACCCAGGGCACCGGGCGCTTCTACGCCGTGGGGGTGACCAGCGGGATTCCCGGCTACTTCCTCTCCAGCGCGGTCAGCGATGACGATGGCCAGTTCCTCGGCGCCATGGTGGTAAAGCTGGAATTCCCCGAACTGGAACGCGAGTGGCGTCAGGGCAGCGACACCTTGTTGGTCAGCGATGCCCGCGGAATCATCTTCATCGCCAACCAGCCGGGCTGGCGCTATCGCCTGCTCAAGCCGCTGAGCGACAGCGATCATACCGAACTCAAGAGCACTCGCCAGTACGACAAGCAGCCGCTGACACCGCTTGAGTTTCAATCGTTGCGGCGCTTCGACGACAACAGTGACTTGGCGCGGGTCGATGGCCCGGACGGCAAGGCGGATTACCTGTGGGAATCCCTGCCGCTGACTACCGAGGGCTGGACCCTGCACCTGCTGCGGCGCCCGCAGGTCGCCTTCGAAGACAGCCGCAACGCCGCCCTCGCCGCGGCCGGGCTATGGCTGACGCTGGTGTTCCTGCTGCTGTTTCTCAATCAACGCTGGCGCCTGGCCAAACTGCGTCAGCGCAGTCGTGAAGAGCTCGAACGACTGGTAGAAGAACGCACCCGCGACTTGCGCACCGCTCAGGAAGGCTTGGTGCAATCGGCCAAACTCGCGGCGCTGGGGCAGATGTCCGCCGCCCTGGCCCATGAGATCAACCAGCCGCTCACCGCCCAGCGCATGCAGCTGGCGACCTTGCGCCTGCTGCTCGACCACGGTCGCGTCGACGACGCCTACAAGGCGCTTAAACCGGTGGATGAAATGCTCACACGCATGGCCGCCCTCACCGGTCACCTGAAAACCTTCGCCCGCAAGAGTCCCAGCGGTTTGCGCGAACGCCTGGACCTGGCGGCGGTGGTGGACCAGTCGCTGCAACTGCTCGACACCCGGTTGCGCGACGAACAGGTCAGCACCGTGCTGCACCTGACCCGCCCGGCCTGGGTGCGTGGCGATGCGATTCGCCTGGAACAGGTACTGATCAATCTGCTGCGCAATGCCCTCGACGCGATGCAGGACAAACCCTGCAAACGTCTGGAAATCCGCCTCGAAGCCGACGAACAATTGTGGCGCCTGAGCGTGATCGACAACGGTGGCGGCATCGCCGAAGAGAATCTGCCCAAAGTCTTCGATCCGTTCTTCACCACCAAACCGGTGGGCGAAGGCCTGGGGATCGGTCTGGCCGTTTCGTTCGCCATCGTTCACGAATCCGGCGGGCGCCTGAGTGCCGACAATCATGACAAAGGGGCGGTGTTTACCGTGACCTTACCCATCGACCTGGAGGTGCATGAACCATGCTGAACTCAGTGATCGTGGTCGACGACGAAAGCAGCATCCGCAGTGCCGTCGAGCAATGGTTGAGCCTGTCGGGTTTCGAGGTGCAGCTGTTCAGCCGCGCCGATGAATGCCTGGCGCAGTTGCCCAGGCATTTTGCCGGGGTGATTCTCAGCGATGTGCGCATGCCCGGCATGACCGGTCTGGAACTGCTGGCCGAGGTGCAACGCCGGGATGCCGATTTGCCGGTGATCCTGCTGACCGGCCACGGCGATGTACCGATGGCCGTCGAAGCCATGCGCGACGGTGCCTACGACTTCCTGGAAAAACCCTTCAGCCCGGAAACCCTGCTCGGCAGCCTGCGCCGCGCCCTCGACAAACGCCGGCTGGTGCTGGAAAACCGCGCGCTGCACGAGCAGGCGGACAACCGCGCCAAACTGGATGCCACGCTGCTCGGCGTGTCCCGGGGTTTGCAGACCCTGCGTCGGCAAGTTCTGGACCTGGCAGCACTGCCGGTCAACGTGCTGATTCGCGGCGAAACCGGTAGCGGCAAGGAGCTGGTCGCGCGTTGCCTGCATGACTTCGGGCCGCGGGCCGACAAGCCCTTTGTCGCGCTCAACTGCGCGGCCATCCCCGAGCAATTGTTCGAGGCCGAGCTGTTCGGCCACGAGAGCGGCGCGTTCACTGGGGCGTCCGGCAAGCGCATCGGCAAACTCGAGTACGCCGACGGCGGCACGCTGTTTCTCGATGAAATCGAAAGCATGCCGCTGGCCCAACAAGTGAAACTGCTGCGGGTGTTGCAGGAGCAAAAGCTTGAACGACTGGGCTCGAACCAGAGCATCCGCGTGGATTTGCGCATCATTGCCGCGACCAAGCCGGACCTGCTCGACGAAGCGCGGGCCGGACGTTTTCGCGAAGACCTGGCCTATCGCTTGAACGTTGCCGAGTTGCGCTTGCCGCCGTTGCGCGAACGCCGTGAAGACATACCCCTGCTGTTCGAATCCTTTGCCCAAAACGCCGCCGAACGCCTGGGACGCAAATTTCCACCGTTGAGCGGTGCGCAGTTGAGCCACCTGCTGAGCCATGACTGGCCGGGCAACGTGCGCGAACTGGCGAACGTCGCCGAGCGTCAGGTATTGGGGCTCGGTGAACCGGAGCCCTTGGGCATCGAGCCCGGCCAGTCACTGGCGGCTCAGCAGGAAGCGTTCGAGGCGCAATGCCTGCGTGCGGCATTGACCCGGCACAAGGGCGATGTGAAAGCGGTGCTCGAAGAACTGCAACTGCCGCGCCGGACCTTCAATGAAAAGATGCAGCGGCATGGGTTGAGTCGGGAGATGTTTTTGCCCGAGGCCTGATTTTTGTGGCGTCTGCTCTGGCCTCATCGCGAGCAGGCTCACTCCTACAGTGGTTTGATGTACGCCGATCCATTGTAGGAGTGAGCCTGCTCGCGATGAGGCCGGTACAACCACAGCAACACTTGAGCAATTTTCCGCTCACCACCAACCACAGATAAGCGGATTTCCGCTCAACGAAACGTCATCACCCCTCTAAACCGGCCCTCTCCCCGTTGGCACAGCTCCTGCTATAGCCCTGGCAGGCTGCGTTTAATCGCGCTCCACAAAAACAATTAAATGAAGGATCCTTCAATGGATAACTCCAACGCCCTGCCCCTTGGGTCGGCTGCCACGCCGGCTAAAGAAAGAACCACCGCCAGTCGCATCAAATCGATTTTCAGCGGTTCTGTCGGCAACATGGTCGAGTGGTATGACTGGTACGTCTACGCCGCCTTCTCCCTGTATTTCGCCAAGACCTTCTTCCCCAAAGGCGACACCACCGCCCAATTGCTCAACACCGCCGCGATCTTCGCCGTGGGCTTCCTGATGCGTCCGATCGGTGGCTGGCTGATGGGTCTGTATGCCGACAAGGTCGGGCGCAAAAAGGCCCTGATGGCCTCGGTGTACCTGATGTGCTTCGGCTCGCTGCTGATCGCCCTGAGCCCGGGTTATGAAGTCATCGGCATCGGCGCGCCGATCCTGCTGGTGTTCGCGCGCTTGCTGCAAGGCCTGTCGGTGGGTGGCGAATACGGCACCTCCGCCACTTACCTCAGCGAGATGGCGACCAAGGAACGTCGCGGCTTCTACTCCAGCTTCCAGTACGTGACACTGATCTCCGGCCAGCTCATCGCTTTGGCGGTGCTGATTGTCCTGCAGAACTTCCTGACCACCGAGCAGCTGTACGCCTGGGGCTGGCGCATCCCGTTCGCCATCGGCGCGCTGTGTGCCGTGGTTGCGCTGTACCTGCGTCGCGGCATGGAAGAAACCGAGTCGTTCACCAAGAAAGAAAAAGCCAAGGAAAGCGCGATGCGCACCTTGATGCGCCACCCCAAGGAACTGATGACCGTGGTCGGCCTGACCATGGGCGGTACGCTGGCGTTCTACACCTACACCACCTACATGCAGAAATACCTGGTGAATACCGTCGGCATGAGCATTTCCGACTCCACCACCATTTCCGCCGCCACGTTGTTCCTGTTCATGTGCCTGCAACCAATCATCGGCGGGCTGTCGGATAAAATCGGTCGTCGGCCGATCCTGATTGCCTTCGGCATTCTGGGCACGCTGTTCACCGTACCGATCCTCACCACCCTGCACACCATTACGACCTGGTGGGGCGCGTTCTTCCTGATCATGGCGGCGCTGATCATCGTCAGCGGCTACACCTCTATCAACGCCGTGGTGAAAGCCGAACTGTTCCCGACCGAAATCCGCGCCCTGGGCGTGGGCCTGCCGTACGCACTGACCGTCTCGATCTTCGGCGGCACCGCTGAATACATCGCGCTGTGGTTCAAGAGCATCGGCATGGAAACGGGTTACTACTGGTACGTGACCGCGTGCATCGCCGTGTCGTTGCTGGTGTACGTCACCATGAAAGACACCCGCAAGCATTCGCGGATCGTGACGGACTGATCGCCAATCGACGCTCACCGCAACGGTGAGCACCAAGGCCCTTCGCGAACGAACTCGCGAAGGGCACCGTTCGTCTGCGCCTCCACCAGGATAATCATCGGTTAATGCACCGGCAGCAGCCTGCTGCTGAGTGCATCCCTATCGACAGGACGCACGTATATCCGTTACAGGTCTCGAAAGAGTGCCTGAACGTATCCAAAGCGAACGTACCTGGAGTACCTGTCATGAATATCCGATTGATCCTTGCTCTGACCCTTTCCTTGCTGGCTGCCAATACCTTTGCAGCCGATGGCTACGACAAAACCGGCTCGGCCTCTTTCGGCTCCGATGCCAGCGCCGCCATCGAACGCAGCCACTCGGGCACCTATGCCTCGGACGGTTTTGACAAAACCGGTAGCGCTGAAGCTATCGGCTGATCGTGGAGGGAAATTCACAGCTCGACCTCAAAACCCTGTAGGAGCGAGCTCGCTCGCGATGGTCGTCAACGATAACGTTGGTTGGCAGGTGCCCCGCGGCGCTCTCAGGTTTATCGCGAGCAAGCTCGCTCCTACAGTGATCTTCATCTGACTGGAAATCTGCGGCGCATGCTTGCACCATGAACGTCTCCCGCAAGTTCTGGAAATCCCCATGCCCGACGCCATCCACTTCTACGAACCCGCCAACGGCCACGGCCTGCCCCACGATCCATTCAACGCCATCGTCGGCCCGCGCCCCATCGGCTGGATCTCTTCACAGGATGCCGAGGGCCGCTTGAACCTGGCGCCCTACAGTTTCTTCAACGCCTTCAACTACATCCCGCCGATCATTGGGTTTTCCAGCGTCGGGCGCAAAGACAGCCTGAACAACATCGAACAGACCGGCGAGTTCGCCTGGAACCTGGCCACCCGGCCGCTGGCCGAGCAGATGAACCAGAGCAGCGCAATGGTCAAACCTGAGGTCAACGAGTTCGAACTCGCCGGGCTGACGACCGCTGCCTCGAAGGTCATTCAGGTGCCGCGGGTGGCCGAGAGCCCGGTGTCCTTCGAGTGCAGGGTCACGCAGATCATCCAGTTGCAACGGGCGGACGGCAATGTGGTGCCGAGCTGGCTGATCCTCGGCGAAGTGGTCGCCGTGCATATCGCCAAGTGGCTTTTGAAAGACGGGGTGTACGACACCGCCGCGGCAGAACCGATTCTGCGCGGCGGCGGGCCGGCGGATTATTTCCAGCTGGGGCCTGAGGCGTTGTTCAAGATGTACCGCCCGGGACGGTGAGAATCACCAGAGCAGGTCGGTGTTTTCCTTGACGTCCTTGAGGCGGGTCAGCTCCTTGGCGGCCGCATCATCAGCCTCGTGAGCGGTCTTGAAGATCTGCCCTTCCAGCACTTTGTGAAAACGCGGGGCGCCGGAACCACCCAGCGCCTTGACGGCGATAGCGGCGTGGTAACCACCCTCGCCCGGTACTACAGCGGAAACAGCTTCGAAGTGTTCAAAGGCTTTACGTGCCATGTCGCGCATCCTGGCTGGTTGAGAATGCCGTCATTAAACCCTCAACCGGCCAGTTTGTGTACCGCCAGTCCAGACTGACCGAGAGCCTGCGCCGTCGAGACATCCTTGAAGGTGTGGAAATCCAGACTGTTGACCACCAGCTCCTGCACCAGCTCGGCAAAAATCTCCATCGCAGGCGTGCTGAAGTACGCGGTCATGGCCTGTTGATTGCTCCAGAAACCGGACACCAGCCACAACTCCGGATCGCATTGCGAATGCTGCAAGGCAAAGCTCAGGCAGCCTGGCGCTGCGCGGGACGGTTCGATCAGAGCGCTGAGGCGCACACCGAGTTCCGCCGAACGCCCGGCGCGCGCTCGAACGAAGGCCATATGACTGACGGGGATTTGCGTGGACATGTTCAACCCTCCCGGGGAGTTGCGTGGCAGCCGGGGGACGGGCTGCGACAGGATCAAAGGTTAAGGGCCGCGACGCCTGTCTCGTTAGTCGATTCCTGCCGGTGCGTTGCACAATCCTGCGAAACTGCATCGCCAGCCTGTAACAAGCTGTAAAACCCTGTCACGGTTCTGCCATACGAGTTTCAAGCAAGTTTTTCAGGCACATGGCTCTGGTAGCTACACCGCCGGTGGACCCCGGGCAGAATCAGGCAAGCATCTGGCAGGATGTGTCTACCGCTGCCGCTTGCACAAACTTATGCTCTGCTCCATTCCTTCCATGCCTTGCCGAGGATGCCTCGCATGTCGTCGCTCGATCACTTTCAAGCCCCGCTGGTCACCGACATGGAAAAACAGCGCGCGGAACTGGCGGCCATCATCCGCCGCAACACCGCCGAAGATGGCAGTTATGCCACGGCCATCGGCTCGCTGTTCATGTCCCGCCACAGCCAGTCCCACGAGTTCGCCCCGGTGCTCGCGCAACCGGCGCTGTGCATCATGGCCCAGGGGCGCAAGGAAGTTCAGTTGGCCAACGAGTACTTCAATTACGACCCGTTGAACTACCTGGTGGTCTCGGTCTCGATGCCGCTCAGTGGACGGGTGGTGGATGTCTCGCCCGAGGAGCCGATCCTCGCCTTGCGCCTGGACATCGACCCGACTGAAATCACTGCACTGATCGCCGACGCCGGGCCCCTCGGCGTGCCCACGCGGCCGACCGGGCGCGGGCTGTATGTCGAAAAACTCGACACCGCGATGCTTGATGCGGTGCTGCGTCTGGCACGGTTACTGGACACGCCGAAAGACATCGCCATGCTCGCGCCGCTGATTCGCCGGGAGATTCTCTATCGACTGTTGCGCAGCAAACAGGGACATCGGCTGTACGAAATCGCCATCGCCAACAGTCAGAGCCATCGCATCAGCCAGGCGATCAAATGGCTCAACGGCAATTTCGAACAGCCGTTGCGCATCGATGATCTGGCCAAGGAAGTGAACCTGAGCGTGTCGACGCTGCATCACCGTTTCAAGGCGATGACGGCGATGAGTCCGTTGCAGTATCAGAAGCAATTGCGCCTGCAGGAAGCACGGCGGTTGATGCTGGCCGAAGGGCTGGAGGCTTCGGCGGCGGGGTATCGGGTCGGGTATGAAAGTCCGTCGCAGTTCAGCCGGGAGTACAGCCGGTTGTTCGGGGCTCCACCGTTAAGGGATCTGGCGCGGTTGCGGTTGTCAGTTTGATCCAGAATTTGTGTGGGTTGTGCCGGCCCTATCGCGAGCAGGCTCACTCCCACAATTGATCTCCAGTGAACACAACATTCGTGAACACCTCAGATCCATTGTAGGAGCGAGCCTGCTCGCGATGAGGCCAGTGAAGCCAACATCAAATCCGGATCAGGCCCCAAGTACCCGGCAAGCCTCCACCGGCAAGGTCACCGACACCGGATGCCCAACGCTCAAGCCAAAGCCCTGACACGGCGTGCTCAGCGCGGTAAACGACACCCCGGAACACTCCACCGTGGTCTCGATGGTCGCACCGATATCCCGCACGAACGTCACCTTGCCCAGCAAGCGGTTGCCCGCGGTCGCCTGCGGAGCCGACAGTTGCAGGTCTTCCGGGCGAATCAACATCTTCACCTTTTCACCGACCACAATGCTGCTGCAGATCGGCACTTGCAGCGCATCGCCGCCTGGCAAGCTGACCTTGCCGTTGCCCAGCACCGTGGCCGGGAAGATGTTGCCCGAGCCGATGAAGTCCGCGACGAATTCGTTGGCCGGGTGCCGGTAGATCTCGATCGGCGTGCCCACCTGCTGCACCTTGTGCTCACCCAATACGACCACGATATCGGCCATGGTCATGGCCTCGCGCTGGTCGTGGGTCACCATGATGGTGGTGATGTTCAAGCGTTGTTGCAGTTGACGGATTTCCACCTGCATCGACTCGCGCAGCTTGGCGTCCAGTGCCGACAACGGCTCGTCGAGCAGGAGGATTTTCGGGTGCGAGGCAATCGCCCGGGCAATCGCCACACGCTGGCGTTGGCCGCCGGACAGCTTGGCTACCGGGCGATTGATCATCTGTTGCAGCTGGATCAGTTCCAGCAACTCCACCACCCGCGCCTGCTGGTCAGCCTTGCTGACCCCACGCAGTTTCAGCGGATAGGCGATGTTCTCGCCCACGGTCATGTGCGGGAACAGCGCCAGGGACTGGAACACCATGCCGAAGTTGCGCAGGTGCGCCGGGGTGTTGCCGATGTCTTCGCCGTCCAGGCGGATCTCGCCGGCGGTCAGTGTTTCAAGGCCGGCGATCATGCGCAGCAAGGTGGTCTTGCCGCAGCCCGAAGGGCCGAGGAAACACACCAGTTTGCCCTCGGGCAAATGCAGGTTCACATCCGTTACCGCGCAGGCCGAGCCGTAATGTTTCTCGACGTTTTCCAGAATCAGACCAGACATGTGAATCACCTCAAGAAATCAGAACGAAACGCCACCTTCACCAACCAGCTTCTCCAGCGCCCAGATCAGGACGAAGTCGATCAGCACGATCAGCACGGCAAACGAAAATACGGTTGGGTCGAGCGAAGACACGGTGCGGCTGTACATCCAGATCGGCACGGTCATCACATCGATGGTGTAGAGGAAGTAGGTCACGGTGAATTCGTTGAACGAGACGATGAACGCCAGCAGCATGCCCGCCAGGATCCCCGACTTCATCAACGGCACCACCACATCGACAATCGCCCGCAGCGGTGAAGCGCCGAGCATTTGCGCGGCCTCTTCGACTTCGCTGCCGATGGAGAGCATCGCCGCCGTGCAGTTTTTCACCACGAACGGCAACGCGAGGATCACGTGGGCGATCACCAGGCGCGAGGTGGTCATGTGGAACGGCAGGCTGTCGAACACCAGCAGCAACGCCAGGCCCAGCACCACCATCGGGAACACCAGCGGTAGCGACATCAGTTGCAGTGCCACGGCCTTGCCGCGGAACTCGCAACGGGTCAGCGCGTAGGCCGCCGGCACCGCGATGATCGTGGCGAAAATCATGGTCAGGCACGACACCAGCAGGCTGGTGCTCATGGCCTGGCCGAGGCTCAGGACGTCACTGGCGTCCGGCGACACGAAAGTGTGCCAGGCGGCCTTGTACCATTGCAGGCTGTAGCTGCTCGGCGGGAAGTCGAGGTTCGACGCGCCGCTGAACGACATCACGATCATGGTCAGGATCGGCAGTACCGCCAGCAGCAGGATGAAGCCGGAAAGGATGCCGGCAAACTTGCCGGTATCACCCGGCAACAGCTGACGCTTCTTGGTCAGGGTACTCATTGCGAAGCCTCCAGCATGCGCCGACGACGGCCGGTGATGTATTCGGACAGGGTCATGATCGCGAGGGTGGTGACGATCAGCACCACGCCGGCAGCGGAGGCGGCGGGCCAGTTCATCAGCGGGGCGATCTGGTCATGCACCATCACCGCCAGCATCGGCACGCGCCGGCCACCGAGCAGCAAGGGCACCACGAAACTGCTGGCGTTATAGGCGAACACCAGGGTCGCACCGGTAATGATCCCCGGCAGGCTCATCGGCAGTACCACCTGGCGAAACACCTGGAAGCGACTGGCGCCCAGGGTGGCGGCCGCTTCTTCGTAGCTGCGGGCGACGCCGCGCATGGCGCTGGCAATCGGCAACACGGCCAATGGGAAAGCGGTTTGCACCAGGCCCATCAACACGCCGTTCTGATTGTAGAGCAGCATGATCGGGCGCTTGATCAGGCCCAGGCCCATCAGTGCCTGGTTGAGCATGCCGCCAGGGCCGAGGATCACCAGCCAGCCATAGCTTTGCAGCAACAGGTTGACCAGCAATGGCAACAACACCGCCGCAAGGAAGATCCGTCGCACGAACGGCGAGGTCAGGCGCGACATGGTGTAGGCCACCGGGATCGCCAGGATCACTGCGATCACCGCGCTGATCAGCGCCAGGCGCAGGGTCAGCATCAGCGATTTGAGGTAATAGGGTTCCAGCAACTGGGCGTAACTGGCCAGGCTGAACCCGGACCACTCCGCGCCCTTGGTGCCCACGCTCATGCGCAGTACCAGGAGGCTCGCGGCGATCAGCACGCCGAGAAACAGCATCGACGGTGTGAGGAAAAGCCAGGCGCGCGCGGTCGGCGAAACACCCCGACTCGGGCGCGACTCAGCGGCGCTGACCGAATGGGTCAAAGGTTGGTGTTCCATAGCAAAGGGTCTCGTCAATGGAAAGCAGCTGACAGACACAAGACTCAAGGTCACTTTGCCCCCTGTGGGAGCGAGCTTGCTCGCGATGACTGCTTGTCAGTCGCCAAGGATGTCGACTGACACTCCGCTATCGCGAGCAAGCTCGCTCCCACAGGGGATCTTCAGTGTTTGAAGATCCTGTGTACGTCACTCGATCAGGAAGAAAAGATTTCCGTGTAACGACGAATCCATTGGTCATGCACAGTCGCCAGGAAAGCGTTGTCGTGCATGATCGCCTTCTCGGCAATCTGCTCCGGCGTGAGGATGTACGGGCTCTTGCGTGCTTCGGCGGAGATGATCGCCTTGGCGTTGACCGGGCCGTTGTAGATGTCTTCAGCCATCTTGCCTTGCACCAGCGGGTCCAGGGAGTGGTTGATGAAGGCGTAGGCCATGTCGGTATCGCCCGGACGGTTCTTCGGCATCACCGACAGCATCAGGTCGGTGTAGAAACCTTCCTTCATGCCAAAGGTGGCGCCCAGGCCGTAGGCCGGATCGCGGATCTGTTTCGGGAAGAACGCTGGTGCGTAAAGGCCGCCCATGTCCAGGGAACCGGTACGGAACAGTTCGGCGATCTGGTTCGGGTTTTCGCCCAGGGTCACCACACGATCCTTCAGCTCGGCGAGTTTCTTGAAACCAGGCTCGATGTTGTGCTCGTCACCACCGGCCAGTTTGGCGGCGATGATGATCAGGTCCATGGCCTCGGTCCAGTTCGGCGGCGGCAGGAAAATGTTCGGCGCCGCGTCGGCATCCCACAGGGAGGCGTAGCTGGTCGGGGCTTCTTTCTGGGTGCGGGTGCTGTAGACCAGGCTGTTGCACCACAGCAGGTAACCGATACCGTGGCCATTGGCGCCGGTGCGGTATTTCTCCGGTACATCGACGAGATTGGGAATGCGGTTGAGGTCGGGTTTTTCCAGCAGGTTCGCGGCGGCCAGACCTTCGGCGCCGACGCCTGCCAGGGTGATGATGTCGTACTGCGGACGATCACCGCCGGCCTTGAGCTTGGCGACCATTTCCGAGGTACTGCCGGTGCGGTCGGCGATGACCTTGCAGCCGTACTTGTCTTCGAAAGTCGCGGCGATGTTACGCAGTGCGGCCAGGCCGGTGTCATCGGACCAGGTCAGCAAACGCAGAGTCTTGCCGGCAAAACGTGTGTCGCTGGCATTGGCCTTGATGAACGGCATGCTCATGGCGGCCGCTGCAACCGAGGCTACGCCCACGGTCTTGATAAATTGACGTCTGTTCAGATCATGCTCGCCCATTACGGACTCCCTTTGTTTTTGTAGGTATAAGGCAGGTCGAAACTGTTGCATCCGCGCGACTGGATCAGCGTTAGCCCCTCTATTTTCGGGGGTTTGGTTGAACCAGCGAGTTCATCCTGAGGTCGTGTAAAACACCTGACTATCGATAAAAACTCATTGAAGCCATGACGCCAGCGCATGCCTCTTGTAGGAGCGAGCCTGCTCGCGAAAGGTGCAAGGGCACCGCGCTCATTCAGGCTGCTCGCGTCATCGTTGACGTCCATCGCGAGCAAGCTCGCTCCTACACAGTGACAGGCGTCAGACGGCCCGGATCACGTGTTTGATTTCCTGGAAAGCCTGCAAGCCCCACGGCCCCAACTCACGGCCGATGCTGCTCTGCTTGTAGCCGCCCCAGGCGGTCTGCGGAAAGATCACTTGCGGTGCGTTGATCCACACCAGCCCCGCCTGCAAGGCGTTGGCGACGCGGTCAGCGGTCTGTGCATTGCGCGTCACCACACTGGCGACCAGGCCAAACTGGCTGTCGTTGGCCAGAGCAATCGCTTCGGCCTCGCAGGCGAAACGGCGCACGCAGATCACCGGACCAAAAATCTCTTCACACCACAGCGCACTGTCGAGGGGCACTTCGGTGAACACCGTCGGCTGCAAAAAATATCCGCGCGGCAGGTCGGCCGGGCGATTGCCACCGCAAACCAGCTTGGCACCGGCACTCAAGCCACGATCGATGTGACCGAGCACGCGCTGGTATTGCGCTTGATTGACCAGCGCGCCCATTTCCACGTTCGGGTCGAACGGGTCGGCCACGCGAATGGCTTCGGCACGGGCCTTCACGCGGGTCAGGAATTCATCGGCCAGTTCATCGGCGACCAGCACGCGGCTGGTGGCGGAGCACATCTGCCCGGCGTTGAAGAAACCACCGCCACAGGCCACTTCCACCGCCAGGTCGAGATCGGCATCGGCCAGCACCAGCAGCGAGGATTTCCCACCCAGTTCCAGGCTCACGCCCTTGACGGTTTCCGCCGCTCGTTGCATGACCTGTACGCCGACTGCGTTGCTGCCGGTGAAGGAAATTTTCGCAATGCGCGAGTCTGCCGACAGCGGAGCGCCAACCGCGAGGCCAGTGCCGCACACCAGGTTGAACACGCCCGCAGGCAACCCGGCTTGCGCGATGATCGCCGCCAGTTCCAGCTCCGGCAGCGGCGTCACTTCCGAAGGCTTGAGCACCACGCAGCAACCGGCGGCCAGGGCCGGGGCGAGTTTCCAGGCGGTGGTGACCATCGGGAAATTCCACGGCACGATCAGGCCGACTACACCGCACGGCTCGCGGCGCAAACGCGCGCTGAAGTCGTCGGTCGGCAGCTCGATGGCGCTGTCCTGTTTCGCATCCAGCCCTTCGGCCAGACCGGCGTAATACTCGAACGTGGCGACCACGTCATCGACGTCGATCGCGGCTTCGAATTGCGGCTTGCCGTTGTTGCTCGACTGCAAGTACATCAGTTTTTCGCGATTGGCCTGCACCCCCGCGGCAATTTTGCGCAGGATCGCGCCGCGTTCGGCGCCCGTGGTTTTCGACCAATCGGCGAACGCCTGGGTCGCCGCGCTCACGGCTTGATCAACGGCGCGCTCATCGCCGCCATTGACGGTGGTCAACAGGGCTTCGGTCGCCGGGTTGATCACCCGCAGGTGTTCGTTGCCGGCCGACCATTGGCCGTTGATGTACAGGCCATCCAGGGTCGTAGGGAAAGTCATTTCGACACCGCCTGCATCCACTGGGTCTGGTCGATTTCAATCAGGGTCGGGCCCTGGCGGTCGGTGGCCACACGCAATGCGCCGCGCAGTTGCTCGACACTGCTGACCGCTTCGGCGGCGCAACCCAATGCCTTGGCCACCCCGATGAAGTCCGGGGTGTAGATGTCCACGCCCACCGGCTCGATGGCGCGGTTGACCATGTATTTCTTGATCTCTTCGTAGCCCTGGTTATTCCACAGCAGCACGATCACCGGAGTGCGCGCTTCAACGGCGCTGGCCAGTTCCGGCAGGGTGAACTGCAGGCCACCGTCGCCGATCAGGCACACCACCGGAGGACGCGCGCCACCTTCGACGCGGCCACCCAGCCAGGCGCCAATCGCCGCCGGCAAGGCGTAGCCGAGGGTGCCGTAACCGGTGGACGAGTTGAACCAGCGACGCGGACGCTCCGGGTTGAACGTCAGGTTGCCGGTGTACACCGGTTGGGTCGAATCGCCGACGAACACCGCGTCCGGCAATTCCTGCAGAACGGTTTCAAGGAAGCGGGTCTGGGCCAGGGTCGGTGCGTCCCAGTTCGCGGCGAGGTCTTCACGCAGACGAGCAGCGCGTACCTGCCCCCAATCGTTGCTGCGCTCGGCCAGGGATTTGTGCGACAGCGCGCTGAGCAAAGCCTGGGCGGCGTTGCGCGAGTCGGCCACCAGTGCCACGTGCGGCGGGTAATTGCGCACGGTCTGGTCCGGGTCGATATCGACGCGCAGCAATTTGCCAGGAATTTCGAAGCCACCGGCGAAGGTCACGTCGTAGTCGGTCTCGGCCAGTTCGGTGCCGATGGCCAGTACCACGTCGGCCTCGGCGACCAGCGCACGGGTGGCGACCAGGCTCTGGGTAGAGCCGATCAGCAGTGGGTGGCCGGAGGCGAGCATGCCCTTGGCATTGATGGTCAGGGCGACCGGCGCGTCCAGCAGCTCTGCCAGTTCAGTCAGCTCGACAGCCGCGTCGATGGCACCGCCACCGGCGAGAATCAGCGGACGCTTGGCACCGGCCAGCAATTCAGTCATGCGCGACACTGCGCTCGGCGAAGCACCGGCGCGGTCGATGTTGACCGGCAGGCTGGCGAGCAAGTCGTCGGCCTCTTCAACCAGGACATCCAGCGGAATTTCAATGTGCACCGGACGCGGACGACCCGCCTGGAACAGCGCAAAGGCACGGGCCAACACGCCCGGCAATTCCGACGCCGACATCAGGGTGTGGGAGAACGCCGCGACACCGGCACACAGTGCGCCCTGATTCGGCAGCTCATGCAGCTTGCCGCGACCGCCGCCCAACTGGCTGCGCGATTGCACGCTGGAGATCACCAGCATCGGGATCGAATCGGCGTAGGCCTGGCCCATGGCGGTGGTGATGTTGGTCATGCCTGGGCCGGTGATGATGAAGCACACACCCGGTTTGCCGCTGGTGCGGGCATAGCCGTCGGCCATGAAGCCGGCGCCCTGTTCATGGCGCGGCGTGACGTGGTTGATGCTCGAACGGGCCAGCCCGCGATACAGCTCCACGGTATGCACCCCCGGAATGCCGAACACCTGCTCGACCCCGTAGTTTTCGAGTAACTTGACCAATACTTCGCCGCACGTCGCCATGTCTTTGCCCTTTTTGTTCGTTTGAGACGCCGGGCGTGCGCTGTGTTTATGATGGATTCGCAGGCCCGGGAATGGCCTCATTGGAACGGGCGACAGGTAGCCGCAACAATGGATAAAAAGTCATACTAGCCATGTCCTCACGTCATACCTTGGATCCCAATGAAACGACTGCCTCCCCTGCCGGCGCTGCACACCTTTCTGATTACCGCGCAGTGCTGCAATTTCACCCGGGCCGCCGAACAGCTGCACATCACCCAGGGCGCGGTGAGTCGGCAGATCGCCGGGCTGGAAGATCATCTGGGTTATGAGTTGTTCATCCGCCTGGCCCGAGGCCTGGATCTGACAGCCGAGGGACGGGAATGGCTGCCCCGGGTCCAGCAGATTTTCGGCCTGATCGACGAGGCCGTTGAGCAGATCGGCGAGAAGCGTGAAACCCTGCAGCTCAAGGCACCGACCTGCGTCATGCGCTGGTTGCTGCCGCGCCTGTTGCAATGGCAAAGGGAACGCCCGGACGTGCCGGTGGAACTGACCACCACGGTCAAGCACGGGGTCGACTTTCATCGCGAGCAGTTCGATGCAGCGGTGATGTACGGCGCACCGCCGGACGATTCATTGATGTCGCAAAAACTCTTCGACGAACAACTCACGCCGGTGTGTTCCAGACCGATGCTCGAAGGCCCCATGCCCCTGCAGACCCCGGCCGATCTGCAGCAGCACCTGTTGCTGCACCCGACCCGCGATGAGCGGGACTGGAAGGCCTGGTTGAAAGCCGCGGATGTGCATTTGACCAATGTCGGCAAGGGCCAGCATTTCGAAACACTGGACCTGGCGATGTCGATGGCGTCCCAGGGAACGGGGGTGGCGATTGGCGACTGGTCGCTGATCGGCGATGACCTGAACGCCGGGCGGCTGGTCATGCCATTCGATTTGAAGGTAACAACGGGACTGGCGTATTACCTGGTGTTCCCCGACAAACCCGGGCCTTCGCCGAAATTGCGTGAATTGATGGGCTGGTTGGTGGAGCAGGCGCAGTCGCGGTAAAACCGTATAACTCTGATGCCCCACACTGTAGGAGTGAGCCTGCTCGCGATGACGGCTTCACATTCAAAATCAATGTTGGCTGCTCCGCTGCCATCGCGAGCAGGCTCACTCCTACAGGTGATCAGTGAACTCAGTACCCGACAGTAAACCGCTGCCGCGAATGCTTCGGCGCTTGCACTTCGTCGAGCATTGCAATTGCGTAGTCGGCAAAGGTAATCCAGCTGCGCCCTTCGCTGCTCACCAGCAAATCATCCTGACCGAGGCGGAATTTCCCGGTGCGCTCACCCTCGACAAATTCGGCCGATGGCGACAGGAAGGTCCAGTCCAGATCCCGTTCTTCACGCAAGTTGGCGAGGAATTCGGCACCGGCACTGGCTTCTGCCTTGTAAGCCTCAGGGAAACCTTCGCTATCGATCACTCGAGTGCCATCGGGCAATAGCAGCGAACCCGCCCCGCCCACCACCAGCAGGCGTTTGACCCCGGCTTTTTTCACCGGGCCAACGACTGCGCCGGCAGGTAGCGTGGCGAAATGCGCCGCGCTGATAACCACGTCATGGCCCGCAATTGCAGCTTGCAACGCAGCGGCATCAAGGGCATCGACGGCCTTGCCGACCACACCTTCACGCGGATCGACTTTCGATGTGTCGCGGGCAATGGCGGTAACGCTGTGGCCACGACGTAGCGCCTCTTCCAGCAGTTGGCTACCGGCACGACCGGTGGCACCGATGATTGCGATTTTGCTCATGACGTTCTCCAGTGGGTTGAGCTTCTTGGATTTCAGTTGAGGCGGGTTACCATTTCATTTCGCCCTTGGCGACCTTGGCGCTCAGTTCCAGGGAGCTTTCATCACCCAGGGTCGGGAAGCGCTTTTTCATCGCCGCGATCAGCGTGGAGGAATCCTTGGCCTTGGCGGTTTCCTCGTCGAAGGCCTTGATGTAAGCGGCTGTGAACTGCACGCCTGCCAGGGAGCGATCGCTCTCGCCGAGGTAGTGGCCCGGCACCACGGTTTGCGGTTTCAGGGTTTCAATGGCATGCAGCGTAGCCAACCAATCGGCATGGGACTGCGGAGTTTGGGTATCGGCCATCCAGACATGGATGTTTTCTGCCACAACCACGCCTCCGACCACCGCCTTGATCGACGGAATCCACACAAAACTGCGATCAGGCTGCGGGCCCTCAAGACCCACCACCTGCAACTTCTGCCCTTCGAGGATCAGGCTGTCGCCCTTGAGCACACCCGGCACGATGGTTTTGGTCGGCACATCGGCGCCCATTTTCGGACCCCAGAACGCCAGTTTGCCGTCGACGGTTCGCTTGATGTGGTCGACGGTCGGCTGCGAGGCAAGGACCTTGGCTTTGGGGAACGCAGCCGTCAGGGTATCGAGGCCGAAGTAATAGTCCGGGTCACCGTGGCTGATGTAGATGGTGGTCAGTTGCTTGCCGCTGGCGCGGATTTTTTCCACCACCTGTTCGGCCTGGGACTTGCCGAATTGCGCATCCACCAGGATCGCTTCCTTCTCGCCACTGACCAGCACCGAGGTCACCGGGAAGATGGCTTTTTCGCCGGGGTTGTAGACATCCAGCGTCAGCGTAGATGCACTGGCGTGGGCGGCAAAACCGAGAGCGGTGGTCAGTAAAACGCGCTTGAGGGTGGTGAAACCGATCATCTGTTGCTCCGTAATCCAATAGTTGTCGTAGTCCTTTGTAGGAGCGAGCTTGCTCGCGATGGATTCGAAGACGCCACGTTTAACCGGTAACCCGCGTTATCGTTAACGACCATCGCGAGCAAGCTCGCTCCTACAGTGGAACAGAGCTTAGTTGCCTGACTCAGTACAAAAAATGCGATGCTTGAACATAGTTTGTTTCTGAAAGCGGGCAAATCATGGATCGTCTTCAAGCAATG
>NZ_MRCS01000009.1 GCF_002303925.1 Pseudomonas sp. ACN8
GAATTTCTTGACGACCATAGAGCGTTGGAACCACCTGATCCCATCCCGAACTCAGCAGTGAAACGATGCATCGCCGATGGTAGTGTGGGGTTTCCCCATGTGAGAGTAGGTCATCGTCAAGATTAAATTCCAAAACCCCAATTGCGAAAGCAGTTGGGGTTTTGTTTTTGTCCGCGGGAAAGCGAAATTACAGCCCCAACCGCTTCAGCGTGTGCTCCAAGGGTTCCAGCGAAACACAGATAAAACCATCAAGCGGACGATTGAGTTCCTCTACCAGCAAGATGGTTGCCCCCGTCGACAGGGCACACATCAGTAATACGACGACAATGGTGCCGTTGCATGGTGCAAACAGGCCGAACGAGCCAAAAATGATCGCCAGCCACGTCACCAGGATCACCAGCATCACCGGCGGGATCGATTGATTGGATTGCAGCAGGGTCAGCCAGCGGGTGGCAAAAACCGTGTCCATGTCTTGCAATGCCTCAGCCTTGAGTGAGCGCTGATCATCGTTGCCCGGCGACAGTGATCCGACCTGGCGCTGCAGACCTTCAGAACGATGGATGACTTCAGGGCTATCGAGTGTTGCAATCTGACGGCGATCGCGAGAGGCGAGTACTTTCGTGACTTCGGCGTAGTTGTGCTTGAGCTCGGTGCGGATGTCTTGGGTATCGGTGCCATAGCGGGCCATTAAACGGTCGAATTGAACCACTTTCGCCGCCGCACCCTCCAGTTCGGCATTGGCCGTATCGAATGTGCCCTTGGCAGAGGAGACAAGCAGGCCGAGGACCAGCGCCGACATCGTTGCGATGAGACCGGTGGCCAGTTTCACCACGGTCACGGAGTCGTCGCTCAGGTGATGGCTCGGTAATCGCTCCCTTACGTACGAGCCCAGCAGTGCGCTGGCGGACAGACAGGCGAAAACGATGAGGGCGATCACCACGTCATTCAAATTCAACCTCCGTTGACGCTGTCTTCCGTGGGGGGAGATATCTACTGGTACTTGATCACGATGCCCTTGAGTTTGCGTCCCTCGATGGTCGTCACGTCGCGAGCCCACAGCGGTCCGCTGGCATAGGCACCCACCGCCTGAATGTGGTCATAGACGACCACCACGGCGTCGCCACCGAGTTTGGCGGATTCTACCCGCAGCTTCTGTTCGACTTCAGTAATCGGCGGGGCAGGGTCGATGCTGGCGTCAATCAACACCTCACCCAGGCGCACATGCGGACGAGGAGGCTCCGAGCGCAGCACGACAACCTCGTCCGGCGATGTCGGTGCCGGATGTTCTACGCCGACGTAGGCGGTGGTCTGTGCATCGACAGTGGCGCAGCCATTGAGAGTCAGCAGGCTGGTGATCAGTCCACCGGCCAGTAGCAAGTATTTGAAACGGGTGGGCCAGGACAGGTCGTGGGCCGGCATAGTGGGTTCTCTCCTCTGGTTCGCTGCTATCCATGTGGCTAGTTGACGGTAGCAGACAGGCCGGGAGTTGCCAGAACGCCCAACCTTTTCAGGTTGGGCTTTTTTGTGCCTTGAAGACTGTCGATCGACCAAGGCCTTTCACTGATCCTTTTCGCAGTTGACCATCCACGACACACCAAAACGGTCGACCAGCATGCCGAAGCGCGCCGCCCAGAACGTGGTCTCCAGTGGCATTTGCACAGAGCCACCGCCCGCCAGCGCATTGAAGACCCGCTCGGCCTCGGCAATGCCGTCGACGTTGAGTGAAATCGAACAGGCACTCATTTTATCCACGGGGCGATCCGGTGTGGTGTCCGACCCCATGATCGCCTGATCGCCCACGATCAGGCGGGTATGGATGATCAGGTTGTGCAGATCCTTGGGGAAATGCTCACCTGCAGGGGTTTCACCGAAGGTCAGCATGGCTTCGAGCTGGCCTTGCAGGCACTGCGCATAGAACGTGAAGGCGTCTTTGCAGTCGCCGTTGAAGATAAGGTAGGGATTGATTTTCATGGTCGGCTCCAGTGGCTCGAGTACATACAACGGTTTGGACGCCGGTTTTTTCGGCGAATTCCGATTGTGTCGAGCCGACAAGCAAAGCGCTAAATCTTTGTCGAAGCTTGTGTTTCTTTAGATGTTTTTTCGATAGGACGCGCGATGCTTATCGCCTCCGGCACACGCCGTGGCGCCAGCACACGCTCAATGGCGCCACTGACCATGCTCTCCAACAGCTCATCACGTTCCTGCTCGTCCAGCACATGTGGCGTCAGCCAGCTGGGAGCGCTGTTGAGCAGGGCGCCAATGGCATGCCCGGCGGCCAGCAGGCCCTGCTCGCTGAAGCGCGACTTCGCGCCCAGCATCCTCAGCAACGTGCGTTCGTATTGCTCGCGCAATTGCCGGACCCGAGCCTGTTGCTCTTCGTTCAGGCAACCGCTGTCGCGCTCCACCAGGCGGAAATGCCAGGGCATCTCCCGATGCAGATTCAGATGGGCGCGGATCAGGCTGTTGAGTTTGTCGCGCTTGCCCGGAGCTTTTTGCTGGATACGCCCCAGGGTGGCCAGCAGTTCCTCGTAGAACTCCTCGATCAAGTCGAGCAGCAGATGCTGTTTGCTGGGGTAATGGTGATACAGCGAGCCCGGGGAGAGCCCCAGGCACGTCGCGAGCTCACGCATGCCGACCTGGCCGAACCCCTTGCAGGCAAACAGCTCCAGGACTTTGTCCCGGTACTCGGCAAAGCGCGAGCAACGCTCAGGCATAGGCATGGAAGCCGCGCCCCGTTTTGCGTCCCAGGTAACCGGCGGCGACCATTTCCTTGAGCAACGGCGCCGGGCGATATTTGCTGTCGTTGAAACCGTCATAGAAGGCTTCGAGGATCGACAGCAGGGTGTCCAGGCCAATCAGGTCCGCCAGGGCCAATGGGCCAATAGGCTGGTTGCAGCCCAGGCGCATGCCGGCGTCGATGTCTTCGGCGCTGGCCAGGCCTTCCTGGAACACCAGGATCGCTTCGTTGATCATCGGCACCAGGATCCGGTTGACGACGAAACCCGGACGGTTGCCCGCGGTAATCGCGGTTTTGCCGAGGGTGGTCGCCATGTCCAGCGCCAGTTGGTGGGTCGCGTCACTGGTTTGCAGGCCGCGGATGACCTCGATCAGGCCCATGACCGGCACCGGATTGAAGAAGTGCAGGCCGATGAAGCGCTCAGGCTGGCTGACACTGGCGGCAAGTTGGGTGATCGACAGCGACGAGGTATTGGAGGCAATGACGCATTCGCTGCTGACCTGCGCGGCGATCTGTTGCAGCACACGCAATTTCAGGTCGAGATTTTCAGTGGCCGCTTCGATGACGAGTTGCGCGTCACCCAGGACACTGTAATCGGTGCTGATTCGGATTCTGTCCAGGGTGGCCTGTTTCTGCTCTGGCGTCAGGATTTGTTTGGCGATCTGCCGGTCCAGGTTTTTACCGACCGTTGCGACGGCTTTTTGCAACGCGCTTTCGGATATGTCGAGCAAGGTCACGTTGAAACCGGCCATGGCACAGACTTGTGCAATGCCGTTGCCCATGGTGCCCGCACCGATCACCCCGATGTTTTGCAGATTCATCTTCCCATCCTTCGATCAAACCCTGCGATACCTTGGCCGCGACTGCAGCCGAAGGCGTACTATTGCCGCGAGTCTAGAGCCGGCAGGGCGGTTGTCCTATGCCAAAACTGTTCAACGGCACTGATGTTTTTTGCCATTCGGGTGATGAGAGAGAAGCGAACCAATGCGGGAAAAGGACTCGGTTGCCGCCTATTTCGTGCAGGCAATGATCCATGGGCTGAGGGATGACCCGCAGCGCGTGACGGCCGTGCTCGAACAGGCGGGCATTGATCCGGCGGTCATGCACCAACCCACGGCGCGGGTGCCGGCCAACGCGTTTGCGGCGTTGTGGCTGATTCAGATCCGCGAACTCGACGATGAATTCTTCGGGCTCGACTCCCATGGCATGCCGCCGGGCAGTTTCGCCCTGATTTGTCGCGCCTTGATTCAGGAACCCGATCTGCACAAGGCCATGCGTCAGTGCCTCGCCAACTTCGGCTTGTTCCTGCGCGACTTTCGCGGCTCGTTGGCCGTGCGTGGCAAGCGTGCGGTCATCAGCCTGGAAACCCGTTCGACGGACGACGATGCCAGCCGGTTTGGTGAAGAAACCTTCCTGGTGTTGATGATCAGCCTGCTGTGCTGGCTGGGCGGGCGGCGCATTCCCATTGACCGTGCGGACTTCCGCCATTCGCGCCTGCCGCTGGGTGACGACCGCCTGCTCTGGGGTCCCAACCTGACCTTTGGTGCCGAGCGCACCGAAATCGAATTTGCCAGCCACTACCTGCGTCTGCCCGTCGTTCAGGACCTGGCTTCGCTGAAAGTGTTTTTGCGTACCGCGCCGCAATGGCTGGTGATCCGCTTCCGTAACCAGCATGGCCTCGCAGCCCAGGTTCACCAGCGTTTGCGCGGCAGTCATTACAGTGAGTGGCCGACGTTGCAGGCCTTTGCTCTGGAACAGCACCTGAGCCCCAGCACCTTCCGCCGCAAACTGGAGCGTGAAGGCTGTTCCTATCAGGAGATCAAGGACGAAGTACGCCGGGGCGTGGCCTTTGAGCAACTGCGTCAGAGCGATGCGAGCATCAGCGATATCGCCGAGCAATTGGGTTTCCAGGAACCCAGCGCCTTCCATCGGGCATTCAAGAAGTGGACCGGGGAAAGCCCGGGGCGCTATCGGGCCCGTTATCAGGGGGAGCAGGGCGCAGAGGTGGCCACCCTTCAGGAGCCCTGAGCCATCAACTTTCATACACCTGTATTGAGCGTTAAAGATTCGGTCGAGCGATTGAGCAATCGACTGCCCAGTTCCAGTAACAGCGCTACAACGATCGCCCCGGCGGCAATCACGAACATCAAGGCATGATGGCCGCCACTGGCGTTGAACAGCGCCGAATAAGCGAACCCCGAGAGCGCCTGGAAAGTCGCGAACGACACGGTGGCGCGACTCCAGGCAACCTGTTGCTGATGATGCCCGGGGATCAGTTCATGCACCCGCGCCAACGCCAGCGGCACGATGCCTGGCGGGAAGGAGCCGAGGATCACCGCCAGTAAAGCCAGCGCCGCGAACGAACTGCTGATCGATAAAAGGCCGACCGCCAGCGCTTGCAGCACCAGCACGATACGGATCCCCGTTTTCGCGCCCAGTTGGTCGGCCAGAAAACCGTAGCTTACCGGCCCGACAATCGCGCCCAGCCCATACATCACCCAGATCAGCGCGCCGACATGTGCCCCGGCATTGAGTCCGCGGGCGACGTAATCCACCAGGAACACCATGGCCGGCACCAGCCCGGCCGCCATGAACGCGTATTGGGCGAACAGCAGGTAAACGTTCGGGTCGGTGGGGGTGGACGACGATGCATTCGACGGCGCTACGGTGCCTGGGTGCGCGGTTGTCGGCCAGCCAAACCAACTGGCAGCCGTAAGGATCAGGGCCAGCAAGCCCAGGCCGAACCAGGTTTGCTGCAAGCCGAGGCTCAGCAGCGGCGGCACGATCGTCCCCGATCCTGCGATGCCCAGGCCGATACCCAGGAATATCGCGCCGCTGGCCAGACCTTTGCGGGCCGCCGGGACCTGAGGCAATACGGTGGCCGCCACCAACACCATGATCGCGCCACCGGCAATCCCCGACAGCAGGCGCCAGCCAAAGAACCAGCCCACCGACAACGGAAAGCCACAGGCGAAAAACGCCAGGGTCACCGCGAGCATCATCAGGCGCAGGGCGGTCTTTTTCGAGGTCCGGCGTGCCAGCGGATGGCCGATCAGTGCACCGATCAGGTAACCCACCAGATTGGCGGCGCCGAGGTACACCACGTCACTGGCGCAAAACCAGTGGGCCTGGATCAGCGAGGGAATCAGCGGCGTGTAGGCGAAACGCGCCAGGCCGATGCTGACCAGGCTGGCGCAGAGGCCGGCGAAGATCGGCAGCCAGATCGTACCGGGTGCCGGGGTAAGGGGAGGCGATGAACTGTGCATGTGCATTGTCCTGTAAGGTCACTCAGGCCTTTAGCATATCGAGGTTTTTCGAAGCATTAATGCAGCGATTACGCGCTATGCTGATGCGTAATTGCATCATCAGGAGAGCGTTATGAATTGGGATGACGCCCGGATATTTCTCGCGGTTTGCCGCGAATCCACGTTGCGCGGGGCGGCGCGGGTATTGGGGGTCGACCAGGCTACTGTCGGTCGGCGCATCACGGCGCTGGAAAAGTCATTGAGTGCGACCTTGTTCCTGCGCACCTCCGAAGGTTATGCGCTGACGGCTGTCGGCGAAGCGGCACTCAAGGCCGTGGAGAAAATGGAGCATTCGGCGCTGGAACTGGAACGCCAAATCCAGGGCCTGGACGATCGCTTGACCGGCACGGTTCGCGTCAGTACCACCGATTCTCTGGCGATTGATTTCCTGATCCCGGCGATTGCCCGTCTGCATCGGCAACACCCGGATGTACGGGTACAACTGGACGCCACCACGCAGATCCTCAGCCTGGCAAAACGCGAAGCGGACATCGCCGTACGCAACACCCGGCCGGAAAACCCTGACCTGATCGCCCGACGTATTGCTCGCTGGCCGGTGGGGTTATTTGCCTCGCAAGCCTATGTCGATGCCCACGGCGTGCCGGAGCCGGGTTCGGCGTTCGCCGGGCATGATCTGGTGGTGTATCAACCATATTTGCAGGGCAACAAAGACCTGACGCTGGTCTCGGAACCGGTGGCGCGCGGGCGGATTGTCGCGAGCCTCAGTTCCAGCCTGCTGGTGCGTCGGTCGATTGCGGCGGGGATCGGGGTCGGAGAGATTCCGGTGTACATCGGGGAGAAGGAGGGGCTGGTCAGGTTGTGGCCGGAGCGCTCGCGGCCAATGCCTTATGACATCTGGCTGGTGACCCACGCGGACCTGCGGCATACGGCCAGGGTCCGGGCGGTGATCGATGAGATTGTCGCGGGGTTCGCCGGGACTGGTGAATAACCAGTAGGAGCGAGCCTGCTCGCGATGGCGGAGTGTCAGACGACATCACTGTTGAATGACCCAGCGCATCGCGAGCAGGCTCGCTCCTACAGGGTTTTGTCATGGCATTTGCGGCAGTTCCTGTGGGCGCAAGTCGAAGACCAATACTTCAGCATCCACGCCGTTGCTCAAGGTCAGCGCCTGTTCATCACGAACCCGCACACCGTCGCCTTCCTGCAACAACACACCGTTGAGTTCGACGCTGCCCCGGGCCACGTGCACATAGGCGTAGCGGTTGGCGGCGAGTTCCAGGGTGGCGCTTTCCTTGCCGTCGATCAGGCCGGCATACACCCGTGCATCCTGACGCACCTTGAGCGAACCCTTGGCGCCGTCCGGCGAGATGATCAGTTGCAGGCGGCCGCGTTTCTTCTGGGTGCTGAAATGCTCTTGCTGATAACGCGGTTTGGCGCCGCTGACGTCGGGCACGATCCAGATCTGCAGAAAGTGCACCGGCCGGGTGCTGGAGTGGTTGAACTCACTGTGGGCCACGCCGCTGCCTGCGCTCATCAGTTGCACGTCGCCGGGGCGGATCACCGAACCGGTGCCCAGGGTGTCCTTGTGTTCCAGGGCGCCTTCAAGCACATAGGAGAAAATCTCCATGTCGCGGTGCGGGTGCTGGCCGAAGCCTTTGCCGGCGGCGACGCGGTCGTCGTTGATCACCAACAGGTCGGAAAAACCCTGCTCTTTCGGGTTGCGATAGTTGGCGAAGGAAAAGGTATGGAACGACTTCAACCAGCCGTGATTGGCCAGGCCACGATCCGAGGCTTTGCGAAGAGTCAGCATGATGAAATCTCCTGTGGGGACGTGAATTCGTCCGAGTGAGGAGAAGGTTAATGGTTACTGATTGATGCAATAAGTAGGTAGAAACTGAAATACTGTCTCGGCCAGGTTGACAGTTTATGAGGGCGAATCAGCTATTATTTTCCAACCTCTACGTCGTACTTGGCCATAATGCACAGCACTCCCTGATGCCGGGCGCAGACCCTGTGGGAGCGAGCCTGCTCGCGAAGGCGTAGTGTCAGTCGCTATCAACGTTGGCTGATACACCGCATTCGCGAGCAGGCTCGCTCCCACAAGGGCCCGGTGTTTGGCGGACCGACCTTATTTGATCCCAGTGAATTCCAATCCATGAAAACCGTGGCAATGGTGCTGTTTCCCGACTTTCTCCTGCTCGACATGGCCGGGCCCATGGAAGTGTTTTCCATCGCCAATCGCTATCTGAAACCCGACGATCACTATGTGCTGTCGACCATCGGCACCGAGCCCGGCGCACTGCGGGCGTCCAACGGGGTGAGCGTGCACGCCGACCTGCACATCGATCAGGCCTGCGAGGGTTTTGATTTGCTATTGGTGCCCGGTGGTCCCGGTGCCTACAACGAACGGCATCCGCCATTGCTCGACTGGCTCAGGCACAACATCAGCCGGTCCGCCGCTTATGGCTCGATCTGCACCGGGGCGTTCGTGCTGGGGCATGCGGGCTTGCTCGACGGCTATCGTGTCACCACCCACTGGCACTACACCGAGCGGCTGATCAAGGGCTTTCCGAAGGCGACCGTCGAGACCGACCGGATCTTCGTCCAGGACCGCAACCTGATCACGTCCGGCGGCGTCACCGCCGGGATCGACCTGGCCTTGTCAGTGGTGGCCCAGGACCACGGCAAAAAAGTCGCCCAGGACGTGGCCAAAGTGTTGCTGGTGGTGATGAAACGCCAGGGCGGGCAGGCGCAGTTCAGCCCGTTGATGGCGGCGGTGGCCCCCCACGAAACGGCGATTACCCGGGTGCAGAACCATGTGCTCGAGCATCTCGATGAAACCTACAGCATTGAGCGCATGGCCGGTCTGGCCAACATGAGCCCGCGCCATTTCGCCAGGGTGTTCGCCCGGGAAGTGAGCATGACGCCGATGGAATTTCTGCAAAGCGCACGCATCGATTGTGCCAGGAACCTGCTGGAGACCACCGAATTGCCGCTCAAGACCGTGGCCTTCAAAAGCGGCTTCGGCAGCGTGCGGCACATGCGTTTTCTGTTCAGTGAAAAGCTTGGCCTGACCCCGACCCAATACCGCGAGCAGTTCAGCTAACGCGCGTGTCCGTCATGCGCACCGCAATGGCCGTGACGCTCCCCCCATGGCAGTTGTACCGTCACCGAGGCCTGCCAAGATACCGGTGAACTCATTGCAAGGAAGGTGCGGAGCCTGGGATGGACTCACGTACCGAGCCAGGCTTCCAGCGAGTGACAGCGCATGAACAGCCTCAGAGATATAAACAGCGAAGCGGTGCTGCAATTCGGACCCTACGCTTTGCACCTCAGTCAGCGACTGGTGCTGGAGGGCGATCGACCGCTGCGTCTGGGCGGCCGCGCCCTTGACGTGTTGCAGGTGCTGGTCGAACACGCAGGTTCGGTGGTCAGCAAGGAAGAGTTGATTGCACAGGTCTGGCCGCGCTCCGTGGTCGAAGAAATCAACCTGCGGGTACACATTGCCGCCCTGCGCCGAGCCCTGGGCGACGGGCAGAACGGACAGTGCTACATCGTCAACATTCCCCAGCGCGGCTACAGTTTTGTCGCCCCGGTACAGCATTTGCCGCAGCCTGTAGCGTTCCCGAGCGAGACCGTAAAAAAGCCCCTGCACAACCTGCCGGCGCGGCTCACTCCGATCACCGGGCGCGATGCAATTGTCGGCAGCCTGGTGCGGCAGCTGCCGGTGCGGCGATTCATGACCCTGGTCGGGCCTTGCGGGATCGGCAAGACCACCGTGGCGCTGCGCGTGGCCGAACTGTTGTTGCAGCACTATCGGCACGGCGTGTGGCTGGTGGACCTGGCGGCGATCGATGACCCGGCGCAAGTGACCGATCACCTCACACGAACCCTTGGGCTGGAGGTCGGCACCACGCTGGAGGCGCTGGCGCAGCGGCATGCCTTGTTGGTCCTGGACAACTGCGAACACCTGCTCGAACGCTGCCGGACGTTGATCGAAACGCTGCTGGCTTCGCTGCCGCGATTGTCGATCCTCGCCACCAGCCGCGAGCCCCTCAAGGCGGCGGGTGAAACCGTATTGCGCCTGCCACCGCTGGCGGTGCCGCCGGCTTCAGCGCTGCGCAGTGTCGCCGAGGTCATGGGCTATTCGGCGGTGCAGTTGTTCGTCAGCCGTGCCCGGGCTCGTCAGCAAGGCTTCACCCTGCGCGAGCAAGACCTCAAGACCGTACGGGAAATCTGCCGGCGCCTCGACGGCCTGCCGCTGGCGATTGAATTGGCGGCGGCGCAAATCGATGCGCTGGCGCTGGTGGGGTTGCAAGCGCAACTCGATAACTGTTTTCAGCTGCTGTCCCAGGGCCGCCGCACGGCCGTGCCCCGGCACCAGACGCTCAAGGCAGCGCTGGACTGGAGCTACGAACGTTTGACTGCCGTGGAGCAAACCGTGTTACAGCGCCTGGCGGTGTTCAAGATGGCCTTTACCCAGGACGCAGCGATCGGCGTGATCAGCTGCGACGCGTTGCCGGTCGCCGCCCTGATCGAGGTGCTGGACAACCTCACACTCAAGTCACTGCTGTCCCAGGAGCAGGGCGGCGGTGTGACCCGCTACCGCTTCCTCAACACCACCCGCACTTACGCACTGGAAAAACTCGAGCTCAGTGGTGAGTTGCGCGCCCTCGAAATTCGTTATGCCGGTTACGTCACTCAGACGTGCTGGCCTTCAGGCGGGCAGGTGGCATTGCAACTCGTCGAGTAGCCGGCGAACGGTCATCAAGTCGGGCGTGGCGAAACCTTCGGTGTAACGCTGGTAGATCGGGGCCAGCAATTGATGCGCCCGTTGGGGATCGCCCTGACGCTGCCACAACTGCGCCAGTGAGGTGGCGCTACGCAGCTCCCAGGCCAGCGCACCCTGGGCCTTTGCCACGTTGAGTGCCTTGAGCAGCACGGTTTCGGCCGTCGCGGCGTTGAGCGGGCAATCGGTTGCCAGCAACGTCCTGGCCCTGGCCCGCAGAATTTCTGCCGTGCTCCAGTCCGAAACACCGCTTTGCGCACGTTCGAGCAGTTCATCGTCGACACAGGTCGAATCCAGCGTGACCATGATGTCCTTGATCAAACCGACGCATTGTCGACCGATGGGCTGCACATCGGTGCCGCCTATCACCCGCGCGTAGTGTTGTGCCCAGCCATGGAACAGCAGGACCGAGTGTTTCTGCGTCTGTTGCAGTAGCAGGCGCAGGAGCTCGCGGGCGCTGCGGGTGTCGCCGTTGTAGTGGGCGATCAGGCAGCCGGCGAGCGCCAGGGTGTAGCAGATCGACGTGCCGTGGTTGATCTGCAGCGCGATGTCCAGCGCCTGTCGGGCTGCGCGCCAGGCCTGTTCCGGTAGGCCTTGCAGCCAGAGGATGCGTGCGTGGATGGTCAACGCCGCGACGCTCTGGTCGTATTGCACGCCGAAGCCATGGGTGAACCGGTTGAGATGACCGCTGTGGGCCATGCGTTGCAGCACCTGTTCGGCATGCTCCCCGGCCTGTCGCTGGTCGCCGCAGAAGTGCAGGGCGAGCACTCGCAATCGATGCATGCTCAGGGACATCAGGGCGTCGTCATGTAGCCCCAGTTGATCGAATTGCCGGCTCTGTTCCAGGGCCATCTGGTATTGGCCGCCGCTGAGATTGGCCGCCAGGTGTCCGGAAATCGCCCGCAACTGACCGGCCACATCGTTGAGTCGGCTGGCCAAGGTTCTGGCGCTGACAAAAGCACCAATGGTTTCGGTGCTGGCGCCATGAGCGTGGTAACAGGCATTGCCCAGAGCCAGCTTGAGGGCCATCTGCAAGCGCGGGCAAGGCTCGGCCGACTGCTCGAGCAAGGCCAGCGCCTTGCGCACATAACCGCCGTGTTCCTTGAGCAGTGACAACTCCTGCCACAGGGGCGTAGACGTCGCGGCCAGACGTACAGCCAGCGCCTGCGGCCCTTGCGCGTGCAAACCCCAATCGAGAGTCGCGCGGATGTCCTCCAGGGCCCGGCCATAGCGTTCGAGCCACAGGCCGGTCGAGGTTCTCTCCCAGTCGTCCTGCGCCTGTTGCATCAGCGTCAGGCAACGCTCGGCATGGCGCTCCCGAGTGCCGGGCAGGTCGGTGGTTTGCGCAAGTTTTTCCAGGGCATAGCCGCGGGTGGTGTCGAGCAGGCTGTAGTAAACATCTTCGTCGCCCACCTCCACGTTCAGCAGTGACTTGGCGACCAGTTGGGTGATCGAGCCGAACACTTCGCGGGGTTCGATGTGTTCGCCGACGATCACCGCCGCTGCCGACTCCAGGGTGAAGCTGCCGCGAAACACACTGAGTCGGCGCAGGCAGGTCTTTTCGCAGGCATTAAGCAGTTCGAAGCTCCAGTCCAGTGTCGCGCGCAACGTCTGATGACGTGCCAGCGGCGTCTGGCAGGGCTGGGTCAACACCCGGAAGCTGCTTTGCAACTGCGCCAGCAGGCCGGGCAATCCGAAGTTGCCCACTTGCGCCGCTGCCAGTTCGATGGCCAGTGGAATGCCGTCCAGTCGGTGGCAGATGTCGATCAACAGCGGCAGTTCATCATCCGTCAGTTCAAAACTGTCATGACTGGCCATGGCCCGCTCGACAAACAGTTGCAGGGCGGAAAAGGTCATGGCCTGGGCGCGGTCGAGGACGGCGATGGGCGGCGGGCAGTCGAGCGACTCCAGACGCTGAACGAATTCCCCTTCGGCCCGCAGGCTCTCGCGGCTGGTGGCCAGGATGTGCACGTGCGGTGCACTGCGCAGAATGTTTTCGCAGAGCAGGGCGATGGCGTCGACCAGGTGTTCGCAGTTGTCCAGGACCAACAGCATTTGCCTGTCGCGCAGACAGTCGGCAAGACCGCTCAGGGGGGCGTCGTCGTGCAGGGCCAGTTCGAGCAATGTCGCCAGGTGGCCGTCGATCATCAGCGGGCAGTTGATCGGGGCCAGGTCCAGCAGGCGAATGCCGTCCCGGTAGCGACCGATCATTTGTTCGGCGACCCGCAAGGCCACGGTGGTCTTGCCGATGCCGCCGGGACCGACGAGGGTGATGAAGCGCTGGTGTGGCAGTTGCACCACCAGATTGTCGACCAGCGTCTGCCGGCCGATCATGCGCGTGTGGCGCACAGGCAGGTTATGCCGGTTCGGTGCGCAAATCACGGCCGCTGGCGGTTGCTCGGCCTGCTCCAGTGAGTGCGGTGCGACGAAGCTGTACCCGCGCTGGGCCACGGTGACGATGTAGCGCTGGCCGGCCTGACCGTCGCCGAGCGCCTTGCGCAACGCGGCCATGTGCACCCGCAGGTTGATGTCTTCGACCACGCTGTTGGGCCAGACCCGGGCGATCAGTTGCTGCTTGCTGACCACGTTGCCGGCGTGCTCGAGCAGGATCAACAGGATGTCCATGGCACGCCGCCCCAGGCGCAAAGGCTGGTCGGCCTCCATCACCAGGCGTTGTCCGGGGTAGACCCGGTAGGGGCCGAAATGCACAGCCCGTTCGGGGGAAAGGGTCAACGAGTCGCTCCTGCTGCATCCGTCTAGTACGCGGTTTTCGAGCATATTCCTCAGGTTTTTTACGGAGCGCAATGCGCCGCCTGAGTGACTGAAGGGGCAGGCAATGACTCTAGCGTATCAGGCAGCGGCTGTCGGTCCCGAAAACATTGGCTGCGACAGATGGGCAGGACTTGCCGGGGCTTTTTGCGCGCCAAGGAAAATTAACAACGTTTAACTCGTCGTGCGTCCGGTCTACGCCAAAACTCTGGTCCTGTAGGAGCGAGCCTGCTCGCGATGGAGTATCAGTCGACACCAATGTGGCTGACACACCATCGCGAGCAGGCTCGCTCCTACAAGGGAGATCAACTCATCACTAGGACACCTGAATGAGCAACGTGGTGGTGGTCTATCACAGTGGCTACGGGCATACCCGGGTCATGGCCGAAGCCGTGGCCGCGGGCGTGGAACGGCACCTGGGCAGCACCTGCCGGTTGATCCCGGTCGAGGAAGTGGACGAGCACTGGGCGCGGCTGCACCGCGCCGACGCCATCATCTTCGGCGCGCCGACCTACATGGGCAGTGCCTCGGCGGCCTTCAAGGCGTTCATGGAGGCCACGTCGGCGTTCTACCTGACCCAACCCTGGCGCGACAAGCTCGCGGCGGGCTTCACCAATTCCGGCAGCCTGTGCGGCGACAAGCTCAACACCTTGCTGCAGATCGCGGTGTTCGCCGCCCAGCACTCGATGATCTGGGTCGGCCTCGATCTGCTGCCGGCACGCTCCAGCATCGGCGCGTTCAACGGCCAGCTCAATCGCCTGGGCAGCTCGCTGGGCGCCATGGCCCAATCGAATGTCGAGCAATCCCCCGACGATGCCCCGCCGCCCGAGGATCGCTGCACCGCCGCGCACCTGGGCGAGCGGGTGGCGCGCCTGGCGGACCGCATGAAGCCGTCACCGGTTTGATTCACCCCCCAACCCTCGTTAAGGAGGCATCACCCATGAGCACCTTCACTACCCGCGACGGCGTCGAGATCTACTACAAGGACTGGGGCACCGGTCAGCCGGTTGTCTTCAGTCATGGCTGGCCGCTGAACGCTGACAGCTGGGAGTCGCAGATGATTTTCCTGGCTTCCAAGGGCTACCGGGTCATCGCCCACGACCGACGCGGTCATGGGCGCTCCAGTCAGCCGTGGTCGGGCAATGACATGGACCATTACGCCGACGATCTGGCGCAGTTGATCGAGCTGCTCGATCTGCAAAACGCCGTGCTGTTCGGCTTCTCCACCGGTGGTGGCGAAGTGGCGCGCTACATCGGTCGCCACGGCACCGGCCGCGTGGCCAAGGCCGGACTGATTTCCGCGGTGCCGCCACTGATGCTCAAGACCGAAGCCAATCCCGGCGGCCTGCCGCTGGAAGTGTTCGACGGCATCCGCCAGGCCTCGCTGGCCGACCGTTCGCAGCTGTACATCGACCTCGCCGGCGGACCGTTCTTCGGCTTCAACAAACCCGGCGCGAAACCGTCCCAGGGCATGATCGACTGGTTCTGGATGCAGGGCATGATGGCCGGCCACAAGAGCGCCTATGACTGCATCAAGGCATTCTCGGAAACCGACTTCACTGAAGACTTGAAGAAGTTCGACGTGCCGACCCTGGTGGTGCATGGCGACGCGGATCAGGTCGTGCCGTACGAAGCGGCGGGCGTCTCCTCCGCCAGACTGGTGAAGGGCTCGACCCTGAAGATTTACCCGGGCGCCCCTCACGGTTTGACGGACACGCATAAGGATCAGCTGAACGCTGACCTGTTGGCGTTCCTCAAGGGTTGATGTGTGACTGAAAGATCGCAGGCTTCGCCAGCGCCTACACGCTAGCGTGCATGCCCGAAGGCTGCGATCTTTTGCTTTTAAGGCCATGCACCACCTGGCAGCGCCAGGCAAACGGATTGATGCCTTCGCTGCGGGTGAAGATGTGGCAGAAGTGCGCCTGATCGCAGAAGCCGCATTCGAGGCTGATCTGCGTGAGGCTCAGGCCGGTGTACTGGATCAATTGCTTGGCCAGGGCAATGCGCTGCTGGCGAATCCAGTCCTGTGGCGAGAGGCCGGTGCTGCACTTGAATGCACGGGAGAAATGACTGCGCGAGAGGGCGCAGGCCTGTGCCAGTTCAGTGACCTCCAGGCTGTCGCCCAGACGTTCGAGGATCAGTTGTTTAACCAGTTTTTCGCGTTGCGGGCTGAGGCCGCCGGTGTGGGGCTTGCGAGGTTCGCTGGCAGGTGCGCGGGCGGTGGTTTGCTGTGGGTAAGCCATGGCCATTGTCCGGTCGGGGAGGAAAAGCGCTGGCGCCCGGTTCGAGCGATCAGCACCGTTACTCTGGAAAAAAACTGTTCTGCGCTGAGGGCTTCATTGTTGGAGGCGCCCGCTATGGCTGACGAGTTAAACGTTGTTAATTCCATGCCCGAGGGTGTGAACACAGCACATCGTTGCAAGTGCCGGCAATGGCGATTGGCACAAGATGCGCACAATGGAGCGGGCTATAACGGACCGCCGCTTGGCCTGAAAAAGGTAAACAGATGAAACGGACATTGCAGGGAACGCTCGGCGCCATCGGCCTGGTTCTGATCTGCGCCGGTGCACAGGCTCAGGCGCCCGCGCAGGTTGGCACACAAGTACCCGGTTACTTCCGCCTGGCGCTGGGGGATTACGAGGTGACGGCGCTGTTCGACGGCTACAACGATCTGTCGCCCAAGCTATTGCAGGGCATGAGCCAGGGCCAGATCCGCGCTCTGCTGGCCCGTCGTTCGATTGAAACCCCGGGGGTACAGACCGCCTTCAACGCCTTTCTGGTCAACACTGGTAAACAGCTTGTCCTGATCGACACCGGGGCAGGGCAGTGCATCGGTCCTACCGCCGGCCAACTGCCGGCCAACCTGCAAGCGGCCGGCTACAAACCGGAACAGGTGGACGCCATCCTGATCACCCACCTGCACCTGGATCACGTCTGCGGTCTGGTGGACGGCCAACAGCAACCGGTGTTCGCCAACGCCACGGTGTATGCCGCCAAGGCCGAGGCTGACTACTGGCTCGATCCGCAGGCATTGGCCAAGGCACCGGAAGCGGCCAAGGGCTTCTTCAAGGTCGCCCAGGACTCCACCGCGCCTTACGTTGCCGCTGGCCGTTTCAAGACCTTCACCCCCGGCCAGTCACCGCTGCCGGGTGTGGTCGAGGCGCAACTGGAAGCCGGGCACACGCCGGGGAGCACCACGTACCGTTTCACGTCTCAAGGGCAAAGCATCCTGTTCATGGGCGACCTGGTGCACAACCTCGCCGTGCAGTTCTTGCATCCTGAGGTGTCGATCGGTTTCGACGTCGACAGCCAGCATGCGATCAAAAGCCGCAACCAGGTGTTCAGTGCCGCTGCCGCCAGCAAGACCTGGGTGACGGCGGCGCACCTGCCATTCCCCGGCATCGGTCATATCACCGCCGAAGACAAGCATTTCCAGTGGGTGCCGGTGGAGTACGGGCCGTACAAACGAGCGGCAAACGTGCCGTTGATCGAGTAAAGTCGACGGCATTCGCGCCTGGCCGAACACACAAGGAACCCGTGCCAATGAACCGTAACGATCTGCGTCGCGTCGACATGAACCTGCTGGTGATTTTCGAAGCCTTGATGTTCGAAAAGAACCTGACCCGTGTCGCGGAAAAACTGTTCATGGGCCAACCGGCGGTGAGCGCCGCGCTGGGGCGTCTGCGGGATCTGTTCGACGACCCCTTGTTGCTGCGCAACGGTCGCGGCATGGAACCGACGGCGCGGGCGCTGGCGATTCTCAAGGAACTGCAACCGGCCATGGATACCATTTCCGGCGCGGTCAGCCGGGCCAAGGAGTTCGATCCGGCGACCAGTTGCGATGTGTTCCGCGTCGGGCTGTCGGACGATGCCGAGTTCGGTTTGTTTCCGCCATTGCTGCGTCAATTGCAGGAAGAGGCGCCGGGGATTGTCGTGGTCGTGCGGCGGGCCAATTATCTGTTGATGCCGGCGCTGCTGGCGTCGGGAGAGATCTCGGTGGGCGTGAGTTACACCACGGATCTGCCGGCCAATGCCAAGCGCAAGAAGCTGCGCGATATTCCCTGCAAAGTGCTGCGCGGCGACACCCGGCCGGGGACGCTGACCCTGGATGAGTACTGCGAGCGGCCCCATGCGATGGTGTCGTTCTCGGGGGACTTGAGCGGCAATATCGACCTGGATCTGGCGAAGGTCGGGCGTAGTCGTCGTGTGGTGCTGGGGGTGCCGCAGTTCAGTGGGTTGCGGGCGTTGCTCGCCGGGACCGAGATGATTGCCACCGTGCCCGATTATGCGGCGTGTGCGTTGGTTGAGGGGTGTGGGTTGCGGGCCGAGGATCCGCCGTTCGAGATCGAGGCGGCGCAGTTGTCGATGGCCTGGAGTGGGGTGCATGACAATGATCCGGCGGAGCGGTGGTTGCGGTCGCGGATCAGTCAGTTCATGTCTGTGGCTTTGGATATTCCCTCCTGACTGAGTACATATCCGTTTCTGCGGTAACGGCGGCTGGCGGTTTCGCCCTTACGGCGAGTCCCTTTTGGCAAACGCCCCAAAAGGAACCAAAAGGTCTCGCCCCTTACGTACGGCCCCTCGCTGAGGCTCGGCGTTCCTTCGCTGCGGTATTCATCCGGGGGCATTGCCCTCCGGTCGGCTTCGCTTCGACCTACATGCAATGAGTTCGACTGCGTCGAACGGCGCTGCGCGCCAATCCCCGGATAAACACCTCCACTCAGCCTTCCGAGGGGGCGGGTGGATCAAGATCAAGAGCTGCAGGCGAGCTAACGCTCGGCCTGATGAGTGGTGAGAAGCGGCGCGGTGTACGCGCTCTGTCTTTGCTCTTCTGTAGGAGCGAGCTTGCTCGCGATGGCGGCCTGCCAGCCGACCAATCTCTCACAGACATACGCTGATCCACTGTAGGAGCGGGCTTGAACGCGAAGGCGGCGGGCCAGCCAACCAATCTCTCACAGACAAACGCTGATCCACTGTAGGAGCGAGCCTGCTCGCGATAGCGGTGGACCAGTCAACGCCAATGCCGGATGTAATGCCGCCATCGCGAGCAAGCTCGCTCCCATAGGGAATACGCAGTGTTCCGACAGCGCTGTTTAAAAGCCGTCAGCCTCTATTCCTGAAAGCTACGCCGCCTTGCGTCGTTGCCTACAACTACGCCAGAATCCGCCGGCTTGTGAGTCTTGTACCCGGTCTTTATCGTTTCCCTGTCGCTGCAAATTCAGCGACCGGGTTTAGCGACCCGACCAGGTATAAGCGCAACAAGGCTCCAGTCTGCAATTTTCGACATGGTGGCTGTGCGCGGGAGGCCTTCGGGTCTGCCGGGTCTTATACCTCCCGGTTCGCTAACCTGCGTACAGCTGCCACCCTTACTTGTTTAGCGACGGGTTTTGGTGGTTTCACCAGGTATAAAGGAGCTCCGCCATGTTCAAACCAACCCCCAATCCCCCGCAATCCGACGACGTTTCCCCCTACGACTCGCTCGACTCCAGAAAGCTCCACGAAGCCGCCGACCGCGCGCTGGATCACTACCTGAACCCCGCAAAAGACCCGGCTCCATCGCACAAACCCAGCACGATGTTTGTCATCGCCCCCGACATCAACACTGAAACGCTATTGGCCCACGCCTGCGAATCCCTGGCCTCGGCCAGCATCATGGCCAGTGACCTTGCGGGGTTTCTGCAAAGTCCTCATCGCAATGCGCTGCTGGGCATTGCGCAGATCATCATGTTGGGCGAGTTGGCGGTGAATCGCGCGCTGGATAATCTCGATCCGCAAGGCTAACCGAGTAACCGCAAGCAACGAGTAACCCTGTGGGAGCTTGCTCGCGATGGCTGCATCACATTCAGCATGGATGTCGACTGACCCACCGCAATCGCGAGCAAGCTCCCAAAGGGTTCCATGCCGTTTGGCCACTCTCGGTCTTCCCGCAAACAGAGCACGTACATTCAATTTTTCCTCCCCCCGTCCCGGCACTATCGAATCCAGTCCCGGCGCATCGACGCCGGTGGTTTTTCATTTGTGCGGGTAGGCCATGGACGCTTCGCGACGCGATGATCGGGCGCAAGACTGGGGGCTGCTGTTCCTGCGGGTCAGCGGCAGTTTGTTCCTGTTGTGGGTGCATGGTTTGCCCAAGCTGCTGCACTACAGCGCCGAGCTGCAAAACATCGAAGACCCTTTCCAGCTGGGCGCGAACCTGACGCTGCTGCTGGCGATTTTCGCCGAGGTGGTGTGCCCGCTGCTGATCGTCGCCGGGTTGCTGGCGCGTCTGGCGTGTTTGCCTATTCTGTTTCTGCTGTGGGTGTCGATGTTGGTCGTGCATCCGCAGTGGACGCTCTTCGAGGGCCAGTTCGGCTGGCTGTTGCTGATCGTGTTCACCAGCATTTTCATCGCCGGGCCGGGACGGCTGGCGCTCAATGTCCGTTTCGCCGGAGCCTTGCGTTATGTCTGAATCCAATCGCCGTGAGCCGGCAAGTCCCGGGCCTGATGAGGTGGTGACCCTGATCGTCAAGCACCGGGTCAAGGCCGGTTTCGAAGTGCCTTATGAAGCCTGGCTGCGCAACATCGTCAAGGTGGCCGCGCAGAACGTCGGGCACCTGGGCGTGGATGTGGTACGTGGCAAGAATGCCGGCCTGGACACCTACACCTGCGTGCTGCGCTTTTGCTCGACCGAGGCGATGCAGAACTGGCTCGACTCACCGCAGCGCCAACAACTGGTCAACGAAGCCGCGCCGATGCTCGCCGATGGCGACCAGACCGAAGTCAATCCGGTCAACGAGTTCTGGTTCTCGCCTCAGGCCGAGGCCGGTACGCCACCGCCGCGCTGGAAGCAGGCCGTGGTGACGCTGCTGGTAATCCTGCCGCACACCTTGCTGGTGCCGCTGCTCTGGGGGCCGCTGCTACAGCTCAACGCCTTGCTCTCCAATTACGTGGTGGCCACCTTCCTGATCACCCTGACCATCGTGTTGTCGGTGGTTTACCTCTTCATGCCCATGGCGACGCGTCTGTTCGCGCCCTGGCTGTCTCCCTCAACATTGCACGAGGAACCGTGATGAACGCCGATCTGATTCTGTTCAATGGTCAATTCCATACCGTTGACCGCGAAAAACCGCTCGCCAGCGCCGTGGCGATCAGCGACGGGCGTTTTGTGGCGGTCGGCAGCGATGCCGAAGCCATGGCCCTGCGGGGTTCCGGCACCCAAGTGATCGACCTCAAGGGCCGCTGCGTGATCCCCGGGCTCAACGACTCGCACTTGCACCTGATCCGTGGCGGCTTGAACTACAACCTGGAACTGCGCTGGGAAGGCGTGCCGTCCCTGGCCGATGCCTTGCGCATGCTCAAGGATCAGGCTGACCGCACGCCGACACCGCAGTGGGTGCGGGTGGTCGGTGGCTGGAACGAATTCCAGTTTGCCGAAAAGCGCATGCCGACCCTGGCGGAGCTCAATCAGGCGGCACCGGACACGCCGGTGTTCGTGCTGCACCTGTACGACCGCGCCTTGCTCAACCGTGCCGCGTTGCGTGTCGCCGGCTACACCCGCGACACGCCGAACCCGCCGGGTGGCGAGATCGTGCGTGACGCCAACGGCGAGCCGACCGGCATGCTGGTGGCGCGGCCCAACGCGATGATTCTGTATTCGACCCTGGCCAAGGGGCCGAAGCTGCCGCTGGAGTATCAGGTCAACTCGACCCGTCAGTTCATGCGTGAACTCAATCGCCTGGGCCTGACCAGTGCCATCGATGCCGGCGGCGGTTTCCAGAATTACCCGGACGATTACCAGGTGATCGAGCAGTTGGCGAAAGACGAGCAACTGACCGTGCGCATCGCCTACAACCTGTTCACCCAGAAGCCCAAGGAAGAGTTGACCGACTTCAAGAACTGGACCGGCAGCGTGAAGCTGCACCAGGGCGACGATTTCCTGCGGCACAACGGCGCCGGGGAAATGCTGGTGTTCTCGGCGGCGGACTTCGAAGACTTCCTCGAACCGCGCCCGGACCTGCCGCAAACCATGGAAGCCGAGCTGGAACCGGTGGTGCGCCATCTGGTCGAGCAACGCTGGCCGTTCCGTTTGCACGCCACCTACAACGAATCCATCAGCCGCATGCTCGATGTGTTCGAGAAGGTCAACCGCGACATTCCGTTCAATGGCCTGCCATGGTTTTTCGACCACGCCGAAACCATCACCCCGCAGAACATCGAGCGGGTGAGGGCACTGGGTGGCGGCATTGCGATCCAGGATCGCATGGCGTTCCAGGGGGAATATTTCGTCGAGCGTTACGGCGCGAAAGCGGCCGAAGCCACGCCACCGATCAAACGCATGCTGGCCGAGGGCGTACCGGTGGGCGCCGGTACCGACGCGACGCGGGTGTCGAGCTACAACCCGTGGACCTCGTTGTACTGGATGGTCAGCGGTCGCACCGTCGGCGGCATGGAGTTGCACGCCGAAGGCCTTTCACGCCTGACGGCGCTGGAACTGTTCACCCACGGCAGCGCCTGGTTCTCGTCGGAGCAAGGCAAGAAGGGCCAGATCAAGGTCGGGCAACTGGCCGACGTCGCGGCCCTCAGCGCGGATTTTTTCAGCGTCGATGAAGAGGCCATCAAGTGGATCGAATCGGTGTTGACCGTGGTCGGCGGCAAGGTGGTGTACGGCGCCGGTGACTTCGAGAAGCTCGGGCCGGCCAGTGTGCCGGTACTGCCGGACTGGTCGCCGGTGGTGAAGGTGCCGGGCCACTGGCGTCCGACCTCGCCAATGCAGGCCCAGGTTCACCATTGCAGCGGTCCGTGTGCGGTGCATTCCCACAGTCATGAACGGGCGCGTCTGTCGAACGCGCCGGTCAGCGATTTCGCCGGTTTCTGGGGCGCCTTTGGCTGCTCGTGTTTTGCCTTCTGACGAATTCAAAAAAAGCGCCGGCCCAACCGGTCGGCGCTGACTGCGACAACCATCCATCAAGGAGTTTCCAATGAGCAACGTTCCGTACAAACGCCTGAACAAAGACGATGCCGTGGTTTTGCTGGTCGACCACCAGACCGGTCTGATTTCGCTGGTACAGGATTTCTCGCCCAACGAGTTCAAGAACAACGTGCTGGCGCTGGGCGACATCGCCAAGTTCTTCAAACTGCCGACCATCCTCACCACCAGTTTCGACAGCGGTCCGAACGGTCCGATTGTGCCGGAGCTGAAGGCGCAGTTCCCGGACGCGCCGTTCATTGCACGCCCGGGCCAGATCAACGCCTGGGACAACGAAGACTTCGTCAAGGCGATCAAGGCCACCGGTCGCAAGCAACTGATCATCGCCGGTGTGGTAACCGACGTGTGTGTGGCGTTCCCGACCCTGTCGGCCATTGCCGAAGGCTTTGAAGTGTTTGTAGTGACCGACGCTTCCGGCACCTTCAACACCACCGTGCAACAAGCCGCCTGGGCACGCATGTCGGCCGCCGGTGCGCACCTGCTGAACTGGTTCTCCGTGGCCTGCGAGCTGCAAGGTGACTGGCGCAACGACATGGAAGGCCTGGCCAACCTGCTGTCCGAGCGCTTGCCGAACTATCGCAACCTGATCAACAGCTACACAAAGTTCACGGCCAAGTAAGTACGCTGCACTTGTAGGAGCGAGCCTGCTCGCGATTGCGGTCTGCCATTCAATATCGATGCTGGCTGATCCACCGCTATCGCGAGCAAGCTCGCTCCTACAAGGTTTTGTGTGAACCGTTGATCAACGCTTTTGCAACCAACTCAAAAACCCACCTTTCCTGACCGCCACCGGCTTGGCCATCAACGCCATGCGGCTGTTCTGCTGGCGCACCGCCTGCAGCTTGTTCAACGCCCGGTCGACTTCCCGTCGTTGCACCATGCAACTGCGGGTCAGGGATTTGTCGAGACGGTAGATGATGCTTGAGGTCATGGCGGTGAACCGTGCCTGGGACGGTGTGTCGGCGAGGATGCTTTGTTCGCCCATGACTTCACTCGGCCCCATGCGCCCGGCTTCGATCTGCGTGCCGCCGTCGGGGACAGTGGCGCTGACCACGCCGGTGGCGATGACGAACAGGCTGTCTGGCACTTCATCCAGATCCAGCACCACCTCACCGGCCGCGTATTGCTGCGCCACCATGTTCTGGGCCAGTCGATCACGTTCCTCTGCGCTCAGGGAGCGGAAGATTTTCACTTCATCGAGCAAGGCCCGTGCACGGGTCGACGGCTCGATCACGCCATCGGGTTGCCGGGAAATGCCTGCCGCTTCGAGGTGCCGATGGGCCAGGTCGAACAGTTGATTGCGCACTTCGCCCTTTTTGCCCAATTCGGCGATGAAGCCACTGGCCACGTATTCGGACATGGTTTCGCCGGCCTCCTTGAGCACGGCTTTCGGCGGTGGATCGAGCAGCAGGCTGCTGCTGCCCTGAAGGGTGCGGTCCAGCGCATCGAGTACCCGGCGCGGGCGGATGTGGTTGGGCACCAGAATGCTGATCGACACGCCGTGCACATTGAACGGGCGGCTGAGGTTGACGATCTTTGCCTTGGCCGCCACCGAGTTGGGCACCACCGCCGTGCTGCCGGCGCTGGTCAGCAGGTGGGTGGCACGCCAGTCGATGTCCAGCACCTTGCCTTCAATGCCGTCGATGGAAACCCGGTCATCGACCTGGTACGGCTTGGTGGTGTTGAGCACGATGCCGGAGAACACGTCGCTCAAGGTGCTCTGCAATGCCAGGCCCACCACGATGGCGACAACGCCGGAGGTCGCCAGCAAACCTTTCACCGGCAGCTCCAGCACGTAGCCGGCGGCGGCGACCACGGCAATCAGGAACACCAGTGCGCCGATGACATCCTGCAACAGCCGGCCGCTGTGGCCGATGCGCCGCATCAGGGCCAGACCGATCACTTCGGTGAGCACCCGCGCGGTGTACAGCCACCAGAGAATCCCCAGTGCCGTGGCCCCCAGTTGCGCCACGGGATCATCGGCAAACAACGGCGCCTGCAACGGGCTGACGCCGGCGTTGATGAGCACTGCGCTGAACAGCACAAACAGCGCCAGGCGCACGCCGACCCGGCTGACGCGATGCTTGAATGGCGCGAGGTGCCAGAGCAGGGCGTCGATGGCCAGCAGCAGGGTGCTCAGGGAGAGCAGGTGACCGAGGAGAAAGGACATGGGCATGCTCCGGTAGAAATGAGGTCGCGCAGGTGGAGAGTGTTTTTGTGGCAAGGGAGCTTTTTGTGGGAGCGAGCCTGCTCGCGAAAGCGGAGGATCAGTCAACTTCAATGCTGGATGTGATACCGCCATCGCGAGCAAGCTCGGTCCCACAGAAAAGCCCTTCACCAGTGTGTGGTGAAGGGCATGGACTCACTGCAAATGAGTCTTGAGCTCCAGCGCAGCCTGGCGCACCGCCGACTTGACTTCAGGAATCCGGCTCAGCGGATTGAGCAGGCCGAAGTCGTGGATCATGCCGTTGTAGCGTACCGAAGTCACCGGCACACCCGCCGCATCGAGGTGGCGGGCATAACCTTCGCCTTCGTCGCGCAGCACGTCGAACTCGGCGGTCTGCACCAGGGCGGCCGGCAGGCCTTTGAGCTGCTCGGTGCTGGCGTTGAGCGGCGAGGCATGAATCTGCGCACGTTCGCCGGCGTCGGTGGTGTAGTTGTCCCAGAACCACTTCATCATGTTTTGCGTCAGGAAGTGGCCTTCGGCAAATTGCTGGTACGACGCGCTATCGAACCGGGCGTTGGTCACCGGCCACATCAGCAGTTGAAAACGCAGGGCCGGGGTTTTTTGTTCCTTGGCCATCAAGGCCACGACCGCCGCCATGTTGCCGCCGACGCTGTTGCCGGCCACGGCCAGGCGCTTGCCGTCGACGCCGATCTCATGGCCGTGTTCGGCCACCCAGCGGGTTGCGGCGTAGGCCTGGTTGATCGCGGTCGGGTAATGCGCTTCCGGCGACGGCGTGTAGTCGACGTACACCGCGACCGCGCCGGAACCTACCACCAGGTCACGAATCAGGCGCTGGTGAGTCGGGAAATCCCCCAGCACCCAACCGCCACCGTGGAAGAACATGAACACCGGCAGTTCACCTTTGACCTTGGCCGGGCGCACCACTTTGAGGTTGATCGCCTGACCGTCAATCTTGATTGCCTTGTCGCTGACTTCCACGCCGGACAGGTCAACCTTCACCGACGCCTGGGCACCGGTCAGCACCCCACGGGCGTCTTTCGGGCTCAGTTGTTCTAGCGGTTTGCCACCGCCGGCGGCGAGGGCTTCGAGGAAGGCCTGGGTGTTGTGTTCGACACCCGGGCTGCCAGCAGCAAAAGCGTTGCCGACGGAAAGGGCGAGGAGGGATGCAGTCAGGGTTTTCTGGACGAGGTTCATGGGTAAATCCTTTTTAACCGATGGCGTTGAGCGTCTTGGGATGAGGTCGCTGCCAGCTCTGTGGTTCAGGCTTGAGCAACACCGTGAACACAGATTAATAGGATGCCTGGAAGGGAAAAAGCGGCTATAAAGTGTTTGACTGTCAACCGGGAAGTGACAATGAACCCCTTCGAAGATATGCGTATTTTTTGCCAGGTCATGGACTCCGGCAGCTTCACGGCGGCCGCCGATCAACTGGGGCTGTCCAAGCAGTTTGTCAGCCGCCGCTTGATGCAACTCGAAGAGCGTCTGGGCGTGCGCTTGCTCAATCGCTCGACCCGGCGCCTGGACGTCACGCCGCTGGGGCAGAGCTATTACGAGTCAGCCTTGCGCCTGCTCAGCGAAGTCGAGCAGGTGGAGCAGGGCATTGCCGGCCAGACCACCGAACCACGGGGGACCATTCGCGTGAGTGCGCCGCTGTCGTTCGCACTGGCGCATCTGGGCTGCCTGTTGCCGGTGTTTTTGCAGCGCTATCGCGACGTGACGGTGGAGATGGATTTGAGTGATCGTCCCGTGGATTTGCTCGGTGAGGGCTACGACCTGGCGCTGCGCATCGGCACACTGGAAGACTCGACACTGATCGCCCGCCGCATTGCCTCCATTGAACGGGTGTACTGCGCAAGCCCCGCGTACCTGACCGAGCGCGGCACACCGCTCAAGCCTGAAGACTTGCACGGTCACGACTGCCTGCCGTACGGCCATGGTCGCCAGGTGCAATGGCGGTTTGCGGGGCAGGGCAAGCCGCTGACTGCCAACGTCACCGGGCGGATGCGGGTCAACAACGGCGAGGTGCTCAAGGATGCGGCGATCGCCGGGTTGGGGATTACGTATTTGCCGACGTTCATTGTCGGCTCGGCACTCAAGGATGGACGGCTGGTGGAGGTGCTGGAGGATTTGCGGCCGGAGCCGTTGACGTTATCGGCGGTCTATCCGCAACACCGGCAGAGTTCGCGGCCGGTGCAGGCGCTGGTTGAGTTCTTGCGCGAGGAACTGGATCAGTCTGAGGGTGGGTTGTAGAGCGGTGGATTGTCTGACTTACATTGACCACTGTGGGAGCAAGCTTGCTCGCGATGACATTCGGTCATGCAATATTTCTGTTGCCTGACACTCCGCCATCGCGAGCAAGCTTGCTCCCACAGGGTTTTGTGTTGTGTGGGAGTCAGTGTAAATCAGCTCCTTTTGTCATCACCGGGCTCGGCATGAACGCCACGGTCATCGCCGGGCTCGCCATTGGCATGGACGCCACGGTCATCGCCGGGCTCGCCATTGGCATGGACGCCACGATCATCGCCGGGCTCGCCATTGGCATGAACGCCACGGTCATCGCCAGGCTCACCATTGGCATGGACGCCATGGTCATCCCCGGGTTCATCATGGGTGCCGCTGCGTCCTGAGGACGAGGTCGATCCGGAGTGGCTCGAACCGCTGTTGGCACTGCCATGGCCACTGTTGCTGCCATGGTCGCCACTGTGGCCGCTGCCGCTGTTGCCACCACTGCCGCTTCCACCGTGACTACCGCCACCACCACCACCACCGCTGCCGCCTCCACTGCCGCCGCCACCACCGCTACCACCGCCGCCGCCGCCACTGCCGCCGCCACCACCACTTCCACCACCACCGCCGCCACTACCCCCATCCTTGGCCTGAGCACTGGAAACTCCGGACAGGCTGTCCGGAATCAACACGGTAGACGCCGACAGAACCGCGCCAATAGCTACTGCCAGTAAAAGCTTATTGATAAGCATGTCGTTCTCCGTCTTTTTATTCAGATTGGAACGTTGATGAATATTGCAATGTGCTGCTTTTTTCCCCGCAGGAACTTGATGAACAGTTCAGCGAACCGATTTATTCGGCTGGAACGTTGAAAAAGCGACGTATAGCAGGCCCTGTTTCAGAGGGTCAGTGAATGCTCGAGGCCAACTCGAAAATCGGGATGTACATCAGGATCACGATCACCCCGATCAACAGGCCGATGAAGGTCATGAGCAAGGGTTCGAACAGCCGTACGAACCATTCGATCCAGCGGCTGATTTCTTCGTCGTAGAAGTCGGCGCTGCGCTCCATCATCTGCCCGAGGTTGCCGGACTGTTCGCCGGCGCGCAGCAGGCGCAGGGACACTGGGGTCACCAGGTGATTGAGTTCCAGCGCGGCAGAGAGTGATTGCCCCTCGCGCACCCGGTCGCAGGCCTGGTCCAGGCGCGTGCGGGAGGCGACGCTGAGCAGGCCACGGACCATGCCCATGGCGGTGACCAGGGGGATGCCGCCTTGCAGCAGAATCCCCAGCGAACGGTAGAAGCGCGCCAGCTCATACATGAAGATGCGCTGGTGCACCGCGGGGAGTTTTTCGATCAGACGGTCCAGCCCCCGACGAAAGGCCGGTTGGCGCTGGAGCAGGGTGAGGGCGACGATGATGGCCAGCAAGCCACCGAAGAATTCACCCTGGTGAGTGTGCAGGAACATGCCGCTGCTCATCAGGATCTGCGACATCCATGGCAGGTTCGACCCCAGCCCTTCAAACACCAGGCTGAAGCGCGGTACGACATATCCCATCAAAAACAAAACCACGCCACCGCCCACCACCAGCAACAGCAAGGGGTAGATCGAAGCGCTGATGATCTTCTGGCGAACCTCGTCCATGCGCTGGCGATAGCTCACATAGCGGCCCAGGGCATCGCCCACGGCGCCAGTCTTCTCGCTGGACTGCACGAGCGCTACATACAGCGGCGGGAAAACCGCCGCCAGCTGGCTCAGGGCCTGGGAAAACGATTTGCCCTCGTACAGCAGGCGGACCAGTTCGTTCAAGGTTTTGCGGGCCTGTGGCGCGTTTTCCTTTTCCGCCAGGCTTTCCAGTGCATCGATCAACGGCAGGCCGGCATTGAGCAGGGTGGTCAGTTCCTGGCTGAACAACACCAGGTTGAACGTCTCGCGCCTGTGCAGGCGCAACGCGCGCCAATGTCGCTCGGCGTGCAGGCTGACCACCCGCAGGCCCTGGTCCTCGGCGATGCGCCTGGCTTCGCTGTGCCCCGGTGCCTCGACGGTCATTGAGACCACACCGGCTTTGCCGACGGCCTTGAGATGAAAGCGCATGGTCGCCATTCCCGTCAGTTCCAGTTGGTGACTTCGGCGTTCTCGCCTTCGCCACCGGGCTGCCCGTCCTTGCCCATGGACAACAGGTCGTACTCGCTGTTTTCACCGGGATAGCGATAGCTGTAGTTGCGGCCCCAGGGGTCTTGCGGGAGCTTTTTCTGCAGGTACGGGCCGGTCCAGCGCGGTTCGTCGGCGGGGGCGGTGACCAGTGCCTGCAAACCCTGTTCGGTCGATGGGTAATGGCCGACCTCCAGGCGGTAAAGGTCCAGGGCTTTGCTCAAGCCTTCTATTTGCGCCTTGGCCACTTTCACTTCGGAACGGCCAAGTTGGGCGAAATACTTCGGCGCCACGAGGCCGGCCAACAACCCCAGTACCACCAGCACCACCAACAGTTCGAGCAAGGTGAACCCGCTTTGGGTTCGCCTGGCATAACGCAGTCGCTGATTCATGATGACCTCACACAGTCGGCAGCAGAGTAGCCAGATAACTCCATGCAATTGCCATGCTCACGATTGCTGATCCTGGCGACTCCCCCGTACTACGGGCCTTTTCGCTTACGGCACAGTGCTTGCGTATGGCTGGTGCACGACTGGCCATTGGGGCAATACCCCCAATTTTCGGGGCCGGAAGGGGAGGTATAACAATGAAAACACTCACCACCGGATTGCTGGGTCTTCTTGTGCTGGCAGGCGCCGCACAGGCCGATGTTTTTGTTTCCGTGGACGCCAATGGCAGCTACGTTCTGTCCAATGTCCACCGCCCCGGACGCCACTATGAACGGGTGATTCGTGAGCCCGATGCGGCGGTGGTCAGCCTCGATCAGCAACCGCAGATGATCGCCGCGCAACCCTATGCCGAGCTGGTGGCGGCGGCGGCCACGGCCAACGAACTGCCGGCGGCGCTGATTCACGCAGTGATCAAGACCGAATCGCGCTACAACGCCCGCGCCACCTCACCCAAGGGCGCTCGCGGGCTGATGCAGTTGATGCCCGCCACCGCCCGCGAAATGGGTGTGACCAATGTTTACGACCCCAAGGCCAACATCCAGGGCGGCGCCCGCTATCTCAAGCGCCTGATGACGATGTTCGACAACGATATCCGCCTCGCCGTGGCGGCCTATAACGCCGGCCCGCAAGCGGTGCTCAGCCGGGGCAACGTGGTCCCGCCGTTCGCCGAAACCCAGCGTTATGTGCCCAGCGTGCTGAACCAGTATCGGCGTTTGCAGGGGCTGCCCGCGGATTCGCCGCTGTGATCGAAAGCCCGGGGAATTTTCCCCAATAGTGGGGAATGGTGGCCCCGGCGAAAAAGTGGGGGGACTGGGTGGGGAATATCCCCCCGATTCATCCAGTCGTGACTATAACAAGCTGATTAATAACGTATTTTATTGTGGCATGCGGATTGCTCCGGTCGATTTGTCGAGAAGTGGCGATACACCACCAAGAGGAAACTGACATGGACCGATTCGCGCATCGCGGCCTGCTGACGTTCTGCCTGTTGGTCTTCGGTATCGACCAGGCGCTGGCTCACTCGATGGACGAGCACACCGGGCACGACATGACGACCAACACCGCCAGCCCGGAGACTGCCCGGATCAGGTTTGCCGATGTGGCCCTGCTGGACCAGAACGGCAAGGTCGTCAGCCTGGAAAAAGACCTGGTGGGCAACAAGATCGTGGTCATGGGTTTCATCTACACCAACTGCACCACGGTCTGCCCGGTGGTGTCCTCGATCATGGGCCGGGTGCAAAAACAGTTGGGCGCGCGGGTCGGCACCGAGGTGCAACTGGTGTCGATCAGCATCGACCCGCAGCGTGATGATCCCCAACGCCTGAACGACTACGCCCGCACCTTCCAGAAAGGCCCGGGCTGGAGCTGGCTGACCGGTTCGCCACAGTCGGTCGATGCCACCCTCAAGGGACTGGGCGCCTACAGCGGTGGCTTCGAGAACCACTCGCCGCTGATTCTGGTGGGGGACGGCAACAACCGTATCTGGACCCGCTACTACGGCCTCACCGACCCGACGGAGCTGGCCCGGGCCGTCGAGAGGCTCAGGGGTGAACGCAACGCCCACGCCAAGCACACCGCCATCGCCATGGAGCATCAGCCATGAGCGCCATCGATGGGTTCCACCGGAACGGCAGCACCTTTATCTCCCTTACCAGTGATCCGCTGCGCAACCCTGCGGCGGTACTCAAGGCTTGCACCTTGAAACAGGGCATCAATGGGCCCCACTGGTTTTTTCTTACCGACGACAAGGTGCAAATGGACCTTGTATGGGGTTGGCAATGCCCGTGGCCGGCCGCTGAGCCACGGCCATGAATACTGCCCTGGTCCTTGGCCTGCTGCTCTTCGGCGGCATCGTGCTCACCGCCCAGGCACTGCCGCTGAGCCTCAGCGAAAGTGCCGGTAAACGGCTGTACCACGAAGGCGTGTCGGCCAGCGGCGAACCGGTCATGGTCCGGGTCGGCGCAGCGGGCATGCTGCCGGCCACCCGCCTGCCGTGCGCCGGTTGTCATGGCGAAGATGGCCTCGGACGCGTGGAAGGCGAGGTGCGACCGCCGGACCTGCGCTGGTCGCGACTGGCCAGCAGCCATGGCCAGCAGCACGTCAACGGCCGCAGTTATCCGGCCTACAGCGAAAGCACCCTGGCGCGGGCGGTACAGGAGGGGCGCGATCCGGGCAACAATCGGCTCGATTCGACGATGCCACGGTTCGTGTTGTCGATGACGGATCAACGCAACCTCACGGCGTACCTCAAGCACCTGGCCGAAGACCGCGTTCCGGGACTGGCTCCCGACAGTCTGCACCTGGGCACGTTGTTGCCGGGTTCCGGGCCATTGGGCGAGGAGGGCGTCACGGTGGCGGCGGTGCTCAACGGCTGCGTGGCGCGCATCAACGAGGCGGGCGGAATTCATGGCCGGCAGTTGCGCCTGACCATCCTTGACCCCGGCGTCGACCGCGCCAGTGCCGAAAAGGCGCTGGACCGGTTGATCGATGAAGAGCAGGTGTTTGCCCTGATCGCACCGCTGGCACCGGCATTGGACGTGAACTTCGCCGTGCGTCTGGAACAGGCCGGCATTCCCCTGATCGGGCCGCTGTCCCTGCAGGGCACGCCCCACGCCAGCCCGCAGATATTCGAGCCGTTGCCGGGCCTTCGAGAGCAATTGATCGCCCTGGCCGACTACGCCAGTGCCAGCCTGCGGGTGCTTCAGGGGCCGACGCTGATCGCCTACCCGGACGAACCCGGGCAACGGCTGGCCGCGCAGGAACTCGGCAAGTACTTGCAGGGGCACGCCTGGCAAAAGGTGCGCTTGCAAGCCTATGACCCGGCGGGGGATGACTTTCCCTTGGGGTCGCGCTCGGTGTTCTACCTGGGCAGCAGCAGCGGCTTCAGTCGACTGGCCGAGCGCTTGCAAACGGCGGGACAGGTGCCTTACCTGTTCGCCGCCTCGAACCAGGTGGCGGGCAATCTGATGCAGGTTCCCAGCGGATTTTCCCGGCGGGTGTTCCTGGCCTTTCCGTTCGTGCCCAGCGACTGGACCCTGGCCGGGCGTCTGGCCTTGACCCAGTTGCGCGAACATCAGGGTCTCGGCGGTCAGCACGCGGTGCTGCAAGTGGGGGCGTTCAGTTCGATGATGCTGCTCAGCGAAGGCATGAAGCAGGCCGGGCGCGATGCCAGTCGCGAGAAACTGGTCAGGGCCCTGGAGGGCCTGCATGACTTCGATACCGGGCTGACGCCGCTGATGAGCTTTGGTCCGGGCCGGCGCCTGGGCTTGAGCGGTGCCCATATCGTCACGGTGGATCTGCCGGACCAGCGTTTCTATCTGGTTGCACCCTATAAACCCATTGCCGCAAAACCCTGACCGGAGGCCGATCATGAAACTCGATACCGTCCGGTACCGACGCTTCCACTGTCGAAACCGCAGGGGTACGCTTAATCGCCATGAGGGCGTCGGCGCCATTGCGCTCGCGCAATCGAATCGAACGGATTGACGATCAATAGGGGGTTTCCCCAACAGTGGGGGGAAAAATCCAGTGCCAATCCGGTCGCTTTCCCCGTTTTTGGGGGATGGAATTGCGGTACGAAAAGGCATTGTTTTTTAAATTCAAGGACATGAAGACCTAAATTTACTGGCACCCAGCCTGGCATGAAGTGTGCGTAAGTCCTGTCAGGGCGCGTACTCCGTCAGGTTCAATACCCGGACCTGCGGTTTCAAGGAGTCCACCTTGTTAAACAAAGTACTGGTTGTTGATGACGAACAGTTGCTGGCGCAGAACCTCCAGGATTACCTGCAGGCGCAAGCACTGGAAGTCCGGATTGCCCACGACGGTGCGCAGGGAATCGCTGAAGCTGGCGATTTCGCGCCCGATGTGATGGTGTTCGATTACCGTTTGCCCGATATGGAAGGCTTTCAGCTGCTCGATGTCGTCCGCCAGAACAGGAAGTGTCATTTCGTGCTGATCACAGGGCATCCAACCGCAGAGGTTTGCGAGCGGGCCCGGCAACTGGGCGTCAGCCATATCCTGTTCAAGCCGTTTCCTTTGGCGGAATTGGCCCGTGCAGTGCTTGATCTTCTAGGGGTAAAGCGCGAACCCAAAGCGGGGGTGAGCACTTCTGAAGGCTTTGTCGAACGACGCCAGAGCAGGACCGAGAGTTTCCCGCTGCAGTTGTACGACGGTAGCTGGGTGCTGGCAGATCGCCGAAAAAGTACATCGGCCTCCATGGCGCCAGACGACGAACAATTGCTCACCGGGGAGTAGTGGCGCGACAAGACGTTCCGGCCCCCGCCGAAATGGCTCGCCGCGTCGACAGGGCCCAAAGCCCCGGGCGTTGGAGAGCAAGCCATGGACCGTCTATCCCTTGCCGTAGAACCGGCGCAACCGGAATGTGCACCGACTCGTTTCAGCAGTGAACAACTGGCCCAGGCCCGAGCCCTGGCCACCCGTTCCGGCGAGCGGATGCTGGACGCCCTGGGGGGACTGTGCGATCTGGCTCCCATGCCTTTCATTCAAAGCCTCGGCGTAACCCTGCACTACCCGGTGCTCGACACCGACAGCCTGTTCAATGCCACCCCGGTGTTCGACCGGGTGACCCTGGCCCAATGCCTCAAGCGCGAATTCATCCTGCTGCGTCATAACGATGCGGTCATCGGTGTGTTCGCCGACCCCTTCGACAGTGCGCGCCTGGCCTGGATCGATGAATGCCTGCAAGGCGCGCCGCTGTACCTGGTGCATGCCGATGACCTGAAGGCCTACCTGGCGCGTCACGAAGAAAGTTTCCATGCGGTGGAGTCGCTCAACGCCCAGAGCGACGCCGGCGCCGAAATCGATAATCTGCAAAGCCTGTCCCTGACCAGCATCAGCGAAGACTCCAGCGTCGTGGTCAAACTGGTCAACTCGACCCTGTACGATGCGCTGAAAATGCACGCCAGCGACATCCACCTCGGCACCACCGGCAGCGGCCTGGTGATCAAATACCGGATCGACGGTGTGCTCAACAACATCAGCAAGATCCAGGGCAGCGAGTTCGCCGAGCAGGTGATTTCCCGGGTCAAGGTCATGGCCGAACTGGACATCGGCGAAAAACGCGTGCCCCAGGATGGCCGCTTCAAGATCGGCATCAGCGGCCGGCAGATCGACTTCCGGGTGTCGATCATGCCGAGTATTTTCGGGGAAGACGCGGTGCTGCGGGTGCTCGACAAACAGGACCTGGCGGACAAGGTCTGCGGCGTGCAGTTGCAGGCCCTGGGCTTTGAAGAAGAAACCCTGCGCCAGTTGCGCCGGCTGGCCGCCGAACCCTACGGCATGGTGCTGGTGACCGGGCCGACCGGTAGCGGCAAGACCACCACCCTGTACGCGATGATCACCGAGATCAACCATGGCGTGGACAAGATCATCACCATTGAAGACCCGGTGGAGTACCAGTTGCCGGGCGTGTTGCAAATCCCCGTCAACGAGAAGAAAGGCCTGACCTTCGCCCGGGGCCTGCGTTCGATCCTGCGCCATGACCCGGACAAGATCATGGTCGGTGAAATCCGCGACCCGGACACCGCACAGATCGCCGTGCAATCGGCGCTCACCGGCCACCTGGTGTTCACCACCATCCACGCCAACAACGTGTTCGACGTGATCGGCCGTTTCACCCAGATGGAAATCGATCCCTACAGCCTGGTCTCGGCACTCAATGCCGTGCTGGCCCAGCGTTTGATCCGACTGGTCTGTACCAGTTGCAGCAGCCCTTACAGCCCGACGCAAGAAGAGCTGGAGGTCTCGGGGCTGGATCGGCAAAAGGTCGCTCACTACCAGTTCGTCCACGGCAAGGGTTGCGGGCATTGCCGGGGCACCGGTTATCGCGGGCGTAGTGCGATTGCCGAACTGCTGCACCTGGACGACGAATTGCGGCAAATGATCGTCGAGCGCCAACCCATTTCGAAAATCAAGGCGCACGCCTGCAAACGTGGCTTGCGCCTGTTGCGCGAGTCGGCGCTGGAAATGGTGGAACAAGGCCGGACGACGCTCGAGGAGATCAATCGTGTCACTTTTATCTCGTGAGCAATTTGTCGCCGTGCTCGGCGCCAGCGGTGTTGGCCTGGGGCAACGGCAAGGCGCTGCAACCCAATGGCTGGGCAGTGTCGGCTACATCGACGAAGGCTTCCAGGCCTGGGCGGTGGCCCTCGATACCCTCGACCATTTGCTGGCCGATCACAGCGTTGCCAGGGCGGAACTGACCGTAGTGATTTCCGGGCACTTCAGCCGCTATTGCCTGGTGCCCTGGAGTGAGCAGATCAGCAGCCCGGCCGAATTGCAGGGCTTCGCCCAACTGTGTTTCGAAGACCTCTACGGTGCCTCGACGCAGCCCTGGAGTCTGGTGCTCTCGGCCGAACCCGCCGGTTACGACCGCATCGCCACCGCGCTGCCACAGGACTTGCTCGAACGCCTGCGCGCCTTGGTCAGCGCTCGCGGTTTGCGCCTGCGTTCGGTGCAGCCGTACCTGATGACGGCGTTCAACCATTTCGATAAAAGCTTTGAGGCCGGGGACTTCCTGTTCGTGGTCGCCGAACCGGTACGCAGCGTGTTGCTGCTGGCCCGGGAAGGGCGCTGGACTTCGGTGCGCTCGGTGGGCAGCAGCGACAGCGATGCCGCGCTGACCGCGCTGATCGGTCGTGAACACCAGTTGCAGGCGTCCACCAGCGAACGGCCGTTGAATGTCTACCTGCATGCACCGGCGCGCATCGATTCGCCACCCGACGTGCCTGGTGTGCAGCTGCGCACCCTCGAAGAAGACCGGACAGCCGTACGCGATTGCCTGTACCTCATGTCTCGGGCGGTGGCCTGACATGCGCCCCCTGATGCTCGACTTTCAGCCGCGACGCCGTGCAGGCCCTCTGGGCTGGAGCCTGCTGGCCGCTGGCGTGGTGCTGACACTGACCTGCCTGCTGGTGCAACAGCACTTGAGCAACGAGGCCGAACAACAGCAAGGCCACCTGCAGACTACTCAGCGGGTGCTCACCGGCGATACCGGCAGCAAGCTCAGCCTGACCCCGGCGCAAATCCGCGAGCAGGCGCAGAACCTGGCGGAAATGCGCAAGGTCTCCCAACAGTTGCGCCGCCCTTGGGAGCGCCTGTTCGCCACCCTCGAAGCCATGCCGCGAGACAACATTGCCCTGCTGACCCTGACCCCGGACGCCCGCAAGGGCCAGCTGCGGATCAGCGCCGAAGCGCTGGACCTGGAAGCCATGCTCGATTTCCACCGCCGCCTCGAAGCCAGCGACGAGCTGTCCGACGTATCACTGCTGAGCCACGAAATTGTCGCCAACGTGCCGGAACACCCGGTGCAGTTCAGCCTGTCGGCTACGTGGGAGATCGGCGATGCAAATCCATAAATTGATCGTCCACGAATACCTGCAAGGCCTGGGCGTTCCGGGTCTGGCAGGGATGACCATGCTGGTGCTGGCGCTGAGCTATGGCCTGGTGGGGTTGCTGCCGGACTGGGAGTCGCTGCAAAACCTCAGCCAGCAGACCCGCGAAGCCACCGAGTACCTGGCCAGGGTCGAAGACGGCACAGTGGCCGCGCCGGTGGTGCCCCAGCGCCAGCTCGACGATTTCCGCAGTAAGTTGCCGTCCCAGCCCCAGGCGACCGTGGCCATCGACAAGATCTACGCCATGGCCGCCCAGGAACACATCACCTTGTCCCGGGGTGAATATTCCCTGGGCGTGGACCCCAAGACCCACCTGGCCCGTTATCAGATTCTGCTGCCGGTACGTGGCAGCTATCCGCAACTGCGGCGATTCCTGCACGCCTTGCTCGGCCAGTTGCCGGCGGTGGTACTCGAGGATGTGGAGCTTTCGCGCAAGAATATCGCCGAAACTGACCTGACCGGGCGGATTCGCATGACCCTTTACCTGTCGAGGTCATGATGAATACCAAGCGAGTGGTGGGTTGGGTGGCGTTCTTCGGTGTAGCGGCAGCGTTCGCCTGGCTCCCCGCATTCTTCGATCAGACCGATGACAGCGACCCCGCGGTGGCCACCGTGGCGATGCCAGCCAAGGTCAAGACCCCTGGCGCATCGACGGCTGCATCGAGCACCGCTGCGCTGGCGCCGATCAAGGACCTGAGCCCGGCAGGCGACCTGTTCGCCGCCCGCAGCTGGAAAGCGGAGCCGGCCCCCGGCACCGTCACTGAACAACCGGTAGTCGTTACGCCGGTGGTGCAAGTCCCCACTGCGCCACCGTTGCCCTTCCAGTTTGTCGGCAGGCTGCATGATCGATCCGATCTGCAGGTGTTCCTGCAGAGCGGCGAAAAAATATACGTCGTGCGCAAAGGGGATGTCATCGACGAAACCTGGCGGATCGAGCGGATTTCCGATAAGGAACTGAGCCTGGTCTACCTGCCTTTGCGTTTGGCGCAGACCTTGTCTGTGGGGAGTACGGAATGAACAAATCCCGTTTGCTGATGAGCCTTTTTCTGTGCGCAGGGCTGGCCGCATGCAGTTCGGCGCAGGTCGCCAGAGATGAAGCTTCGGCCCTGATCGAATCGGGCCAGTACGAAGCCGGTCTGGCGCGCATCGAAGAGGGATTGCGAGAAAACCCTCGCGATACCGAATTGCACATGGCTCTCAACAGCGGACGGGCCCTCGCCGTGACGTCGTTGCTCTCCCAGGCCGACATGGACCGGGCCCAACGTAATTTCGCCGGGGCCCGCATGACTTACAGCCGGGTCTTGAACATCGAACCGAACAACCGTCGTGCCCAGGATTCCCTGCGCCAGCTGGACTACCTGCGCAGCATGGATGAGAAACTCGAACTGGCCCGTAGCGACCTGCGTCGCGGTGACATCTACGGTGCCGACCGCCAGGTCAAACAGATTCTCGAACTGGACCCGAAGAACGACGGCGCCCTGGAACTGCAAGACAGTATTCGCCTGGTGCAGAGCCGCAACGTGGTGCAGTACCCGCAACTGCGTACGCGCCTTGACCGGCCGGTGACCCTGGAGTTTCGCGATGCCAACCTCAAGACCATTTTCGAGGTGCTGTCCCAGGTCGCCGGCCTGAACTTCATCTTCGACAAGGACCTGCGCCCGGACATGAAAGCCACGATCTTCGTACGTGACGTGCGTATCGAAGACGCCGTGGAACTGTTGCTGCAACAGAACCAGCTGCATCAGAAAGTGGTGAATGAAAACACTGTGCTGATCTACCCGGACTCGCCGCAGAAGATCAAGGATTACCAGGAGCTGGTGATGCGCACCTTCTACCTGACCAGCATCGATGCCAACACGGCGCTGAACATGATCAAGACCATGCTCAAGACCCGTGACGTGTTCGTCGATGAACGTCTCAACACCCTGACCATGCGCGATACCGGTGACGCGGTGCGCATGGCGGAAAAACTGCTGCAATCGCAGGATCAGTCCAATCCGGAAGTGGTGCTGGAAGTGGAAGTGATGGAAGTCGCCCGCCAACGCATCCTCGACCTTGGCCTGCAATGGCCCAACACCTTCGGCGTGGTCAATAGCGACGGGTCGGCGGTGACGCTTCTCGATCAGCTCAAGGGCATCAACTCCGGCCGCATCACGATCTCGCCATCGCCCCAGGCCAAGATCAATGCCCAGGACAAGGACATCAATACCCTGGCCAGCCCCGTGATTCGGGTCAGCAACCGCGAACAGGCGCGCATCCACATCGGTCAGCGCGTGCCGATCATCAGCGCCACCTCGGTGCCTTCGACCCAGGGCCCGGTGATCACCGAAAGCGTGACCTACCTCGACGTCGGTCTGAAGCTCGAAGTGCAGCCCATCGTGCACCTGAACAACGAAGTGGCGATCAAGATCGCGCTGGAAGTCAGTAACGCCACGCCGCTGACGCCGACCGCTCAGGGCACCATTCCGGTCCAGGTCGATACCCGCAACGCCCAGACCACCTTGCGTCTGCATGACGGCGAAACCCAGATTCTCGCAGGGCTCGTGCGCGACGACCACGGCGCTACCGGCAACAAGATTCCCGGCCTTGGCGACATTCCCGGCCTGGGTCGCCTGTTCGGCAGCAACAGGGACGACGTCATCAAATCCGAACTGGTGCTGTCGATCACCCCTCGGATCGTGCGCAACCTGCCGTACCAGAGCCCGTCGGACATGGAATTCCAGACCGGTACCGAAACCAGCATGCACATCCAGGCACCGGACCGTTCGATGAACACGGCGGTTCAGACCAACCCCATGAACGCCCCGATCGCCACCACCGTTACCGTTGGGAAGCCTTGATCATGAACGTCTCGCAACGCGGTTTTACCCTGGTCGAAGTCGTGGTGACGCTCGCCCTGGTCGGCCTGCTGGCCGGCATGGCCGCACCGCTGACCGAGACCGTGGTGCGCCGGGGCAAAGAGCAGGACCTGCGGACTGCGCTGTACCAGATCCGCGATGCCATCGACGCTTACAAACAGGCCTTCGACGCGGGCTACATCGAGAAGTCGCTCGACAGCAGCGGCTACCCGCCGAACCTGCAAGTGCTGGTGGAGGGGGTGCGTGACGTGCGCAGCCCCAAGGGCGCCAAGTTCTACTTCCTGCGACGCATCCCCCATGACCCGCTGGCAACCGTCAAGCGTGACGACGAAGGCGGCTGGGGCCTGCGTTCCTATGACAGTTCGGCTGAGAACCCGCGCGAGGGCCAGGACGTCTTTGACGTTTACTCCAAGGCCCGGGGCAAGGGTCTCAACGGTATCGCCTACCGAGAGTGGTGAGCCTATGCGTCGGCAAAAGGGTTTTACCCTGATTGAACTGATGGTGGTCATGGCGATCATCGCGACCCTGATGACAATCGCCTTGCCACGCTACTTCAGCAGCCTGGAGTCTTCCAGGGAGACCACCTTGCACCAGAGCCTGTCGTCCATGCGCGAGGCACTGGATCACTATTACGGGGACACCGGGCGTTATCCCGATTCCATCGAACAACTGGTCGAACTGCGCTACTTGCGTAGCCAGCCGCTGGACCCGATTTCCGAGCGCAAGGATACCTGGATCATAGTCGCGCCACCGGATGGCGTGGCGGGCGGGGTGGCCGATATCAAGAGTGGGGCCGGCGGGAGGGCGCGTGATGGCAGCCTGTATTCCGAGTGGTAAACCTTCCAGCCAGGACGGCTTTACCTACCTGGGTGTGCTGTTTCTGATCGTCGTGATAGGCATGGGTCTGGCCAGTGCCGGCGAGTTGTGGGCCACCGCTTCGCGCCGCGATCGCGAAAACCAGTTGCTCTGGGTCGGTACGCAATATGCCCAGGCGTTGCGCAGCTATTACCACAGTTCGCCCGGTATGGCCCAGTACCCGAAAGAACTCAAGGACCTGTTGCAGGACGAGCGTTTCCCGACGGCCAGGCACCATCTGCGGCAGTTGTACCCGGAGCCGATGACGGGGGGCGAGTGGGAGCTGATGCGCGATTTCGATGGGCGGATCAGCGGTGTGTACTGCCCGTCCGAGCAGAAGCCGCTCAAGCAAGATAACTTTCCCAGCCAGTGGGCGGACTTCAAGGGCATGGCCAGCTATAAGGACTGGCAGTTCGTGGCCGAGAAAGTCTCCCTCGAAGATACCGGCGGGCCGCCGAAAGACCCGTCCACCGCGCCCCAGGCATTGCAGCCTTGAACCTTGGGAGTGAGTTTGCTTTCGAAGGCGGCCTGCCAGTCGACCGAAATCTTGCAGATGCACTCGATACCTGTGGGAGCGAGCTTGCTCGCGATGACGGCCTGTCAGCCGACCAATCTCTTGCAGGCATACCCGGATCAACTGTAGGAGCGAGCCTGCTCGCGATAGCGGCCTGCCAGCCGACCGAAATCTTGCAGATGCACTCGATACCTGTGCGGGCTTGCTCGCGATGACGGCCTGTCAGCCGACCAATCTCTTGCAGGCATACCCGGATCAACTGTAGGAGCGAGCCTGCTCGCGATAGCGGCCTGCCAGCCGACCGAAATCTTGCAGATGCACTCGATACCTGTGAGAGCGGGCTTGCCCGCGATGGTGGCCTTCCGGTCGATAAGATACATCACAGACGAACGCACCCAGCAAACAGGCCGGCCGGTAGGCCGCCTCGGACGCTGTTGCGGTGTACGCTCCCTCGTGAGGCCGAGCGCAGGTTCTGCGCAGTGGGCAACCCGGCATGGATGCCGGGTTAGCCGCCGCCGGCCATGGATGGCCGATGGCGGCGGGCCCACGGAGCAGGACCGGAGCGAGGGCATGCCGAGCCACGGCGAGGCACCGAATGTCAGGGGCAAGAGCCCTTGGTTACTTGGGGCTTTTCCAAGTGACCCGCTGTAAGAGCGGAACCAAAAGTGGCCGTGACCGCAGCAATGGATATGTACATCCACAAAATACTCGTCACCTGACACAAAGCCATCGTCGGAAGACCGCCCGGACCAAGCAAGCTCCCACAGGGATCTTCAGTGGCCACAAGTCCCGAGTAAAACCGGGAACCCAATGTGTGGGCGCTTGCTCACGATAGCCATGGCTCAGTCTTACGCCACCACCCGATAACACGGCACATACGCCGCGCCACCGGGCAGTTTCATGCGGTGCTGGGCGACGAAGGCTTTGAGCAGCAGGTCCAGCGGTTGCATGATCGCCGCGTCGCCACGGATCTGGTACGGCCCGTGTTCTTCGATCAGGCGGATGCCCTTGTCCTTGACGTTGCCGGCGACGATGCCGGAGAACGCGCGGCGCAGGTTGGCCGCCAGTTCGTGGGCGGGCAGGTCGAGGCTCAGCTTCAGGTTGGCCATGTTTTCGTGGGTCGGGTCGAACGGGCGCTGGAAGCCTTCATCGATTTTCAGCAGCCAGTTGAAGTGAAACGCATCGTTGCGCTCGCGGCGGAACTGTTTGACCGCTTTGAGGCCCTGGGTCATCTGCCGTGCCACTTCGGCCGGGTCATCGATGATGATCTGGTAGTGCTGCCTGGCGGCGTCGCCCAGGGTTGCACCGACGAATGCGTCCAGTTGTTCCAGGTACGGCGCGGCATGTTTCGGCCCGGTGAGGATGACCGGCAAGGGCAGGCCTTTATTGCCCGGGTGCATCAGGATGCCCAGCAGGTACAGGAACTCTTCGGCCGTACCGGCGCCGCCCGGGAAGATGATGATGCCGTGGCCGACGCGGACGAAGGCTTCCAGGCGTTTTTCGATGTCCGGCAGGATCACCAGTTCATTGACGATCGGGTTCGGCGCTTCGGCGGCGATGATCCCGGGTTCGGTCAGGCCCAGGTAGCGACCGCCGTGGATGCGTTGCTTGGCGTGGGCGATGGTCGCGCCTTTCATCGGGCCTTTCATCACGCCGGGGCCGCAACCGGTGCAGATGTCCAGGCTGCGCAGGCCCAGTTCGTGGCCGACTTTCTTGGTGTATTTGTATTCTTCGGTGTTGATCGAGTGTCCGCCCCAGCACACCACGATCTTCGGCTCGACGCCGGGGCGCAGGGTGCGGGCATTGCGCAGCAGGTGGAAGACGTAATCGCTGATGCCCTGGGAGCTGCTCAAATCGATGCGTTGGCTGTCGAGTTCGTTTTCGGTGTAGACGATGTCGCGCAGGGCGCTGAACAGCATTTCCCGGGTGCTGGCGATCATTTCGCCGTCGACGAAGGCGTCGGCCGGGGCGTTCAGCAGTTCCAGGCGCACGCCTCGGTCCTGCTGGTGAATGCGGATTTCAAAATCCTTGTAGGCTTCAAGGATGGTCTTGGCGTTGTCGACATGGGCGCCGGTGTTGAGGATGGCCAGGGCGCATTGGCGGAAGATGTTGTAGGTGCTGCCGGAACCGGCTTCGCTCAATTGCTGGACTTCCCGTTGCGAGAGCGTTTCCAGGCTGCCTTTGGGACTGACGGAGGCGTCGATAACTTGGCGTTGGGTCATTCAATGATCCTTAAAACGATGTCATTCACACAGCAACTACGAATGGCATCCGAATAATGTGTATTCATGAAAGAAGATGGCACGAACTGCGCGGTCTTGCCATGTCCCCGGCTTGACGATGAAAAGATGAAATGGAGCCCCAGCATAGCTAAATCCCGCGCAGAGGCGATAATGGCTCGCTGTCTTTTTGTCCCGGACCCAAGGAAACCCGACGCAATGTTCGAAATCCAGCCGATGAACGCCGACACCTACCGGCAACAGACACGGCGCAGCACGGTCATCATTGCCCTGATCTTTCTGGCGCTGGCGATGGCTTTCTCAACGGCCGCGGTGGCGCTGTTCGGCGAGCCTTTGGGCGACAACCTGCGTTTCAACGTCGGTGGTGTGTTCGTTGCGGTACTGGTGATGGCGGTGCTGATGCGCAAGGTATTCTGGCAACAGGAATGGATGAAGCCCGCGGTCTACAGTTGGCAACTCAAGCGCAGCCTGATGAGCGTCACCAATGTCATGCATCATGTAACGGCGGCCGAAGCAAAGGGCGATCCGGTTGCGATGAAGCTGTTGCGTTTCTACCATTTGGGGTTGAACCAGATGCATCAGCTCGACGGCAACTCCAGCGACCACGGCCAATTGATCCGCGAAATGGACCGGCACGAGGAGCGAATGCAAGCGCTGGGCATCGATATCGAACAGACGCGGCTGGATCCTGCATGGCTGGAGGCGGTAAAGCAGGTCAGGGGCTAACATCATTGCGAGCCTGGATCAGGCATTGTGAGCAAAAGCGGCGATCAGGAAAGTTCGCCCTGTCACCAACAATCAGGGAGCACCATGGGACAACCGTCGATCCACGATCATATTGAAATGCTCCGGCCAGCCGTGCCCCGGCTCAAGGTCCGCTCGGCGGTGATCCTGCTGGTGGCGGTGTGCCTGTCGATGGTGGTCATCGTGATCTGGGAAGCCTGGAGCTCACGCCAGTACCACCTGCGGGACAAGGAAGTGGCGATGTCCAACCTTGCGCAGACCCTGGCATCGCAAGCGCAGGCCTCGATCAAGCAAGCCGATACGCTGCTGTTCACCCTGGTCGATCGTCTGGAGCACGACGGCGTGGATAAATCCCGGCTGCCGCTTTTGCTCAGCGCCCAGCGCAGTGAGCTGAGCCAGCTCCATGGTGTATTTGTTTTCGACGAAAAAGGGCAGTGGATCGCCAATTCCAATGGCGCCGGCCAGACCGGCGTCAACAATTCCGACCGCGAATACTTCATCTTCCATCGCGATAACCCCAGCCGTGGGCCGCACATTGGGCCGTCGATCAAGAGCCGTTCGAGCGGCGAATGGATCGTGACGGTTTCGCGTCGGGTCAATCATCCCGACGGCAGCTTCGCCGGGGTGGCGCTGGCGTCGATTTACCTCAGTCATTTCCTGCAGCTCTACGACAGCATCGACATGGGCAGTAACGGCGTGATCAACCTGATCGCCGACAATGCCACCGTTGTCATTCGCCGACCCTTCAAGGAGGCGGACATCGGCACCAGCCTCGCCAAGAGCCCGTTGTTCACTCAGTTGTTGCCCAAAGGCGACGCGGGTACGGCCACGATCAGGTCGATCATCGACGGTGTCGAGCGGGTGATAGGGTATCGCCGGGTCGAGGGTTATCCGCTGATCGTTTTTACCGCGTTGAACAAGGATGAAGTGCTCGACAGCTGGCGCAAGGAGACACTGCTCAGCACCGGCATCGTCATGCTGTTGCTGGGTTTTCTCGGGGTACTGGGGTTTCGGCTTATCAAGCTGATGAAGCAGCAGAACCTGGTGCAGGTCGAGTTGCTGGACACCCAGGACAAGCTCCTGGAGGTCAATCGCAACCTCGAAGGCCTGGCCCTCAAGGACGCGCTGACGGGGCTGGCCAACCGGCGTCAGCTCGACGCTTTCATCGATGCCGAAATGGGCCGAGCCCGACGCAGCCAGTCCGAGTTGGCGCTGCTGATGATTGATGTCGATCATTTCAAACCCTTTAACGACCGCTACGGCCACCTGGCCGGTGATGAGTGTCTGCGCAAGGTCAGTGCGATCATCACCGACAACATCAAGCGCCCCGGTGACCTGGCCGCCCGCTATGGTGGCGAAGAGTTTGCCGTGGTGCTGCCCGGCACCGACTACGTGGGGGCATTTCTGGTGGCGGAGAAAATCCGCCGCGCGGTACTGCAGGCCGACATTGCCCACAGTGACAGCCCGGAAGGCACCGTGACCGTCAGCGTCGGTGTGTGTGCCAGCACCGCCGCTTCCCAGATCCGCCCCGACGACCTGATTGGTGCGGCAGACAAGGCGCTGTACGTGGCCAAGGCCAGTGGGCGGAACATGAGCGTGATTGCCAACTGAGGGGCCGGAGTCAGACAAACCGGTCCGTCAGACTGGTTGAAGATTCAGGTGGCCCATTGCTTGATCAATCGAAGATAGATCAGCGCGTTGATCAGCAACACCACGACGCCCAATCCCAACTGAATGCCGGGCGTCAGGCCCGCCGGGTAAATTACCGGCCAAATGTAATGCTCGATGAATCCACCGCCATAGCCGGTTTGCCCGGCTCCATGGCGCATGCGGTTCTCCCAGTCGGTCAGCGGGCAGGGCAGGTGGAACAACTCCACTGCCACACCCCAGACGGCGGCCGGCGGATGCCACCAGATCAGGTGGCGCCATTTGAGCACCAGCAACCCGCCGAACAACACGAACACAATGAACAGCAAGTGGAACAGCATCAGCCCATCGGCGGCGATTCGGTACAGCATGTCGGTGCCCCTGAAGGCTGAACGAATCGCTCCATGGTACTCGGGCCGCAGGCAGGCGCTCTATCGATTGTCGCGGCCCAATGCACCGAGCACGTCTTTCAAATGCTCGGTCATCGATTCACTGCTGCGTTGCATGGGCGCGCGCAGCTCGTCACCGATCAAACCTTCCAGGGCCAGCGCGGTTTTCACCGGGGCCGGGTTGGGTTCCAGGAACAGGCTGTCGATCAGCGGCAGCAAACGGAAAAACGTGGCGCGGCCCTCAGCCAGTCGGTTGTCGCGGATCTGCCGGTGCAACTGCACGAACAGTTCGGGATGGACATGCGCCGACGCGGCAATCGCGCCTTTGGCGCCCAGGCACAGGGCATTGAAGATCTGGTTGTCTTCGCCGCACAGCACGTCGACAAGGCCGCTGTTGAGCAAAGCGAGGGTGTTGGAAAAATTACCGCCGCAATCCTTGATGGCGACAATCCGCTCGTGGGCGACGATGTTGAGCAGGGTCGCCTGCTCGAAGGTCACGCCGGTGCGATAAGGGATGTCGTAGAGAATCAGCGGAGCGCTGGAGGCATCGGCGACCGTGCGGAAAAACGCCTCGAGGCCGGCCTGGGAAGGGCGGATGTAATACGGCGCCGGCACCAGCAGGCCAGCCACCGGGCGCTTGAGGATCTCGCTCTGGAACTGCAACAACTCGGTCAGGTTGTTGCCGGCCAGGCCCATGACCACCTGTTGCGCCGGCACTAGCTCCAGCACGGTATCGAGCACCGCCAGTTGCTCATGTTTGCCCATCGCCGCCGGTTCGCCGGTGGTACCGCAAACGATGAGGCCGTCGACACCTTTTTCCAGCAGATGGCTGACCAGCCGGCGCAAACCGACGAAATCGATGGCGCCGTTGTGGAAGGGTGTGACCAGTGGAACCCAGATACCTTGAAACGCTGACATGCACTTTCTCCTGATGGTTGACCGATTTCGTCACCGTCAGGGGCATGGAAGGAGAGTAAGCAAGGGGAGGGTGGTCCGTCGCGCTCAATGTCCTGTCAGCTCATCTGACGGGACAGCGCGCCCCGGTCACATGAGCGACTGTTTCTTCGATTTGAGGGCGTGCGCAACGCAACCTTGCGCCTTGGCAATCAAGCCAATGACGGAAGAGTCGAGATTGAAAGTTGCGGACATACTTGCTTACACCCTGAGTGAGGCGCCCAGTTTTAAAAGCCGGAGCGCCGTTTGTCAATCACGAAAATCAGCGAACTCGGCGCGCATCCGGCCATTGTGCTTGGCCTGGTAGAGCAGATGATCGACCTGTTCGACGAATTCCAGGGCCGTGGCATGCATCGATGCCAGGGTGGTGCCGACGCCGAGGCTGATACTCAGCAGCCTCGACACGTTCGAGAATTCATGGGGAATCTGCTGCTGGCGAATCAGGTGCAGGCATTTGTGCGCCACCAGCCGCGCGGACTCGGCATCGGTTTCCGGCAGCAGCCAGACAAACTCTTCACCGCCGATCCGCGCGATGAAATCCCGTGGCCGATTCGCCGCCAGGGACAAGGTTTGCGCGACGCGGCGCAGGCATTCGTCACCCTTGATATGGCCGTAATGGTCGTTGTACTGCTTGAAGTAATCGATATCCAGCACCATCACCGACAACGGCAAGGCGGTGCGCTGGGCATTGTTCCACTCCCGTTCCAGCACGGTGTCGAACATGCGCCGGTTGGCGATGCCGGTCAGGCCGTCCTGGAAGGAATACTCTTCAAGCTGTTTTTGCAGGCGGATCAGGTGCTCTTCGGTTTTCTTGCGCTCGCTGATATCGAACATGAAACCCACCAGCGCCTCGACTTCGCCGTCCTTGCGCACCACATGCACCACATCGCGGATCCAGACGTACTCTCCGCTTTCGGTGAGTGCGCGATAGTCGGCCTCGTGATCGATACCGGCGCGCGATTGCGAGACGCAGAAGTCCATCACGTAGTCGCGGTCATCCGGGTGCATGCGCTCGATCCAGTCGTTGACCGACGCCCAACTGTCCTGCTTCCAGCCCAGCAGTTCTTCGATCTGTGGTCCGATGTAGCTGAACGTCATGGTTTTCCAATCGATGCGCCAGGGAATCGCCCGGGTCGACTCAAGCAGGGTTTTATAAACGTCGCTGTCGGTTTCCACTGAACTCATGAAGGGCCTGCCTCGATGAAAATGCAGCGCCATCATGTTGTTAGCACTTTGGCGAATCAAGCGGGCAGCCGATGAATGGTACGCCGCGTATCAGTGAGCAAGATTGTTCAAGCCTTCGGCCGCGACTGCTGGCACAGTCTGGGGTCTTTCCCTGTCTGTAGAACGTCATGCCCAATTCAATCATGCCGCGCAGTGCCTTTTTGCGCGGTGCAGCGGCGATCATGCCGTTGTCCCTGGCCACCGCGCCCTGGGGCTTGCTGGCCGGTTCCATGGCCATCGAAGCCAACCTCACGCCCCTGCAAGGCCAGGGCCTGTCGAGCATTGTGTTTGCCGGCGCGGCGCAACTGGTGGCCATCGGCATGCTCAAGGGCGGTGCCGGGATTTTTTCGATCCTGCTGACCACGCTGCTGCTGACCTCCCAGCATTTGCTCTACGGGATGAGCATGCGCTCGGTGATTTCGCCCTTGCCGGGACGCTGGCGCGCGGGCCTGGGGTTCTTGCTCACCGATGAGCTGTTCGCCTTGACCTGCCAGCACGACAAACAGCAATTCAACCGCTGGTACGCCCTGGGCGTGGGCCTGACGTTCTACATCGCCTGGAACCTGTTCACCCTGGCGGGCATTGTGCTGGGCAGCAGTATTCCCGGCCTTGAGCACCTGGGCCTGGATTTCTCCATCGCGGCGACCTTCATTGCCCTGATCACCCCGGTGGTGCGCAACCTGCCGACCGTGGTGTGCGTGGCGGTGTCGCTGTTCTGCTCGGTGTTGTTCAGCTACTGGCAATGGGGTTCGGCGCTGGTGCTGTCGGGGCTGGCGGGCATGACCGCCGGGTTTGTCTGCAATAAATTCTACGGTGGACGCACATGATGGTCTGGGCAGTGATTATCGGAATGGGCGTGTTGGTGTTCCTCAATCGCTATGTTTTCCTGGAACCGCGACTGCCGCTACGCTTGAGCAGCAACGCCCGGCAGTTCCTGGGGTTTGCCGTACCGGGCATGTTGACCGCCATCTGCGGGCCGATTGTGTTCATGCCGGAAAAACAGCTGAATCTGCACTGGGACAATCCCTACCTGATCAGCTCGCTGGTGGCGGTCGCTCTGGTGCTCTACACGCGCAATACGTTGCTCAGCATGCTGTTGAGCATGGGCTTCTTCTTTTTGTTGCGCTGGTGGCTTTGAGCGGGGCAGGGGAACTGATCTAAGCTTAGGTTGATGACCGATCCCTTCAGGAAGAGAGGTGAACATGGCCAATGAACCCAAGCAACCGGACCTGGAAGACGACGAGGACGAACCCACGGAAGAAGAGATTGAGCAGCAGAAACGTTCGGTACCGGACTGGAAACATCCTGACGACGGTAAGGAACTGTCAGAGCCTGACCGCAAGTTCTGAGTCGTACGGGAATACAACAGAGCCCCGCCATTGCGCGTAATGCTGTTCAGTTAAGCGAATGAGATCCTCTGTAGGAGCGAGCTTGCTCGCGATGGTCGTTAACGATAACGCGTGTTTACTGGCTAAACGCGGCGCTCCTGAGTCCATCGCGAGCAAGCTCGCTCCTACAAAAAAGAATCAGCATTGCGCCATTGAGCGGGACTTTGTCGTTATCGACAGGTTCATGGAACTTCCTTGATCAGCGCGGCGCCCTGGTTCCTGACATTGCCAACGGCCCTGTCGACCTTGTACCACTCGAATACATCACTGACCTCGCCCTGGGATAGCGCCATTTCCTCGGCCCGCTCCTTGGGCGTGGCCGGGTCCAGCCATTCCCGCGCCAGTTCGGGCGAAAACACCACCGGCCGGCGGTCATGCACGTCAAGCAGGCCGCCTGCGCTGTCGGCCGTCAGGATGACGAAACCGTCGTGCTCCCTGTGAGGCGCTCCGCCGATGGGGTACTGGCCGATGGCCGCGCAGTAAATAGGTGCCCGGTTCCGTCGCCGGATCAACCACGGTTGTTTGTTGGCCTCACCGGTGTCGACCCATTCGAACCAGTTATCAATCGGGCAGATCGCGCGATGGGGCCAGATCGCCCGGAAGTACGGGCCGTGGGCGACTTTCTCGACCCGGGCATTGACCGGCTCCGTGCGATCCGTCGCCCAGTGCGGTCGCCAACCCCAGCGCACGGCGTCGGCGTGCAGCCGCTCGTTCTCCAGGTGCAGCAGGGCGAGTTGCGTGGTGGGGGCGGCGTTATAGTGCCCCAGGGGTTCGTTGCCGACGTGATTGATCAGCGCGTCGGGGATGCTCAGCACCGCTACGAAGTCGTGGATTCCACGGTATTGCGACAGTCGTCCGCACATGGCCTGACACTCTGGTTGAGCATTTTTTTCAGTTTAGTTGGTGGCGACGAAACGGGCCTGGCAAGCACCGGAACCAAACCCTGTGTACTCTATCCAACCGACCGTGATGGTCTGGCCCAAGGCAAAAGATGAAACCATTGTTCAAGTGTTTGACGGTGTGCGCCCTGGCAGTGGGGCTGCTGGGTTGTATCGCCGCACCGATTGAAATGACTCCGCGCACCGAGCAGCGTTTGCAGGCACAACCCCCCATCCGCTTTCTGCTGACGTTCGATGACGGTCCCAGTGCATCGAGCTGGTGGAATCCGACCGTGACGGTACTGGAGAGCCTGGCGCAAAACCCGCTGCAACCGGACATCAAGGCCGTGTTCTTCGTGCAAACCCGCGCTCCGCGCGCCGGAGGCAGCGAGTTGGGCCGGGACATCATGCGCCGTGAACATGCCGAAGGTCATGTCCTGGGCTTTCACACGGCGACACCCTGGCACACCAATCATCGCTCCCTCGACCCGCCAGTGTTGGAGCAGGCCCTCACCGATGGCAGCACCGACATCGCCGCGATTACCGGCGCCCCGCCAACCCTGTTGCGCCCGCCATTCTGGAACTACGACAAACGCACCTTCGCCGCTTATCGGCAGCATGGCCTGCACGTGTTGCTCACCGACTTGAGCGCCAATGACGGCAAGATCTGGGGCTTCAACGCCAGCCCCCGGCGCCGGTCGCACATGCTGCGTTCGATGTCCGAAGTTCGCGAACGCATTGCCCGTGGTGAATTGCCGGTGGTCGATGGCGTGATTCCGGTGGTGGTGACCTTCCACGACCTCAACCGCTATACCGCCCGGCATACCCGTGAGTACCTGCAGATTTTGCTCGACAGTGCCCGGCAGACCGGGGTGAAAACCGCCGACAAACCGTTTTACGACGATCAGGTTGCGCTACAGCGGGCAGCCATGGCGCGAACCGTGCGCGACGATTCACAGCCGGTCGAATTACCGGGGTTCTGGAACTGGATCTGGGGTAGTAATTCCCACTGAATGGCCGGAAATGCGAGCGGTATAACAAAATTGACGGCAATTTACTGGCGCAAAATCGGCAAGGTGTAACTATGCTGAAACGGATCCAACCGAATTGACTGTCGCCCGAGGGACCGGCCATGCTTCCGATTTCAGTGCTTTGCAACATCGTGGAGTCCGGTTTTGAGCCGCTGTCGTGCGAGTGCACGGAGAATCTCGGACTGCTGCGCATCGAAGTCTGCGACCCCGTCACCAAGCGAGTGGAGCTGTTGATCAGCGGTGTTTCGACGGCGGAGCTGACCAGCGTGCGCGCCATCTCTGACTTTGTCGGCGAGTTGCGTACCGAGATGAAGGCAGGGCGCCGGGCGTTTGCCGGCTGATGGTTGTCAGCCTCGCGGCAACAGCTCATCAATCATCCGCAAACAATGGTTCAACCCCGGCGATACATCGCCCACCCGTCGGCTGAGAATGATCGGCGAGGTGGCGTTGTCTTCCAGCAGCGGGGTGAAGCCGATGTCGTCGCGGTGCAGCAACTGCACCGAGGCCGGTACCAGCGTGATCCCGATGCCTGCCCCCACCAGCCCGATCGCCGTTTGCAGTTCGTTGGTCCATTGCGCGACGTGGATGCTCACGCCGTAAGACTCGAACAGGGCAATCACATGGTCGGCGTAACTCGGCCGTGGATTGCCGGGGTACAGCACAAAGGGTTCCCCGGCCAGATCCCGCAGGCTGATGGGACCTGCGAGCAACGGATGCCCGGCGGGCAGGGCGGCGACCAGGCGGTCTTCGGTGAGCACGGTCTGGATGATGGCCGGGTCGTCGATACGGATTCGGCCGAAACCGATGTCGATGCGCCCGGCCTTCAATGCCTGCACCTGTTGCAGGGTGGTCATTTCCGAAAGCCCCAGCTCCAGCTCCAACGGCTCGCCACTGCGTAACCGCCGGATCAGTTCCGGCAGCACGCCATACAAGGTTGAAGGCGCAAAGCCGATACCCAGCCAGGTTTTCTCACCCAACCCGATACGCCGGGTGTTGTCGCAGACCTTGTTCAGTTGTTCGAGCAGGGCGGTGGAGTGCTCATGGAAAAATCGCCCGGCGTCAGTCAACTTCAGCGGTCGCCCGCGTTCGAGCAGCATCACCCCCAGTTCGTCCTCCAGTTGCTGGATCTGCCGGCTCAAGGGCGGCTGGGCGATGTGCAGCAGCTCGGCCGCGCGGGTGAAGTTGAGGGTTTGAGCCAATACCTGGAAATAACGCAGGTGACGCAGTTCCATGGAGCCTCCAGACGCGGATCGGTTGCATACCTTTAAGGTATCAAGTCAGACCAATTCTATATTGGCTTCAGGAAAAAAGCCGTACGAGAATCGATTCCAGAACTTCAAGAACCTGACGGGTATCGAAATGCTTGCAACAGCCATTGAGTCGATCGAGACGATCATCGTCGATCTGCCGACCATTCGCCCGCACAAGCTGGCGATGCACACCATGCAGAACCAGACCCTGGTGATCATCCGCGTGCGTTGCGCCGACGGCATCGAAGGCATCGGCGAATCCACCACCATCGGTGGCCTGGCCTACGGCAACGAAAGCCCGGACAGCATCAAGACCAACATCGACGCGCACTTCGCACCACTGTTGATCGGCCAGGACAGCAACAACGTCAACGCTGCCATGTTGCGCCTGGAACGCAGCATTCGCGGCAACACCTTCGCCAAATCCGGTATCGAAACCGCACTGCTCGATGCCTTGGGCAAACGCCTTGGCCTGCCGGTCAGCGAATTGCTCGGCGGTCGTGTTCGCGATGCGCTGCCGGTGGCCTGGACCCTGGCCAGCGGCGACACCGAGAAGGACATCGCCGAAGCGGAAAAAATGCTCGACCTGCGCCGTCACCGCATCTTCAAACTGAAGATCGGCGCCGGGGAGGTCAACCGCGACCTGGCCCACGTGATTGCGATCAAAAAAGCCCTGGGTGACCGCGCCAGCGTGCGGGTCGATGTCAATCAGGCCTGGGACGAAGCGGTGGCACTACGCGCCTGCCGGATTCTAGGCACCAACGGCATCGACCTGATCGAACAGCCGATCTCGCGCAACAACCGCGCCGGCATGGCCCGCCTCAACGCCATGAGCCCGGCGCCGATCATGGCCGACGAATCCATCGAATGCGTGGAAGATGCGTTCAACCTGGCCCGCGAAGGCGCGGCTTCGGTGTTCGCCCTGAAGATCGCCAAGAACGGCGGCCCACGCGCTGTATTGCGCACCGCCTCCATCGCTGAAGCGGCCGGCATCGCCCTGTACGGCGGCACCATGCTTGAAGGTGGCCTGGGCACCATGGCTTCGGCCCATGCCTTCGTCACCCTGAACAAACTGGCGTGGGACACCGAGCTGTTCGGCCCGCTATTGCTGACCGAAGACATTCTCAGCGAACCGCTGGTGTATCGCGATTTTGAACTGCACGTGCCGAAAACACCGGGCTTGGGCCTGAGCCTGGATGAAGAGCGCCTGGCGTTCTTCCGCCGCGACAAGACCATTCATCAAGCCTGAGGAGAGCATTATGCTGTTCCACGTAAAAATGACCGTGAACCTGCCGGTCGACATGAATCCCGAAGCGGCGGCCAAATTGAAGGCTGACGAGAAGGCCCTGGCGCTGCGCCTGCAAGATCAAGGCAAGTGGCGCCACCTGTGGCGCATCGCCGGGCACTACGCCAACTACAGCGTGTTCGATGTCGACAGCGTTCAGGAACTGCACGACCTGTTGATGCAATTGCCACTGTTTCCGTACATGGCCATCGAGATCGACGCGATGTGCCGGCATCCTTCTTCCATCCGTGACGACGACCGCTGAGCCCAGCCTGTTCAGCGCGCTACGCTAATAATTACAAGATGAGGAACCCTTCAAAATGAACGTCAAGATTTCCCACACTGCCGAAGTCCAGAAATTTCTCGAAGAGGCCAGCGGCCTGCTCAACGACGCTGGCGACCCACGGACCAAGGCGCTGGTGTACCGCATCCTGCGTGATTCGGTGAACATCATCGAAGACCTGGCCGTGACCCCGGAAGAGTTCTGGAAAGCCGTCAACTACCTCAACGTGCTGGGCGCTCGCCAGGAAGCCGGGCTGGTGGTGGCCGGTCTCGGTCTGGAACATTACCTCGACCTGCTGATGGACGCCGAAGACGAGCAGGCCGGCAAGTCCGGCGGCACCCCGCGCACCATCGAAGGCCCGCTGTACGTGGCGGGTGCGCCGCTGTCGGAAGGCGAAGCGCGTCTGGACGATGGCGTCGATCCGGGTGTGACTCTGTTCATGCAAGGCCGTGTGTTCAACACCGCTGGCGAGCCCCTGGCCGGCGCTGTGGTGGACGTCTGGCACGCCAACACCGGTGGCACTTACTCGTACTTCGATACCACGCAGTCGGAATTCAACCTGCGTCGCCGCATCGTTACCGACGCCGAAGGCCGCTACCGTTTCCGTAGCATTGTGCCCTCGGGCTACGGCTGCCCACCGGACGGTCCGACCCAGCAACTGCTTGATCAACTGGGCCGTCATGGCCAGCGCCCGGCGCACGTGCACTTCTTCATTTCCGCGCCGGATCATCGCCACCTGACCACTCAGATCAACCTCGATGGCGAAAAGTACCTGCATGACGATTTCGCCTACGCCACCCGTGACGAGCTGATCGCCAAAATCACCTTCAGCGACGATCAACAGCGCGCGGCGGCCCATGGTGTCAGCGGTCGCTTTGCCGAAATCGAGTTCGATTTCACCCTGCAGTCGTCGGCCCAGCCGCAAGAGCAACAGCGCCACGAGCGGGTCCGCGCACTCGAGGACTGATCACCGCCCCCTGTAGGAGCGAGCCTGCTCGCGATGGACGTCAACGATGACGCTGGGTACCTGATGCCCCGTGGCGTCCTTGAGTCCATCGCGAGCAGGCTCGCTCCTACAAGGGTTTCGGATCTAGAATGAAACGACGCAACCTATAACAACAACGAGAGTGACCTGATGATGCCAGCGCAACTGTTGAGTCAGCGCAGCCGGGTGTTCGACCATGCCGACCCTTACGCGGTGTCGGGCTACGTCAATCAGCACGTCGGTAACCACTGCATTCTCATGCCCCGTGCCGGCAGCCCGCTGGCCAGTCTCGATCATCGCAAGTTCGCCAGCCTCGACCTGTGCCGCATCAGCTACGGTGCCAGTGTGCGCGTGACGTCCGGTGCGCTGGACAGCATCTATCACCTGCAAGTGCTGCTGCGCGGCAATTGCCTGTGGCGCGGCCACGGCCAGGAACATTACTTCGCTCCTGGCGAATTGCTACTAATCAACCCCGACGATCCGGTGGACCTGACGTACTCCGCCGATTGCGAAAAATTCATCCTCAAAGTCCCGACCCGCTTGTTTGAATCGGTCTGCGATGAGCAGCGCTGGCGCTATCCGGGGCAGGGCGTGCGGTTCCTCGAAAACCGGTATCAGCTCAATGAACTGGAAGGTTTCGTCAACCTGCTGGCGATGATCTGCCAGGAAGCCGAATCCACCGAGCAGATCCCCAGGGTGCAGGAGCATTACACGCAGATTATCGTCAGCAAGATGCTCAGCCTGATGAAAACCAACGTCTGCCGCCTCGAACTGGGCTCGCAGACAGCCACGTTCGAGGCGATTGCCGATTACATCGCCAATAACCTCAAGCAGGACATCGACAGCGAAGCACTGGCGCGCCAGGCGCACATGAGCCTGCGTTCGTTGTACGGACTGTTCGAGCGCAATGCCGGCCTTACGCCGAAAAACTACCTGCGCCAGAAACGCCTGGAACGCATCAACGCCTGCCTCAGCGACCCGACCTGCAACGTGCGCAACGTCACCGAAGTGGCGATGGATTACGGCTTCCTGCACCTGGGGCGGTTCTCCGACAGCTACCGCAAGCAGTTCGGCGAACTGCCGTCCGATACCCTCAAGCGTCGGCACTGAACCTTCAAGTTTGATGTTGTCTGGTCTGGCGCCATCGCGAGCAAGCTCGCTCCCACATTGGATTGCTTCACCCCTGTGGGAGCGAGCCTGCTCGCGAAGAGGTCGGCACATTCAACATTGATGGCGCCTGACACAACGCCAAACCCCTGCACAAAACGGATAAAGGTTTGCAACCCGCGGATATTCCAGCCTGCCCCCCCGTCCTAGCATGACCCCTGCCTGAACAATAACAATGGAGGCGGCGGCCATGACCCTGCGACCCGAATACCTGCATTCCCTGCTTGAAGATGATCCCGAGCAGGGCCTCTATCGCTGCAAACGCGAGATGTTCACCGACCCCCGGTTGTTCGATCTGGAGATGGAACACATCTTCGAGGGCAACTGGCTGTACCTGGCTCACGAAAGCCAGATCCCCAACATCAACGATTTCTACACCACCACCATGGGGCGCCAGTCGGTCTTCATCGCGCGCAACAAGGACGGTGTACTCAACGCCTTCATCAATGCCTGCAGCCATCGCGGCGCGACCCTGTGCCGGCACAAGTCCGGCAACAAGAGCTCCTACACCTGTCCGTTCCACGGCTGGACTTTCAACAACTCCGGCAAGCTGCTCAAGGTCAAGGACCCGGCCAACGCCGGCTACCCGGCGAGCTTCAACTGCGAAGGCTCCCACGACCTGACCCGTGTTGCGCGTTTCGAGTCCTATCGCGGCTTCCTGTTCGGCAGCCTGAAAGCCGATGTACTGCCACTGGTCGAGCACCTGGGCGAATCGGCGAAGATCATCGACATGATCGTCGACCAGTCGCCTGATGGCCTGGAAGTACTGCGCGGTTCTTCCAGCTACATCTACGAAGGCAACTGGAAACTCACCGCCGAAAACGGCGCCGACGGCTACCATGTCAGCTCCGTGCACTGGAACTACGCGGCCACCCAGAACCAGCGCAAGCAGCGCGAAGCCGGTGACACCAATCCGACCATGAGCGCCGGCAGCTGGGCCAAGCAGGGCGGTGGTTTCTATTCCTTCGACAAGGGCCACATGCTGCTCTGGACCCGTTGGGCAAACCCCGAGGACCGTCCGCTGTACGAGCGCCGCGATGAGCTGGCGCAAGACTTCGGCAAGGCCCGCGCCGACTGGATGATCGAGAACTCGCGCAACCTGTGCCTGTACCCGAACGTGTACCTGATGGACCAGTTCAGCTCGCAGATCCGCATCGCCCGGCCGATTTCGGTCAACCGCACGGAAATCACCATCTACTGCATCGCCCCCAAAGGCGAGAGCGACCACGCCCGTTCCAGCCGGATTCGCCAGTACGAGGATTTCTTCAACGTCAGCGGCATGGCAACGCCCGACGATCTGGAAGAGTTCCGCTCCTGCCAGACCAGCTACCAGGGCAGCGTCACCACCTGGAACGACATGTCCCGTGGTGCCGAGCACTGGATTGAAGGTGCCGACGACGCCGCCAAAGAGATCGACCTGCATCCGCTGCTCAGCGGCGTGCGTACCGAAGATGAGGGCCTGTTCGTGCTGCAGCACAAGTATTGGCAGCAGACCATGCTCAAGGCCCTGGCGGCCGAGCAGTCGAAGCTGATCGCCGTGGAGGACGTGTTATGAGCATTTCCTATGAAGCGGTGCGCGATTTCCTCTATCGCGAAGCGCGCTACCTCGATGACCGCCAGTGGGACGAATGGCTGGAAATGTACGCTCCCGACGCGACGTACTGGATGCCGTCCTGGGACGACAACGACGAGTTGACCGAGGACCCGCAGCGGGAAATCTCGCTGATCTGGTACGGCAACCGCACGGGTCTTGAAGACCGCATCTTCCGCATCAAGACCGAGCGCTCCAGCGCCAGCGTGCCGGACACCCGCACCTCCCACAACATCAGCAACATCGAGCTGCTCGAACAGGCCGACGGACTGTGCAAGGTGCGCTTCAACTGGCACACCCTGAGTTTTCGCTACAAGACCGTCGACAGCTATTTCGGCAGTAGCTTCTACACCCTCGACATGCGCGGTGAAAACCCGTTGATCAAGGCCAAGAAAGTGATCCTGAAGAACGACTACGTTCGCCAGGTCATCGATGTTTACCACTTGTGAGGCGGCCGTCATGACCCATTCCATCGCGTTCAATTTCGAAGACGGCGTCACCCGGTTCATCGACGCCAACGTGGGCGAAACCGTGGCCGATGCCGCGTACCGCCAGGGCATCAACATCCCGCTGGACTGCCGCGACGGCGCTTGCGGCACCTGCAAGTGTTTTGCCGAGACCGGCACCTACGATCTGGGCGAGGAGTACATCGAAGACGCCCTCAGCCCTGAAGAGGCCGCGCAGGGTTTTGTCCTGACCTGCCAGATGCGCGCCCAGAGCGATTGCGTGGTGCGAGTACCGACGTCCTCCGAGGTCTGCCGCACCCGTCAGGCCAGCTACGACGCGACCATCAGCGCCGTGCGCCAGTTGTCCGACAGCACCATCGCGCTGTCGATCAAGGGCGAAGCCCTGAGCAAGCTGGCGTTCCTGCCGGGGCAGTACGTGAACCTGGGGATTCCCGGCAGCGAGCAGACCCGTGCCTATTCGTTCAGCTCGTTGCAGCGCGACGGTGAGGTCAGTTTCCTTATCCGCAACGTGCCCGGCGGCCTGATGAGCAGCTTCCTGACCGGCATGGCCAAGGCCGGCGACTGCATGAGCCTGGCTGGTCCCTTGGGCAGCTTCTACCTGCGGGACATCCGTCGGCCGCTGTTGCTGCTGGCCGGTGGCACGGGGTTGGCGCCGTTCACCGCGATGCTGGAGAAGATCGCCGAGCAGGGCAGCGATCACCCGCTGCATCTGATCTACGGCGTGACCCACGATTTCGACCTGGTGGAAATCGACCGCCTCGAAACCTTTGCCGCACGTATCCCCAACTTCACCTTCAGCGCTTGCGTCGCCAGCCCTGAGAGCCAGCACCCGCTCAAGGGTTATGTGACCCAGCACATCGAGCCGAAGCATTTGAACGATGGCGACGTCGACGTCTACCTGTGCGGCCCGCCGCCGATGGTTGAGGCCGTCAGCCAGTTCATTCGCGAACAAGGCATCAAACCTGCGAACTTCTACTTCGAGAAATTTGCCGCCAGCGCGGCTTGAGTCCTGCAAAACTCCCTGATTGGCAAAGATCCAATGTAGGAGCGAGCCTGCTCGCGAAAGCGGTCCGGCAGTCACCCACTGTGTCGACTGGAAGGACCTCTTCGCGAGCAGGCTCGCTCCCACAGTTGAACTGCAACCTTCTTCATGAGGTTCACATGAACAAATTTCACGAAAAAGTCGCCCTGATCACCGGTGCTGCCCAAGGTATCGGGCGGCGGGTGGCCGAGCGCATGGCCGCCGAAGGGGCGAAGCTGATCCTGGTGGATCGCTCCGACCTGGTGTTCGAAGTCCAGCAACAGCTGGCGCCAACCACCCAGGTACTGGCCCTGACCGCCGACCTTGAGCAATACGAGGAGTGCAGTCGGGTGATGCAAACCGCGGTCGAGCGCTTCGGACGCCTCGATGTGCTGGTCAATAACGTCGGCGGGACGATCTGGGCCAAGCCGTTCGAGCACTATGAAGCGTCGCAGATCGAGGCCGAGGTTCGCCGTTCGCTGTTCCCGACTTTGTGGTGTTGCCATGCGGCGCTGCCGTTCATGCTGGAGCAGGGCAGTGGTGCGATCGTCAACGTATCCTCCATCGCCACCCGTAGCCTCAACCGCGTGCCCTACGGTGCGGCCAAGGGGGGGGTCAATGCCTTGACCGCTTGTCTGGCATTCGAAACCGCCGGTCGCGGCGTGCGGGTCAATGCCACGGCGCCTGGCGGCACCGAAGCACCGCCGCGACGCATACCCCGCAACGGTGCCGAGCAGAGTGAGCAGGAAAAGCTCTGGTACCAGCAGATCGTCGACCAGACCCTCGACAGCAGTTTGATGAAACGCTACGGCACCCTGGATGAGCAGGCGGGGGCTATTCTGTTTCTGGCCAGCGACGATGCGTCCTATATCACCGGCATGGTCATGCCCGTGGGCGGTGGCGATCAGGGCTGAGGCGAACGGCGAACAACCCCATCGGCAAACGGAGACATGGTGATGAGTGACAAACCCACGATCGTGCTGGTCCATGGTTTTTGGGGCGGTGCCGCCCACTGGAACAAAGTCATCGTCAAATTGCTTAGCCGGGGTGACACGCACATTCGTGCCGTCGAGTTGCCGCTGACGTCCTTGGCCGAAGATGCCGAGCGCACGCGCAAGATGGTCGCCCAGGTGCCCGGTCCGGTGCTGCTGGTGGGGCATTCCTATGGCGGCGCGGTGATCACCGAAGCGGGTGATTTGCCGAATGTGGTTGGGCTGGTATACATCGCCGCGTTCGCCCCGGACGCCGGTGAAAGCCCCGACAGCATCACGCAGCGGCATTTTCCGGCGGCGGCGGCCAACCTGGCTCCCGACAGCGACGGTTACCTGTGGGTCAAGCCAGAGCTCTATCACGAGAGCTTTTGCCAGGATCTGCCGGCGACCGAAGGGTTGGTCATGGGCATCACCCAGAAAGCGCCGCTGGCGAGCACCTTCGGTGACACCATTGGCACGGTGGCCTGGAAGAAAAAGCCATCGTGGTACCAGATTTCGTCTGACGACCGAATGATCGCGCCACAGAATCAGGAATGGATGGCTGAGCGGCTGAACGCCCGGGAGATTCTGACCTTGCATGCCAGTCACGCATCATTGGCCTCGATGCCCGCTGAAGTAGCGGCCTTGATCGACAGGGCAGCGACGGCGTTGGCCAAGGGCTAGGGGCCAAGTGCAACCGGAATGGGGAATTTTCATGGCGACGTCTGGTCGGTATTTTGGACAAGGGTGGGTGTAAGGTACGCAAGTCAACCTGATATCACTGCCCAGGAGGAGGTGACTATGAGTGTTCCGATGCTGAACAAAATGCACATGAACGGTTATGACGTACTCTGCGTGAACAATGGCCCCTGGCGGGTGTGCACACGAGGTGACCGGCTGGGATCGTTTGACAGTCGGGAAGAAGCACTGGCATTTGCCGCTTCGCTGCCCGGCTACAAGGCACGTGCCGGCAGGACTGCGGGCAGCCATCAAGCAAAATGAAGCCTGTAGGAGCGAGCTTGCTCGCGACGGTCGCTAACGATAACGCGTGCTTCCTGGCTAAACCCGGCGCGTTTGAGTCCATCGTCGGAACGCCGCCCGGAGCAAGCTCGCTCCTGCAAAGTCCTTAAGGGCGCTAGTAGCCACCGCCTCCGCTGGGGCGGGAGGGTTCCCGGGCCTTTTGTTGTGTGTGGCTCCATTCCGCGCAGGTCATGAAGCTTTTGTGGTCGACCATGCCGCGGTCGTCAAAGCTGACATTGAACGCCTGTTGATGGCCGGACTGACTCAGCTTGTAGTCAAAGCACGTGCCGGGTTCGACAGTCCGATCGGTGACCGCCAGGGGCTGGCCGCCGATTTGCCGGACTTGCTCCTGGGTCATGCCGGTGTCGACTTTCGCGACCAGCGGCTGGTCCTGGTAGATCGAGTTGGTGCTGCAGCCTGCCAACGCGGTCAGTGCGACGACCAGCGTGAATAGAGGCCTGTTCATGGCAGCGCTCCCGCTATTGAGCCTTGTTGCGGCTAATGACCTTGGCTTTCACTTCCTCGGCGTAGCCGGACAGTTTTTCTTCATCACCCTGAAACAAAGAACACAATCTTTGAACGGCTTGCGCGTCGGCTTCGCTCCCGAGCAGGCGCAATTGCTGCTCTATTCGCAGAAGCTCCACGGCCGACCAGCGCAAATCTGACGCAAGCCCTTGCAGATCACGCCGAAGTTCCTGTTCCGATTCGTTAAGCCACATGATGACCTCCTGAACTCTGCACACCGAAATTTTAGACCTCTTTACCGCACAGGATGTTGTGTTCGTCTGAATCGGTGGGGTTTCCTTTGGTCGGGAAAACTACAGCGAACGAGGAAATAAGCTGTCCTACTCTAGAGCCGGTTTTTCCTACGGGGGGCGACGTCAAATGACCGCAACCGATGATTTCAGGGCTCGGGCCCACGAGTTGATCGCTGACCTGGAGGCGGCGACCAACGAGATGATGCAACTGGTATCGGCCCGTCAACTCAGCGGGCCGCAATGGGAGCAAGTCACACAACGCCAGCATGAAGCCTACGAAAGATGGATGGATTATCTGAATTCAAGGAACTAACCCTGACAAGCGATATCAATGACACGCCGAATCGTTGGGGGATGGCTGTAGGGACGACGGCGAGCTACATTCTCTTTTTTCTAATTTAAGGAAACAGCATGCGGATGTTGATGGGGGGAGTCGTGTTGGCATTGCTGGGCGGGTGTTCGTTGCCGGCGTCGCTGGTACCGGGCGAGCCGAATGTCAGTAAGCACAGCGAGAAGGCGCCAAAAGAGTATGCGGCGTGCGTGTTGCCTGCCTGGCAAAAGGAAGTATCGAATACGACCCAGATTTCGATATCCAACGGATACCGCATCACCGCGCCCAGCGTAATCACGGCCGACGAAGTGGTGGATATCGTGAAGTACAAGGACGGCAGCCGGGTTTCGCTGTATCAGGGGCCGCCCTGGGCCAAGTCCGGCGACTTGCGCAAAATCGTGCGCGACTGTTTGTAAGCGCGAGAGGGTGAAAATCGGTCACCGACCGTTTTTCGACTCCATTGAAAAAAGGCCGGATGCCTGGCGTGCATCCGGTTTTTTTTGTGTGGATCAGTCCGAAAGGTTGGTCGTCGGGATGATTTGCTCACCGGTCTGGGCGGCACTTTTGCGTTCTCGGCGCTCGGTCATCCAGCTTTCCACTTTGACGCCGAACTCTGGCGGGGCCTTGCGTCCGAATTTCCTGGCGATGTCGAGGATGGTTTGTTGGGCGAGGGCCTCTTCCATGCGTTTTTGCGCAACCATCATCGCGCCATTGATAGCGCACAGTCCGTCCAATGCCCATTCAGGCGGGGCACCATTAAACACTGCGCAACGACCACGGATCTCCCGGCAATCGAATATCGACTTGCGGCCGTCGATGGCGTTGACGATATCCAGCAAGGTGATTTCGTCAGCCGGCCGGGCCAGCTTGAAGCCACCGCGCATGCCTTCAGTGGCGACCACCAGATTGGCCTTGGCCAGCTTGGTGAAGATTTTCGCCAGATAGTCCTGGGGGACACCTTGCAGATCGGCAAGGTCGCGCACGCTCGCTTCGCGTGAGTCGCCGCCGTTACCCACCAGAAAAAGCAGGCAGTGAATGCCGTATTCGACACCCGCGCTGTAAAGAGACATGCAAATCTCCGACTGAATTAGTCGCAAATTCTAGCAGCAGAAAGCAAGCAAGGCAACGAATCCCTCCTCGCCCAATCTTTTTTTCATGACCGAAAACGCTCCTGTGACTCGCTGAATACAGGGTATTCGGCTCATGGGTCACGGTTTTCGATGGCCGCTCTCGATAAAAACCTGTTGCAGGATTTAACTTGGATCAATACAGTCGTAGTTGCTCGGTCGCAGTGGCAGGCGCTTATCCAGGTACAACCCGGCGTCGGTCCTTGAACCCCTCAACGATTTTCAACACTTGGCTATCCCCCTGGAGTTAAAGATGAAGCAGCACATTCTGGTAATCGGCGCAGGTTTCGGTGGCATGTGGACCGCTTTGAGTGCCACGCGCCTGTTCGACATTCACGGCCACAACGACGTTGAAGTGACCGTGCTGGCTCCCCAGGCCGAGCTGCGTGTGCGCCCGCGCTTCTATGAGCCGAACGCCCACCAACTGGCCGCGCCGATTGGCGAGCTGTTCGATGCCGTAGGGGTCAGGTTCATCAAGGGCGCGGCACAGACCATCAACGTCGAACAGAAACGGGTCGGCTATGTCGATGCGGCGGGTGCCCAACAAGTTTGCAGCTACGACAAACTCGTTCTGGCCACCGGCAGCCGCCTGGCTTCGCCGAACACGCCGGGCGTGGCCGAACATGCCTTCGACGTCGATCAGATCGAACAGGCCGTGCGTCTGGAAAACCACCTCAAGGCACTGGCCAATCAGCCCGAAAGCAAGGCGCGCAACACGGTGGTGGTGGCCGGTGGCGGTTTCACCGGGATCGAAACGGCGACTGAAATGCCGAGCCGCCTGCGGGCCATCCTCGGCGACCGTGCCGACATCAATGTGATCATCGTCGACCGCGGCGATAAGATTGGCGGCTCGATGGGTGAGGAAATTGCCGAATCGATCGTCGAGGCCAGCCTGGCAACCGGCGTGCAATGGCACTTGAAAGCCTCGGTGGTGTCGGTCGATGCCAACGGCGTGACCCTGTCCGATGGTGCTCGCATCGACGCAAATACCGTGGTCTGGACCACCGGCGTCCGCGCCAGCTCCCTGACCGAGCAGATTCCGGCCGAACGCGATCACCTGGGCCGTCTGCATGTCGATGCACACCTGAAAGTCATTGGTCAGGACGACATCTTCGCCACCGGCGACGTTGCCTATGCGGCCAGTGACGAGATCGGCAACTACGCCTTGATGACCTGTCAGCACGCTATTTCGCTCGGCCGCCATGCCGGCAACAACGTCGCCGCGCAGCTTCTCGGTGTGAACCCGACGCCCTACAGCCAGCCGAAGTACGTGACCTGTCTCGATCTGGGCACCTGGGGCGCGGTGTACACCGAGGGTTGGGATCGTCAGGTCAAGTTGGTCAAGCATGAAGCCAAGGCATTGAAGACTCAGATCAACACCCAGTGGATCTACCCACCGGCGGCTGATCGCGCCTCGGCGCTGGCTTCGGCGGATCCGATGATTCCTGTGGCCTGATTGATTCGAACATCACGTCTGAATAAAAAATCCCGCTCGGGTTCGCCTGAGCGGGATTTTTTACGCGTTGATTGCTTGTGTGAAATTTACCGTGTATTTTTTCATGAAATTAAAAATACAAAATTTCACGAGGCCGTATGTTTCAGCAATCCACCCGGCATGTCGCCAGTTACTACGCCCATACCTGCGCCGATCGTCTGGTCGATCGAGCCGCACTGGAAGGTGAGCAAGACACCGAAGTGCTGATCATCGGGGCCGGTTTCAGTGGCTTGCACACGGCTTTACGCCTGGCGCTGGCCGGCAAGCGCGTGACCTTGCTCGAAGCCAGCCGGGTGGCCTGGGCCGCGTCCGGGCGTAATGGCGGGCAGGCGATTCTCGGCTGGTCGTGCGACATGCCACCGCTGGAAGCGGCGCTGGGTTACGAGCGGGCTCGGCGCCTGTGGGACGGCATGCGCTGGGCCGCGCGCGAGCTGCGTGACTTGCCCGGCCGGCATGAGTTCGATTGCGACTACCGCGCCGGCCATCTCTGGACCTCGGTGATGCCCCGTCGGGTAGGCCTGCTGACCGAATGGCAACACGAGGCCAGCCACAAGTGGGGCCACGACAAACTGCAATTTATCGAGCGCAGCGATTTGCCGCGGTGGGTTGCCAGCGAGCGCTATCAGGCCGGCCTGTTCGATCCCGAGGGCGGGCATCTGAATCCGCTGAAACTGGCCCTGGGCCTGGCCGATGCGATCGAGCGTGCCGGTGGCCGCATCCATGAGCTAAGCAAGGCGCTGAGCTATGGCGAGGAGGGCGACGGGTTTGTGGTGACCACCGAGGGCGGTCGTATTCGCGCCGACGTGCTGGTGCTGGCGTGCAACGCTTACCTCGACCGACTCGACCCGCAACTGGCCAGTTGCGTATTGCCGGTCGGGACCTATCAGGTCGCGACTGCACCGCTGACGAAGGAGCAAGCCACCGCGTTGCTGCCGAGTAACGTGTGCGTGACCGACAACCAGTTCGTGCTCGACTATTTCCGCCGCACCCCGGACAACCGCCTGCTGTTCGGCGGCGGTTGCACTTACCTGGGCGGGATGCCGAAGGATATCGCCGCCGCGACCCGGCCGTTCCTGGAACGGGTGTTCCCGCAACTCACCGGCGTCGATCTGGAGTTCGCCTGGGGCGGCCACATCGACCTGACCCTCAAGCGCACGCCGGATATCGGCCGCCGTGGCGATCTGTACTGGATGCAGGGGTATTCCGGGCATGGTGTGCTGCCGACACTGGCCGCGGCGCGGGCGGTGTCCGACGCGGTACTCGGTCAGCCCGACGAGTTGTCCCTGTACCAGGGACTGAACAACGGCAGTTTTCCCGGCGGCAAATACCTGGCCGCGCCGCTGGAAGCCATCGGCAAGGCCTGGTATCGACTGCGCGACAGCATTTGAAGCGACACTTTCTGGAAGCCTCTAGATGGACATGCAAGAAGAAATCTCGGCGCTGGCGATCCTGATCCAGGACCTGCGCAAGCACAAGAAGTACACCCTGAAGGAACTGGCGGACAAAATCGGGCGCTCCGTGGGGTTTCTGTCCCAGGTCGAGCGCGGCCTGTCGCGCCCGACCGTGGCGGACTTGACCGCCATCAGCGAAACCCTGGGGGTGCCGACCACCTATTTCTACAGCCTGCCCAAACCCATGGCCTTGTCCTGGGTCACCCGCCCCGACGAGCGCCGCACGCTGTACTACGCCGACGGCATCACCGACATCCTCGTTTCGCCAAAGATGCGCGCATCGTTCTCGATGCTCGAAAGCCAGCTGGAGCCCGGTGCCAGCAGCGGCGACCGGCACATGAAGGACAGTTCCGAGCAGGGCGGTTATGTCCTGGAAGGGGAGCTGACCCTGTGGCTCGACGATAAGGAACCGGTGACCCTGCATCCCGGCGACAGCTTTCAACTGGCCAGCCATGCGCACTGCCGCTACGGCAACCTGTCCGACCAACTGACCCGCGTGCTTTGGGTTTACACCTGATAACAACAAGGAACAAAACGATGGATGCTGTGTGCTCTGAACTGCTGGCCGAGGTTCGCAACTTCCGCCACTGCAACCCCGAAGTGCGATACGTCGACCTGATCTCCCTGGACATTCCGGGGCATTTCTACGGCAAGCGCTACCCGATCGAGATGCTGGAAAAAGTCGCTGCCGGCAGTGCACTGAAGTTGCCGCAGAACTGCGTGCTGCTCGGCACCCAGGGCGGGCTGTTCAAGATCGGCGATTACTGCTTCAACGATGGTGACCCGGATGCGCTGCGCCGTTTGGTGCCTGGCACCTTGAAGCTCGTGACCTGGGAAAAGCAGCCCTTGGGCCAGATGCTGATTACCTCCGACGGCACACAAAAACCCATCGAATTCGAACCCCGCGAAGTGCTGGCGCGGGTGCTGGACCGGCTCAAGCACAAGGGCATTTTCCCGGTGGTGGCCTTCGAGTTGGAGTTCTACCTGTTCGACAGCCGCCTGAAGGACGGCTTGCCGCAATTTCCCCGTGACGAGCTGAGCGGCGATGCGGATGATCAGCCGAACATGCACATCGAACGCTTGTCGCGATTCGCCCCGGTGCTCGATGAAATGGTCGAGACCGCGCGTGAGCAAGGCGTCGATGCCACGGTGATCACCGCCGAGCTCGGCCCGGGCCAGTTCGAAATCAACTTCGGCCATTGCGATGACGGCCTGCGCGCCGCCGACTGGGCGGCCCTGTTCTGTCGCAGCACCCGAGGCGTGGCGCTCAAGCACAACTACCGCGCCAGCTTCATGGCCAAACCCTACCTGCAGCACCCGGGCAGCGGTATGCACGTGCACGTCAGCCTGTATGACCAGGCCGGCAACAACCTGTTGGCGGCGAACGGGCAGCGGGCGTTGCGTCATGCCGTGGCCGGTTGCCTGGATGTGTTGCCGCACTGCATGCCGATCTTTGCCCCGAACCACAACGCCATGCGCCGTTTGAGCGGCACGGTGAACGTCGCGTCCCGCGCCAGTTGGGGCTTCGAGGATCGCGATGCCTGCTTGCGTATTCCAGAGTCGGACATCAAGAACCTGCGCATCGAACATCGCCTGGCGGGCGCCGATGCCAACCCTTATTTGGCGTTGGCGGCGATTCTGGTAGGGCTGGAACAGGGTCTTGAAGGGGAGCGCGAGCCGATTGCACCGCTCAACGAAGACCGCGGCAGTGGCATCGATTTTCCGCTGGAAATGCTCGAAGCGGTGCAGTCCATGCAAAATCATGCATCGCTGCGCGAAGGCTTGGGGGCGGAGTTTGTGGACGTCTACTGCGAAAACAAACGTCAGGATCATCTGGCATTTCTGCATGACATCAGCGCGCGGGAGTATCGCTGGTTTCTCTAGTCTCCCTTAGAAAATATTTGGATATTGAAGGGGTTAGAAGGATTAGTAACTGGATAGTGAATAAAAATATCTTGTTACAGGCCGAAATATTCCGTAATATCCGCGCCGCGTTCACCACCACGGTTTATGCATTTTTAAATCCCAGGCGTCCATCAGCTGCCTGGGATTTTTTTTGCCTGAAATTTAGTCGGCCGCTGACTCCATCATCGGCGCTCGCTTGCCGAGCTTCATCAGCCAGTAATAACTCAACCCCGGCACCAGCAACCCGACCACCCATGCCAGATCCACTCCGTCCAGCGCCGTGGCTACCGGGCCGACGTACAGCGTGGTGTTCATGAACGGAATTTCCAGGGCAATCGCCAGCAGGAAACTGCCGCAGGCGATCCAGTTGATGCGTCCGTAGATCCCGTTCAGGTCGAAGATGTCGTCAATCCGGTACTGGCCTTTGCGCAGGCAGTAGTAGTCCACCAGATTGATCGCCGTCCACGGGATCAGGAAATAGCTCATGAAGAAGATGAAGTTGAGGAAGAAGTTGATGAAATCGTCCTGACTGATGGTGCACAGGGCCGTGGCCACCAGGCTGATCAGCAGCATGAACACACCGCGTACTCGCGGGGTCACCTTGAGTCGGGCGAAAGGCTCGATCACGGTGATGGTCGACATGAACGCGCCGTACAGGTTGAACACGTTGATCGACACCTGACCGTAGACGATGAAGGCGAACAGCAGCACCGCGCCAGCGCCGAACAGACCGGCGACATGCCCACCGACGTTGCTGGAAAAGTCGCCGATGCCGACGCTCAGGATCGCCCCGAGAATCATCATCCACGCGCCGCCGCTGACCGTGCCGGCGTAGCTGTACCAGAACACCTGGGCAGTCGGCGTGCTGCTCGGCAGGTAGCGTGAGTAGTCGGCGACGTAAGGCGCGTAGGACAGTTGCCAGGTCACGGCAATGCTCACCGCCACCAGGAACTTCGACAGCGAGAAGCCGGTTGGCAGCCATTGTTCGGCCGGGATCGGCAACTGCAAGGCGAGCACCGTGGCCGCCACGAACACCACCAGCGACAGAATCGACAGCAGCTTCTGCAAGCGGTGGATCAACCGATAGCCATAGAGCGCGACGACGAAGCACAGCGCGCCGATCAGGTAGATATTGCCGGACATCGACAGCGGGCTGACCGACTCCAGCGCCTGGGCCGCGAGCAAGGTGTTGCTGACGAAGAAGCCCAGGTAGATCAGCATCACGAACAGCAGCGGCAGCACCGCCCCCAACACGCCGAATTGCGCCCGGCTCTGGATCATTTGCGGAATGCCCAGCTTCGGTCCCTGGGCCGAGTGGGAGGCCATGAAGATCGCCCCCAGCAACGAGCCGATGATGATCGCCAGCGCACTCCAGAACAGGTTGAGCCCCATCACCACCGGCAACACGCCGGAGGCAATGGTGGTGATGTTCATGTTGGCGCCGAACCAGATATAGAACAGCGAACCCGGCTTGCCGTGGCGTTCAGGCTCGGGGATGAAATCGATGCTTCTTTTTTCGACTTGCATGGCGATCACTCCTGAGTCCGGACGAGACGGGATTGCAGACGGGCGATGGTGCTTTGCAGCTCATGGGGCTGGTGGGCGAACAGGTCTGGGCGCTCGGGAATCAGGCTGATGTGATCTTGTTGTTGCAGGGCGCGCTGGCACTCGGTCGTGGTGAGGATTTCCAGCGCGTAGACCCAGTTGGCCATGATCAGCAGGGCCGAGTAATGCCCGGCCTCGGTGGTCGTGGTGCAGGCATCGCTGACCAGGCGCACGCGATAACCGAGGGCGAAGGCATCGAACACACTGGTCAGCACGCAGACGTCGGTCAGCACACCGCAGACGATCAGCGTGTCGACCTCCATTGCCTTGAGTCGTGCATCGAGGTCGGTGCGGTGAAAGGCACTGTAACGGCCCTTGTCGATGATCAATTCACCGGGCTGCGGCGTCAGCGACTCGATGATTTCCACTTGTCGGGTGCCGGCGCGGTAAGTGCCGGGGCCACCGTCGGCGGCCAGGGGTTCGCCGTAGGGCAGGTCGCTGCCGTCGGCCTGATTGATGTGGCGGGTATAGAAGACAGGCATCCGCTGACGGCGGACGGTATCGAGCAGGGCGGCGGTATGGGCGACCACTCTGTCGAGGTTTTCCAGGACGAAGGCGTCCTCCTGCTGCATGTCGATGATCAACAGCGCGTTGTTATTGTTCATTGGGCAAACCTGATCAAGGCGAAACACGATGCACCGTACGCGCCATGCAATGGCGAGACGCGAGGTGCGTGATTGGCTGTTCGGGTGGGCTCAGTGAACTATTTGCCAGAAGCCGTTCTGCTTGGCCGCAACGCTGGCGCGCAGGCGCTTGAAATGCAGGTGCGAAGCGGTCCATCCGCCGCGCAGGTAAGCCCGCGCGGCGCAGCAGGGAAGGGCGAGTGGTGGGAGACGACCAGTCATCATTGAAATCGACCCTTGTGGGAACGCCTGCTCCCACAGGACAAATGATGCCTGTAGGAGCGAGCTTGCTCGCGAAAAACTTCGGGGCAACGCAGTCATTCAGATGGCGCGCGTTATCGTTGGCGTCCATCGCGAGCAGGCTCGCTCCTACAGTTGATGTCGCAGGGCGCCGCAATCAGCGGAACGCTGGCACCACGTGCTTGATGAACAGATCCAGGGATTTTTTCTTCTCCGCGTGGGGCAGGCTGTTATCGCACCAGAAGCTGAATTCGTCGACCCCCAGTTCCTGGTAGTACTTGATGCGCGGAATGATTTCTTCCGGGGTGCCGATCATGGCGGTCGTGTGCAGGCTTTCCAGTTCGAACTCAGGGCGACCGGCGAACTTCTCTTCCGGGCTCGGCGCGAGGAAACCGTTAACCGGAGTGGTCTTGTTGCCGAACCAGGCATCGAAGGTGCGGTAGAACTTCGAGATCGCCTTGGCCCCGACTTCCCAGCCCTGCGGATCGTCGGCGGTGTGCACGTGGGTGTGACGCAGCACCATCAATTGCGGGCGCGGTACGCCAGGGTTGTTGTCGAGCGCGGCCTGGAATTTGTTCTTCAGGTCGAGGACTTCTTCGTCGCCTTTCATCAGCGGCGTGACCATGACGTTGCAGCCATTGGCCACGGCGAAGTTATGCGAGTCAGGGTCACGGGCGGCGATCCACATCGGTGGGTTGGGCTGCTGGATCGGCTTGGGCACGCTGGTGGAGGTGGGGAATTTCCAGATGTCGCCGTCATGGGCGTAGTCGCCGTTCCACAATGCCCGCACCACCGGAACCATTTCCCGCAACGCCTGGCCGCCGGAGGAGGCAGGCATGCCGCCGGCCATGCGGTCGAACTCGATCTGGTAGGCGCCACGGGCCAGGCCGACCTCCATGCGTCCATTGCTGATCACGTCGAGCAACGCGCATTCACCGGCCACCCGCAGCGGATGCCAGAACGGCGCGATGATGGTGCCGGCGCCGAGGTGAATGGTGGTGGTCTTGCCCGCCAGATAAGCCAGCAGCGGCATCGGGCTTGGCGAGATGGTGTACTCCATGGCGTGGTGCTCGCCGATCCACACGGTGCTGAAACCACCGGCCTCGGCCATCAGGGTCAGTTCGGTCAGGTCTTCGAACAACTGGCGGTGGCTGACGCTTTCGTCCCAACGCTCCATGTGTACGAACAGGGAAAACTTCATGACGCTTACCTCGGATCTTTTGTTATTGGCCCGTCGGCGCAGGGCATTGATGATTGTTGGTATACCATAATACTGGATAGCTGCAACTGAAATGTCAAATCAGGCCAGAACGGGCAGGGCGCCCATCTTGCCGTGGCAATACACCAGCGGGCCGGCATTCTGGTTGGGCACGATCAGGTTCTTCACCGCACCTACCATGATCGCGTGGTCACCGCCTTCATACTCGCGCCACAACTCACATTCGATGACCGCCGTGGCGTTGGCCAGAATTGGGTTGCCCAATTCGCTGAGCGTCCACTCGATCCCCAGGGCCTTGTCCTTGCCTTTGCGCGCGAAGGCATAGGCTTCGTTTTGCTGGCCGCCAGACAGCACGTGGATGGCAAAACGTTTGTTCTTGATCAACACCGGGTAGGAATCGGAGCTGTAGTTGGGGCAGAACAGCACCAGGGCCGGGTCCATCGACAGCGAGCTGAAGGCGCTGGCAGTCAGGCCGACGATTTGCCCGTCGTCATCGAGGGTGGTGATCACGGTCACTCCGGAAGGGAACGAACCCATGACTTGTTTGTAGATGGCGGCATCGATCATTGGACGGTCCTCGGATGGTGTGACGCATTTTTATGTGTTTGTAGGTCTGATGGTATACCGTAATACATCTATTGCAAGGTCTTTTTAGGTGAACCGATAAACGTATGGTTTTCGTCGGAAACTCAATGATTACGAGGCTTTCAGCTGGAAAGTGCTGGCGTGAATCGGGCAGGATGCCGGCTCAGATGCTTGTTCAAAGACCGGATCAGTCTTGTTTAAAGTTTGGAATACCATAATATGGTCGGCATCTGAGGGCGGCCAGAGAGTCCCCCCGGTTTGACTTCATACAAAGATAAGAACAGACAAACTCGAGTTCATGCACATGTCCCAGATGTCCCGGCAAGATCCGTTGATCGAGAACCATACGGTCGACTACGTTCCACTCGCAGAGCGCCACGGGAAGGCCCGCGATCTTTTCACCCTGTGGTTCAGCACCAACATCGCGCCACTGCCCATCGTCACCGGCGCCATGGTGGTCCAGGTGTTCCACCTCAATCTGTTCTGGGGCTTGCTGGCGATTGCCCTCGGGCATATGGTCGGCGGTCTGGTGATTGCGTTGGCATCGGCTCAGGGGCCGTGCATGGGCATCCCGCAGATGGTGCAGAGTCGTGGTCAGTTCGGCCGCTACGGCGCGCTGCTGATCGTGTTCTTCGCGGCGTTGATCTATATCGGCTTCTTCATCTCCAACATCGTGTTGGCGGGTAAGTCGATTGTCGGCATTGCGCCGTCGGTCCCGGTGCCGGCCAGCATCCTCATCGGTGCCCTCAGCGCCACGGCCATCGGGGTGATCGGTTATCGCTTCATCCATACCCTGAACCGCATCGGCACCTGGGTGATGGGCAGTGCCTTGCTCGCCGGTTTCCTCTATATCTTCGCCCATGACCTGCCGGCGGACTTCTTCACGCGCGGCGGATTCAACCTGTCCGGCTGGTTGGCCACGGTGTCGCTGGGCATCATCTGGCAGATCAGCTTCTCGCCGTACGTGTCGGACTACTCGCGCTACCTGCCAGCGGATATCGGTATCACCCGGCCATTCTTCGCCACCTACCTGGGGGCGACCCTGGGCACGATCCTGTCGTTCACCTTCGGTGCCGTGGCGGTACTGGCAACCCCGGAAGGCACCGAGGCGATGGCGGCGGTCAAACAGTCCACCGGCTGGCTGGGGCCGATCCTGATGGTGTTGTTCCTGCTCAACATCATCAGCCACAACGCCTTGAATCTGTATGGCGCGGTGCTGTCGATCATCACCTCGATCCAGACCTTCGCCAGCCAGTGGACGCCGAGCATCAAGGTGCGCATGGTGTTGTCGAGCATCGTGCTGGCGGGCTGCTGCGTGGTGGCGCTGGGTGCCTCGGCGAACTTCATTTCGCAGTTCATCGGCCTGATCCTGGCGCTGTTGCTGGTGTTGGTGCCGTGGGCCTCGATCAACCTGATCGACTTCTACCTGATCAAGCGTCGACGCTATGACATCGCCTCGATCTTCCGTGCTGACGGCGGTATCTACGGTCGTTTCAACCTGCACGCGATCGTTGCCTACTTCATCGGCATCATCATGCAGCTGCCATTTGCCAACACGTCGTTGTACGTCGGGCCGTACGCCAATCTGGTGGAGGGCGCGGACCTGTCGTGGCTGGTAGGGCTGGTGGTGACGTGCCCGTTGTATTACTGCCTGGCTACACGCAATCAGTCGCAGGAAAGTCGTTCGGCAGCGCTCGGCTACACCGACTGAGGCAAAAACCTTTCATGTTCGTCTGAAAATGCCCGGCGCGTTGCCATAATGCTGTTCGGTTAAGGATTCTGTAGGAGCGAGCTTGCTCGCGATGGACTCAAGAGCGCCGCGTTTAGCCAGTAAATACGCGTAATCGTTAACGACCATCGCGAGCGAGCTCGCTCCTACAGTGAAGGCGATGTGCCGGGCATTTTTGTTTTCGCTGACCGCTCAGGATTGCTTGAACGCATTCAGGCCGCGTTGTACCGCCGGCCTGGCTTCGATGGTGTCGAACCAGCGCGATAGCTGTGGAAGTTGCTTCCAGTCCAGCCGGTCACGAAACGCAGTGACGATGGTGAACGCCGAAATGTCGGCCATGGAGAACTGCGCACCGGCCATGAATTCGCCCGTCAAAAAACTTTCCGCGTAGGTCAGTTGCTCGATCACCCGCAGATCGATGATCGCCGCCGCCTTGTCCTGCCCCGCCTGGTGCAGAAAAAACGCGGCATGGCTGGGGGCGATGACATCGGTCACGAAAAAGAAATAGCGGTCGATCACCCGGGTGCGTGCAGGTCCTGGCTGCGCCGGTGCAAGCTTTCCGGGGGCAATGGAGTCGGCGTACTGGATGATGGCATTGGACTGGTTGATGACCAGCGCCGGTGTCGTACCGTGATCGATCAGGGTCGGGACTTTCCCGGCCGGGTTAAGCGCCAGGAAGGCCGGCCCACGATGCTCCTGTGCATACAGGTCGAGCCTGCGTGCGGTGTAGGCGATGCCTGACTCTTCCAGGGCAATCGCTGCCCGCAGGCTGTTGCCGGTGTTGGCGCCGTACAGTTCGATTTGATTGTTCATGGGCCATTGCTCTTGTCGGGACAAACAGGCAGCCGACGAACGCTGCCGATGATCTCAGTATGATGAAAATCCGCCGCACCGATATGCAAAAACAGTGATCGTCCATACCCCTGCGCGACAAGCCTTATCCCTGCACGAAAACTACTTTCACCGCGTTTGATAATAGCCTCTCGAAATGTTTTAAGAGTTTCACAAGCCAGTCAGCCAACCTTCACCTCGAACGTCCGATGCTCATGCCACTCATCGAGCGCGCCTGTTTTCGCGCCCGTGTTGAGCGTTGCTGCGTGGGCGGCAATCGGGTCCTGGCTGGCGGTGAAACCTTCAAATAACGATAAGAAACACCCAGGAGCACCCTATGTTCAAACGAGCGATTCCCACCGCAGTCCTGCTGGCCGCCGGTTCGGTGTGCGCACAGGCGGCTGACACCGCAGCCCATGGTTTTCTCGAAGACAGCAAGGCCAGTCTCTCGATGCGCACCCTGTACTTCAACAGCGACAATCGCGATGGAGGCGCGGCCCCTTCGAAAACCGAAGAGGCGGCCCAGGGTTTCGTGTTGCGCTATGAATCCGGATTTACCCAGGGCGCGGTGGGGTTCGGGCTCGATGCCCAGGCGCTGCTCGGCATCACGCTGGACAGCGGCGCGGGGCGCCACGTCGGTAGCGGCATGATTCCTTCCGACGGCGACGGCGCGGCCCCCGCCTGGAGCAGCTTCGGCCCTACGGCGAAGATGCGCCTGGCCAGGACGGAATTTCGCTACGGCACCTTGCTGCCGAAATTGCCGATCCTTCTGGCGAACGATGCCCGTGTGTTGCCGCAATCGTTTACCGGCGCGCAGGTCACCTCGAACGACATCGATGGCCTGACGTTGACCGGTGGTGTGCTCGAGCACGCGGTAGGGCGGGCCTCGACGGACCGCACAGGCCTGTCGGTGGCCGGTAGCACGCAGGACAGCAACAAGTTCTACTACGCCGGCGGTGACTACAACCTCACCAGGAATCTCAAGACCCAGTATTACTTCGCGCAGCTGGAGGATTTCTACAACCAGAATTTTCTCGGCCTGACGCACATCCTGCCAATCGACAGCGCCAGCTCTCTGACCACCGACCTGCGCTACTTCCGCACCACGTCGAGCGGCGCCAACAGCTCTGCCTCCGGCCGCGCGCAAGGCTATCGGGTATCGGGTTACACCGACGACAACGACGGTGAAATCGACAACAGCACCTGGTCAGCGATGATCACCTACACACACGGTGGTCACGCGGTATCGGTGGGGCATCAACGGGTGGGCGACGGCAGCAACTTTGTCCAGCCCAACCAAGGCAGCCTGGTGGACAAGGGGGCGGGTGGCGGCAGCGTCTACCTGCCCACCGACAAGATGATCCAGAACTTTGCCCGGGCCGGTGAGCAGACCAATTTCGGGCAATACACCTACGACTTCGCGCCCCTGGGCGTGCCGGGCCTGAAAGCCTCGATCGTGTATCTGAAGGGCACGGACATCAAGGCGCAAAACGCCAGTGACCAGTCCGAGTGGGAGCGCGACATGACCCTGGACTACGTGCTGCAATCGGGCACGTTCAAGGGGGTGGGGTTCACGCTGCGTAATGCCAAGTCCAATACTGACGCCGGGCGCAATGTGGATCAGAACCGGTTCATCATCAATTACACCTTGTCGTTGTTGTAATCACACCACAATCCCCTGTAGGAGTGAGCTTGCTCGCGATGGCGGTATGTCAGGCGACATCGATGTCGAATGTGCCGGCCTCTTCCCGAGCAGGCTCGCACTGTGATTTGGGTGGTTCGCAGATTTTGCGTACAGCCACTGGACCTGTGGGAGCGAGCCTGCTCGCGAAGGCGGTATGTCAGGCGACATCGATATTGAATGTGCCGGCCTCTTCGCGAGCAGGCTCGCTCCTACAGTGATTTGGGTGGTTCGCAGATTTTGCGTACAGCCACTGGACCTGTAGGAGCGAGCCTGCTCGCGATGGCGGAGTGTCTGTCGACATCGATGTCGAATGTGCCGGCCTCTTCCCGAGCAGGCTCGCACTGTGATTTGGGTGGTTCGCAGATTTTGCGTACAGCCACTGGACCTGTGGGAGCCTGCTCACGAAGGCGGTATGTCAGGCGACATCGATATTGAATGTGCCGGCCTCTTCGCGAGCAGTCTCGCACTGTGATTTGGGTGGTTCGCAGATTTTGCGTACAGCCACTGGACCTGTGGGAGCGAGCCTGCTCGCGAAGGCGGTATGTCAGGCGACATCGATATTGAATGTGCCGGCCTCTTCGCGAGCAGGCTCGCTCCCACTGTGATTTGGGTGGTTCGCAGATTTTGCGTACAGCCACTGGACCTGTGGGAGCGAGCCTGCTCGCGATGGCGGAGTGTCTGTCGACATCGATGTCGAATGTGCCGGCCTCTTCGCGAGCAGGCTCGCTCCCACAAATCAAGGTTGCTCGCTGCTTGCGCTCACGCGTGGTTGCTCCTTGTCCCAAAGCGCAACCAACCCACCGAAAGTCCCGACATAAGCCGTGCCATCCGGCGCCAGGGTGATCGGCGACCAGTTGTTGTCGAAGGCCTGGCCGACCCCGCTCAGTGCCTTGAATCGGGTCTGGCCGCTGGCGAAATCCAGCGCCATCAGGTACCAGGCGTTCTCGCCGTTGGCTTGCGGTTCGAAGGTGTAGAAGTACAACAGGCCGTTGCCTACCGAGAGTTTGGGGACCACCGAAGGCGAACGCTCTTTCGATTCCCAGATCCGGTCGCAGCCCGACTCATCGGTGCGGATGTCGATGCGGCTGATGCCGCCATGCACGGCCTGCCAGTCCTTTTGCGCGAAGGCGCTGGTGTAGCCGGCGTTGTTCTCGAGGATGATCGAGCGACCCCAGCCGATGGCCGAGTTGTCGGTGGCCGAGGCGTTGTGGTCGAACACCGGCAGTTTGCAGATCAGGCGGTTGCCGGCGTAGTCCTGCTCGCGGCGGTAGACCAGCAGGTTGATGCGCCCGTCGCTGTTGTCGGTGATGGTGACGTAGCGTTCGCCCAGCAGGGTCGGTGTGGTGCCGCTGCCCTGATTGATCGCGCCGACCTTGCGCCTGGTGCCACGGTCGTACACTTCGCGCCAGTCTTGCACGGGCTTGCCCTCGGCATCGGCGGCAAAGCGGTACAGGGCGTGGTCGGACACCAGATAGACACCATCGGCCGCCACCGACATGCCGTTCTGGATTTCTTCGTTGGTCAGTTGAATGCCCTGGACCTTGCCGGAGTCCGGGTTCAGGGTGCCGATGCGGCCGCGTCGAGTGATCCACCAGATCAAGCCCTGATGATCGGGCATGACCCCGGTGATGGGGTCGCATTCACCTTTGGGAAACCAGTTGGTGGGCCTCACGCAATCGTGGGGAACCTTGTCGCTCAGGTCCCAATTGCCGACTTCTTCGAACGACCACGCACCGGATTCATCCTGACGATGCACTACGCGCCGGATGTGCTGCTCGGCATCGGCGATGACCACGCGATTCTGTTCGTCGACATAGAAATAGGCGCCGGAGGTGTCGGCCATGATCTTGTCCGGGTCCAGGGTAATCAGCGCGTGGAAAGTCGACGGACGCGGCGGCAGCGGGTAGCGGGCCAGCAGTTCGAGGGTGCGTGGTTCGAGTAGTTGCAGTTCGAACTGCATCAGGTTGGCGCACAGCACCACCAGGCGACCCTGCTGATCGAAGGTATGGATCGGGCACATACCACCTGGTTTGCGGCTGCCGTCGCGGCTGCTCGTTTGCATGTCGCGGCCCAATGGACCGGGGCCCGGGTGCGAGTCGGAACTGTAGCCGTCGGAATGCATGTAGCTGCTGCCATTGCTGGCCATGTAGGGGTTGGCGGGCACGGCACCGCTCAACGGTTGCGCGACAGCGGCACTGCCGATCAGTGGCGGGGCATTACCGGTGCTGGCCAGCGGTTGCGGGTCATAGGGTTCGGAACAGGCACTGAGCAGGCCGAGCAGGGGCAGGGCAAGCAGGAGTGGAGCACGCATCGAAGCCTCGCGATCTTGTTATTGGTGTAATGCGTAATAAGCAGCAAACAGGCTGCGCAGGCATCGGCAGTTTGGACTAACCGGGGATTGATTTGCGGACTGTCGCTGCTGGCCAGCGCGGTGCATGCCGAACAGCGCGAATTGCGGGTGTACAACTGAGCGGATTACATCCTGCCGTCCGTGCCCAAGGATTTCGCCAAGGACAGCGGGATCGTTAACGATAACGCGTGTTTACTGGCTAAACGCGGCGCTCTTAAGTCCATCGTCGGAACGCCGCCCGGAGCAGGCTCGCTCCCACAGTTTGTTCTGTGTAGGGCTTATCGAAAAAACTCCCCCGGTGTTTCGCCGAACTGCTGGCGGAAGGCCGCGATAAACGCCGACGTCGAGTCGTAGCCACAGGCCAATGCGACGTCGGTCACTCGCTCGCCCTGTTCCAGTGGCGTCAGGGCGCCGAGCAGGCGCAAGCGCTGGCGCCAGGCGCGAAAGGTCAGGCCGGTGTCGCGCAGGAACAGGCGACTGAGGGTTTTCTCGGTGACGCCGAATTGGTCGCTCCAGTGGCTGAGGGTGGTCTGTTGCTCGGGGTGCGACTCCAGGCTTTGGGCGATTTGCCGCAATCGGCTGTCCTGGGGCAAGGGCAGCATCAAATCGATCTGTGGCGCCTGCGCCAACTGATCCAGAATCACTTGGGCCAACCGCCCGTGCGGCCCGCTCTGATCGTATTCCACCGGAACCTGACTGAAGGCACGGATCAACTCGCGCAACAGATCGCTGACCCCCAGCACATGACAACCCGGCGGCGCCCAGGTCGAGACGCTGCAATCGATGTACAGGCTGCGCATTTCCGTGCGCGGCGAACTGAACACCCGGTGCGGCATGCCCGCCGGTATCCACACCGCCCGCTCTGGCGGGGCGACGAAACGCCCGACGCCGGTCTGTATTTCGAGCACGCCCGCAATCGCATAGGAAAGCTGCACCCACGGATGGCTGTGGCGCCGGGTCAGGGCGCGATTGGGCAGCGATTCGGTACGGCCGTAGAGCGGTCGTGGCAGGCTGGAAATCCCGGGAACACTGCGTCGAACACTCTTGTCATGTCCTTTAGGCGGCATCGGCTGGCTCATCGGCGTTAGTCGGTAATTCCCAGTCACGTTAGAGTCGCTTTCACGTACTGGCAACCCCCGGATGATCAACCCCATGACTCGCCCCCGTCTGTTACCCGACAACTTCACCCTGACCCTGATCGGCGTCGTGACACTCGCCAGCCTGCTGCCCGCCAGCGGCCAGGTCGCGGTCGGTTTTGGCTGGCTGACCAACATCGCCATCGCGCTGCTGTTTTTCCTGCATGGCGCCAAGCTGTCCCGCGAATCGATCATTGCCGGTGCCGGGCACTGGCGCCTGCATCTGCTGGTGTTCAGCCTGACCTTCGTGCTGTTCCCGCTGCTCGGCCTGGCGCTCAAGCCGCTGCTGTCGCCGCTGATCGGCAATGACCTGTACATGGGCATGCTCTACCTGTGCGCGCTGCCCGCCACGGTGCAGTCGGCGATTGCCTTTACCTCGCTGGCACGGGGCAACATCCCGGCGGCGATTTGCAGCGCGGCGGCGTCCAGCCTGTTCGGGATTTTCCTCACGCCGTTACTGGTGACCCTGTTGCTCAATGTGCACGGCGAAGGCAGCTCGACCCTCGACGCCATCCTCAAGATCAGCGTGCAGTTGCTGCTGCCGTTCATTGCCGGGCAGATTGCGCGGCGCTGGATCGGCAACTGGGTGGCGCGCAACAAGAGCTGGTTGAAGTTCGTCGACCAGGGTTCGATTTTGCTGGTGGTCTACGGCGCGTTCAGCGAAGCGGTAATCGAAGGCCTCTGGCAGCAGATTCCGTTACTGGATCTGGTCGGGCTGGTGGTGGTCTGTTGCATCGTTCTGGCGCTGGTGTTGGTGGCTTCGACCGTGCTGGGCAAGGCATTCGGCTTCAACCAGGAAGACCGCATCACCATTCTCTTCTGCGGTTCGAAGAAAAGCCTGGCGACCGGCGTGCCGATGGCGCAGGTGTTGTTTGCCGGTAGCACCATTGGTTTGCTGATCTTGCCGCTGATGCTGTTCCACCAGATTCAACTGATGGTCTGTGCGGTGTTGGCGCAGCGCTATGCCAAGCGGCCGGAATCGATTCCGGAACTGATGGCCCAGGTCGATCCCTGATTGGCCAGCCGTGGCGGCTCGAGTGAGCCGCCACGGTTTTACCGGTCAGCGCTTGTCGGCGACCAATGGCGGGGTACGGGGCGGGATCATGCGCTTGCTGCCGGTCGACTCGAACGCCGACGCCAGGTGCAGCAGCGACGAGTCGTCATAGGCGCGTCCGGCAAACGTCAGGCCGACCGGCATGCCGATGTCCGGCATCACGCCCATCGGTACGGTGACCGTTGGCACGCCGAGGTGACGGATGGCGAGGTTGCCGTTGGCGACCCATACGCCATTGCTCCAGGCGATGTCCGCCGATTTTGGATCGACATCGGCATTCGCCGGGCCTACATCGGCAACCGTCGGGAACAGCACTGCGTCGAGCCCCAGGCGATCCATCCAGTCTTCCAGGTCAATCTTGCGGGTTTTCTCCAGCCCGCGCAGGCCGTCCGGCACCGTGCTGATCTGGTCCCATGGGGTGATGCCGCGCTCGGCCATGCGCACGTATTCGTCCATGCCGGCAGCCAGGTCGCCCTCGCGGTTGGGCAGGGTGCCCGGGTCGTGAGGAAAGATCTGCGGGCCGTCGACATCGACGAGGCGATTCAGTTTGGGATCGCCGTTCGCTTGTAGGAAATCATCGAACGCCCAAGCGGTCAGGTCCCACAGTTCATGGTGCAAAAATTCTTTGGAGACAATGCCGCGATTGAACACGGTCGGCGCGCCAGGGCGATCGCCCTCGCAATTGGAAACCAGCGGGAAATCCACTTCGAGTACTTCGGCGCCAGCGTCTTCGAGGGCCTTGCGTGCCTGCTCCCAGAGCCCGATCACCGTAGGGCGGGTGTTGATGCGCTGACCGGTCGGCCCACCGATGCCTGGGGCTTCGGAGGTGCCGGCTTCAGGGTCGGCATTGATGTACATGCGCGGGATGCCGAACTTCTTGCCTTTGAGCGCATCGCTGTTCGCAGCCAGCGCGGCATAGGATTGCGGGCGTACCTCAGACGATTTCGGGATCGGCACCCAGGGTTGCAGGCGCCACAGGTCGCCACGGGTGTCCGGGTCATCGGCCACCACCACGTCGAGCACTTCGAGCAGGTCGGCCATGGTCCGGGCGAACGGCACGACCACGTCCATGGTCGGGGTCAGCGGCCAGTTGCCGCGCACCGAGATCACCCCGCGAGAAGGGGTGTAGGCGCACAAGCCATTGTTCGAGGCCGGGCCACGACCGCTCGACCAGGTTTCCTCCGCCAGGCCGAAGGCTGCGAAGCTTGCCGCAGTGGCAGTACCCGCGCCGTTCGACGAGCCGGAGGCGAAAGGGGCGGTGAGGTAGTCAGCGTTATACGGGCTCTCGGCGCGGCCGTAGACACCGCGCTGCATCCCGCCGTTGGCCATCGGCGGCATGTTGGTCTTGCCCAGGCAGATCGCCCCGGCGGCGCGCAGGCGTTCGATGGTGAACGCATCGCGATAGGCGACCAGGTCCTTGAAAGCCGGGCTGCCGGAAGCAGCGGTGAGCCCCTTGACCAGATAACTGTCCTTGGCGGTGTAAGGGATACCGTCCAGCGCTCCCAGCGTCTGGCCCTTGGCGCGACGGGCGTCGGACGCCTGCGCTTCGGCGAGCGCTTCGGGGTTGCGAACCACGACCGCGTTCAGCGCAGTCGGCGTTTCGGGGCCGTCAAAGGCGTCGATCCGCGCAAGATAAGCCTGGACCAGTTCAACCGAGGTGGTCTGGCCGGACTCGAGCGCCGCGCGCAACTCGGCAATGGAAACTTCGGTAACTTCGATCATGCTGCCACCGCCGCTTGCAGGTGGAGGGTCCCAAACACTTCACTTTTCTCGAAATGGACTTTCATATCGTTATTCTCGTTGCACTGTGTGGCACGACAGGGTCGGGTGTTAAAAATACTGAGCACTATTTAGCATTAAACCGGGATTTTAGGAATCCGTTGTCCAATTTATCTTACAGGCGACAGAAAAAAGGCCACCACAACCCGACGTTGTGGTGGCCCGAGGGTGACTCATTATAGTGGCCCGCGCGCGCAGGCCAATGGATCAGTGAGCGCCGGCAGCCTTGTTCAGGTCGCTTTCGGCCCATTCGGTGTAGACGCAGGCATCGGCGGTGGCCCAGCGCACCCGCACCGGATCACCGGCCTTGAGCGGCATGCCGGCGGCGGACAGTGCCTTGACCGTCATCGAGGTGCCGCCAGCGGTGACCACGCTGCAGGTCTGGCTCTCGCCGAGAAACAGCACTTCCACGACCTTGGCCGAGACTTCGTTCCAGCCGGCGGCCAGCGTTTCGGCAAGGGCTTGTTCAGTGCTCAGGGCCAGAGCTTTTTCCGGACGCACCATCAGCAGCACGTCCTGATCGGTTTGCAGGCCGGCGGTGAGTCGGATCGACAGCGGCTGCCCTTCGAAGGTCGCCACTGCATTGCCCTGGGCCTTGAGTTTGAGGAAGTTCGAATTGCCGAGGAACGAGGCGACAAAGGCGTTCGGCGGGTTCTGGTACAGGTCAAAGCCGCTGCCCAGGCCGACGATCTTGCCGTGGCTGAAAATCGCGATGCGCTGGGACAGGCGCATGGCTTCTTCCTGGTCGTGGGTCACGTAGACGATGGTGATGCCCAGGCGCCGATGCAGCTGACGCAGTTCATCCTGCAAGTCTTCACGCAGTTTCTTGTCCAGCGCACCGAGGGGTTCGTCCATCAGCAGGATGCGTGGCTCATAGACCAGCGCCCGGGCGATGGCGACCCGTTGCTGCTGGCCACCGGAGAGTTGCGAAGGGCGGCGATGGGCAAATGGCTCAAGCTGCACCAGTTTGAGCATCGCATCCACGCGGCGTTCACGTTCGGCGGTGGCCAGTTTGCGAATGGCCAGCGGGAACGCGATGTTGTCGCGCACCGACAGATGCGGGAACAGCGAGTAGCGCTGGAACACCATGCCGATGTCGCGTTTGTGCGGCGGCACGTTCACCAGTGACTGGCCGTTGACCAGGATCTCGCCGCTGCTCGGGGTTTCGAAGCCGGCCAGCATCGACAGCGTCGTGCTTTTGCCCGAGCCGCTGGAGCCGAGGAAGGTGAGGAATTCGCCGTCCTTGATGTCCAGCGAGATGTTATCCACGGCGGCAAAGTCGCCGTAGTGCTTGTTCAGGTTACGCAGGCTGACCAGGGGTTTGTCATTTTGCTGCGCGGAATCTTTGATCACTGCACTCATGTCGTACTCCTGGCGCTCAAGCGCTGATTTCGTTGCGCCGGCGCAGAGCGGCGGCGATCACCATGACCAGGACCGAGAGGCCGATCAGCAGCGTCGAAGCGACGGCGATCACGGGCGTCAGGTCCTGGCGCAGGGTGGTCCACATTTTCACGGGAAGGGTTTGCAGGGTCGGGCTGGCCATCATCACGCTCAGCACCACTTCATCCCACGAGACGAGGAAGGCGAAGAGGGCGCCGGCCACCATGCCCGGACGGATCGCCGGGAAGGTCACCTTGAACACCGCTTGCAGACGCGAGGCGCCGCAGATCACCGCCGCATCCTCGATCGACTGGTCGAACAGCTTCAGCGAGTTGATGATCGAGATGATGGTGAACGGCAACGCGACAATGACGTGACTGACCACGAAGGCGAACATGGTCCCGGTGTAACCCAGTTTCAGGAACAGCGCGTACACCGCCACGGCGATGATCACCAGCGGCACGATCATCGGCAGGGTGAACAGGCCGTAGAGCATTTCCCGGCCGGGGAAGCGGCCACGCACCAGGGCGAACGCGGTGGGCAGGCCCAAAGCGACGGCGAAGAACGTGGTCAGCACCGCGACTTTCAGGCTGGCCATGGCGGCGTTCATCCAGTCGGCATTGGAGAAGAACTGGCCGTACCATTTCAGCGTCCAGCCCGGTGGCGGGAACACCAGCCACTGGGACGATCCGAACGACAGCAGCACGATGAACACGATCGGCAACAGCAGGAACAGACCGATCAGCCCGGTGGTGGCATACAGGCCGAAGCGCATGCGCCGGCTCATGGCATTGGGGGTCAGGAGCATGACGGCTTACCTCGCGTTGCTGGCGCCAACCGGGGATTCCGGCTGGAGCTTCAGGTAGAAGTAGAACAACACCAGCGTGATCACGATCAGCAACGCGGCGCCGGCGCTGGCCAGGCCCCAGTTGAGGAACGACTGCACCTGCTGAATGATGAACTCGGGCAGCATCATGTTCTGCGCGCCGCCGAGCAGCGCCGGGGTCACGTAGTAACCGAGAGACATCACGAACACCATCAGACCGCCGGAGAACAGCCCCGGCCGACACAGCGGCAGGAACACCCGGAAGAAGTTGGTCCAGGGGCTGGCGCCGCAGATGGAACCGGCCTGGAGGATCATCGGGTCGATGGCCTGCATGGTCGCCTGCAACGGCAGCACGATGAACGGGATCATGATGTAGCTCATGCCGATCACCACGCCGGTGAGGTTGTGCACCATCTCCAGCGGCTGATCGATGATGCCCATGGCCATCAACGCCTTGTTGATCACCCCCGAGGCTTGCAGCAACACCAGCCATGAGTAGGTGCGGGCGAGCAGGCTGGTCCACATCGACAGCAGCACGATGTTGAGGATCCAGCGACCCCAGCCACGGGGCACCAGGGTGATTGCCCAGGCCAGCGGAAAGCCCAGCAGCAGGCTGAACAACGTCACCAGGCCGGCCACCGAGAAGGTGTTGAGCAACACCCGGGCATAGGCCGAGTTGGCGAACAGTTGTTCATAGTTGCCCAGGCCCGGCACCGGTTCCAGCACCCCGCGCAGCAGCAGGCCAATCAACGGCGCCAGAAAGAACAGACCGAGGAACAACAGGGCGGGCACCAGGTTGCTCGCGCCACGCCAGCGCTGTGCCAGACTCGGCGATTGCGTCATCGCAACTGCCTTGCCGGCAGCGCCAGGGGCGCTCCCGACTGACGTGGATGGACGGGATGCGGTTACCGTCATTTTCATTTGACCAGCCATTCGTTCCACCGTGTCGCGATGGCCGGACCGTTCTTGGCCCAGTACGCGAAATCAAGAGTGATCTGATCCTTTGCGTAAGCGGTCGGCAGGTTAGGGGCCAGCACCGAGTCCAGGCGCTGCACGCTGTCGACGTTGACCGGGGCGTAGGCGGTCAGGTTGGAGAAGTCCGCCTGGCCCTTGGCACTGCTGGCGTTGGCCAGGAACTTCATCGCCGCGTCCTTGTTTTTCGAACCCTTGGGAATGACCAGGATGTCGGCCATGACCAGGTTCTGCTTCCAGCTTACGCCCACCGGGGCGCCGTCTTCTTGCAGGGCATGAATCCGGCCGTTCCAGAACTGGCCCATGCTCGCCTCACCGGAGGCCAGCAGCTGCTGCGACTGCGCGCCGCCGCCCCACCAGACGATGTCTTTCTTGATGGTGTCGAGCTTTTTGAACGCGCGATCCAGGTCCAGCGGGTAGAGCTTGTCCGCCGCTACACCGTCGGCCAGCAGCGCCAGTTCCAGCACGCCAGGGCTTGGCCATTTGTAGAGGGCGCGTTTGCCGGGCCAGGTCTTGGTGTCGAACAGCGCGGACCAGTCCTGAGGCTTGCCGGCGCCAAGCTTGCCTTCGTTGTAGCCGAGGACGAAGGAGAAGAAGAACGAGCCGACGCCGTGATCGCTGACGAAGCGCGGGTCGATCTTGTCGCGCTCAATGACTTTGAAATCGAGGGGTTCGAGCAAGCCTTCGGCGGCGGCGCGCAGGGCGAAGTCGGCTTCGACGTCGACCACGTCCCACTGCACGTTGCCGCTCTCGACCATGGCCTTGAGCTTGCCGTAGTCGGTCGGACCATCCTGCACCACGGTGATGCCGCTGGCCTTGCTGAACGGGTCGGCCCAGGCCTGCTTCTGCGCATCCTGGGTGCTGCCGCCCCAACTGACGAAGTTGACGCTTTCAGCCGCCAGCAAGGCCTGACTGGTCACGCTCAGCAGTCCCGCAAAAAGAACCGCGGTCGCACGTTTGTTCAACACCATTTTCACGCCCTCATTGTTGTGTTTATGAGCGGGGCTTTCGAGTGCCCGCCTATCGGGAGCATCAGTCCGTCGAGTCAGTGCTGACTGTCCGGTCTATGGAATATCATATTATGGTATTCCAAACTTTGTGCAAGCATTTTGCCGTACCGGCTATCAGCCAAAGGTGGTTTTTGGGGTTCTGGGGATTGGCCTGAGCCGGTCAGGCAACGCAATCCCCTGTAGGAGCGAGCCTGCTCGCGATGAGGGTGTGTCTGTCGATATCAGTGTTGACTGTCATACCGTCATCGCGAGCAGGCTCGCTCCTACAATGAATTGCGTTAAACAAAGCGTCAGTCGGTGAATGGAATACTCTCCACCACCTCCAGGTCATACCCGGTCAAGCCCGCATACTTCAGCGGCGGGCCGAGGTGGCGCAACTTGCCGACACCCAGGTTCTGCAGAATCTGCGCACCGGTGCCTACTTCCGAATAAATCCGTGACTGCGAACGGCTGAACTGCCGGGGCGGCTGGGTCAATTGCGGCACCCGCTCGAGCAACGCCTGGGAGGATTCATGATTGGCCAGCACCACCACCACGCCGTGGCCTTCGGCGGCGACACGCTGCAAGGCGGCCCACAACGTCCAGTTGCTCGGGCCGCTGTACTCGGCACCGACCAGATCGCGCAACGGGTCAATTACATGCACCCGCACCAGTGTCGGTTGCTCGCGGCGCAGATCGCCCATGACCATGGCCATGTGGACACCGCCTTCGATGCGATCCTCAAAGGTGATCAGACGAAAGGTGCCATGCACGGTCGGCAGGTCACGCTCACCGATGCGCACGATGGTGTGTTCGGTGCTCAGGCGATAGTGGATCAGGTCGGCGATGGTGCCGATCCTGATCCCGTGCTTGCGCGCGAACACTTCCAGGTCCGGGCGCCGGGCCATGGTGCCGTCATCGTTCATCACTTCGACGATCACCGAGGCGGGCGTATGGCCGGCCAGGCGCGCCAGGTCGCAGCCGGCTTCGGTATGGCCGGCGCGGGTCAGCACGCCGCCTTCGCGGGCGCGCAACGGGAAGATGTGGCCCGGTTGCACGATGTCGGCGGGGCCGGCGTTGGCGGCGACGGCGGCGGCGACGGTGCAGGCGCGATCAGCAGCAGAGATACCGGTGGTGACACCGACGGCGGCCTCGATGGACACGGTGAAGGCGGTGCTGAACACGCTGCCGTTGCTCGGCACCATCTGCTCCAGGCCCAGGCGCTTGCAATGCTCGTCGGTCAAGGTCAGGCAGATCAGGCCACGGGCTTCGCGGGCCATGAAGCTGATCGCCTCGGGCGTGCAGCAGTCGGCGGCCAGCAACAGGTCGCCTTCGTTTTCCCGGTCCTCATCGTCGACCAGCAGGACCATTTTGCCGAGGCGGTAATCTTCGATGATTTCTTCGATGCTGTTGAAGGCCATGCTGGAGTCTCTGTGTTTGTTGGATTGGTAATGTGGTATACCATAATACAAAACAAAGCGAGAGGTCACTATGAAGGCGTACTGGATTGCTCATGTGGATGTCACTGACCCTGATCAATACAGCCAATACACCCGGCGGGCGCCGCAGGCGTTTGCGTTGTATGGCGGTCGGATTCTGGCGCGGGGTGGGCGTAGCGAGGCGATGGAAGGACGGTCTACGCCGCAACGCAGTGTGGTGATTGAGTTTGATTCCTATGAGCAGGCGGTGGCGTGCTACCACTCGGCGTTGTATCAGGAGGCAAGGGGTCACCGCGAAGGTGTGGCTAAGGTTGAGGTGATTATTGTCGAGGGCGTGGCGCCGCTCTAACCAACCGCTTGACCCTGTAGGAGCGAGCCTGCTCGCGAAAAACGTCAGAGCAACGCGTTCGGTCAGTCAGCACGCGTCATCGTTGACGACCATCGCGAGCAGGCTCGCTCCTACAGGGGAATGGGGGATTTTTCAGCGGATGAAATGGATTTTGCCGCTATCGTCATTACCCATGTAAATGCCATAAACCCCAGCTTGGCGCTCCTCGATATAGCGCTCAAGAATCTGCCGGATCGCCGGGTAGTAAATGCTGTCCCAGGGAATGTCCTCAGGCGCGAAGAACTTGTAGTCGAGGGTTTCCGGGCCGTATTGCCCGGTGATCTCCAGCGCGATGGCGCGGAAGATGATGTACACCTCGCTGATCTGCGGCACGCTGAAAATCGAATAGGGCGAGACGATTTCCGCACGCACGCCGCTTTCTTCCCAGACCTCGCGCATGGCCGCCTGCTCGGTGGTCTCGCCGCTTTCCATGAAGCCTGCCGGCAGGGTCCAGGTGCCCGGGCGCGGTGGAATCGCGCGCTGGCACAACAGGTACTTGCCGTCCTGCTCGATGATGCAGCCGGCAATGATCTTCGGATTGATGTAATGGATGTAGCCGCAGCCGCGGCACATCAGGCGCTCGTGCGTATCGCCCGGCGGCATCTGCTGACCTAGATCAGCGCTGCCGCACTTGGGGCAAAAGCTCGGGCTGAACATGTCAGCGACCTATGCGCGGTTCTTTCAGCGCGATGGGCTGGGTGATTGCCGGGATGTCGCCGGTTTCTTCCTGCTTGCGCTTGAGGTAGTCCAGGGCCACGGCGGCGGCCGCGCGCACGTGGTCGACGCACGCCTGGTGGGCGGCCAGCGGGTCGCCGCCCTTGATCGCCTCGACCATGCGCTCCATTTCCTGGTTACTGGCGCCGCGACGGTTTTCCTGGGACACCGAGGTCGCGCGCAGGTAGCTGATGCGTGCCTGCAACTGGCGCAGCTGAGTGGCCGCGACGTGGTTGCCCGAGCCTTCGAGCAGCACGTCGTAGAAACCCTGCACGGAGTCGATGACCTGTTGCAGCTCGCCGTCTTTGAGCGCCTTGCGGTTCTCTTCCAGGGCTTTTTCCAGGGCCTTGATGTCCTTGGCCTTGGCGCGCAGGGTGAACAGTTGCACGATCAGCCCTTCGAGTACGCAGCGCAGCTCGTAGATGTCCACGGCATCGGCCAGGGTAATGATCGCGACACGCGGGCCCTTGGCGTCGGCGAATTCCACCAGGCCTTCGGATTCCAGGTGACGCAAGGCTTCGCGCACGGAGGTACGGCTGACGCCCAGGCGATCGCACAGATCGCGTTCGACCAGACGGTCTCCCGGCAGGAGCTGGAAGTTCATGATGGCGCTTCGCAGTTTATCCAGCACGATTTCGCGCAGGGTAACGGGGTTGCGATTGACCTTGAAGCTGTCGTCGAGTGGCAGGCGTTTCATGGGGTCCGCTCTGATTGTGGCTGTCCATGCAAAAAGAGCACTTCGATTACGGGAATCTGGGTGCCCGGTCGGATCAAACAGCCAAGGGTTAACTGGAGGCCTCGGCATCGGCTTCGGCGAAGGCTTCACGGGCGAGCCGGAAACTGTCTACGGCAGCGGGGACACCGCAATAAATGCCGACCTGAAGCAATATTTCGCGTATTTGCTCACGACTCAGGCCGTTACGCAAGGCGCCGCGCACATGCAGCTTGAGTTCATGGGGCCGGTTGAGGGCCGAGATCATCGCCAGGTTGATCATGCTGCGCTCCTTGAGCGACAAACCCTCACGACCCCAGACATGACCCCAACAATACTCGGTGACCATTTCCTGTAAGGGCCGGGTGAAGTCATCGGCGTTTTCGATGGAGCGGTTGACGTAGGCCTCACCCAGCACCTGGGTGCGGATCTTCAGGCCTTTTTCGTACTTTTCGTTGTTCATTTGCGTCGCTCCCGTGGGCTCAGAGGCCGCCCATCAAGGTGTATTTGAGTTCCAGATAATCCTCGATGCCGTACTTCGACCCTTCACGGCCCAGCCCGGAGGACTTGATGCCGCCGAACGGCGCGACTTCGGTGGAAATAAGCCCTTCGTTGATCCCGACCATGCCGTACTCCAGCGCCTCGCTCATGCGCCAGGCGCGGCCCAGGTCGCGGGTGTAGCAGTAGGCGGCCAGGCCGAATTCGGTGTCATTGGCCATCTCGACGGCCTGGGCCTCGGTGTCGAAACGGAAAACGGCGGCCAACGGGCCAAAGGTTTCATCCCGGGCGACTTTCATCTGCGGGGTGACGCCGCTGAGCACGGTCGGCTGGAAGAAGCCGTTGCCCAGCGCATGACGTTCGCCGCCGCACAGCAGTTGTGCACCGTGTTCCAGCGCGTCTTGCACGTGGTCTTCGACCTTGGCCACGGCGCGCTCGTTGATCAGCGGGCCTTGGGTGACGCCATCCTCGAAACCGCTGCCGACCTTGAGCTGCGAAACCCGCTCGGCCAGGCGCGCGACAAAGGCGTCGTGGATGCCGTCCTGCACCAGGAAGCGGTTGACGCAGACGCAGGTCTGCCCGGCGTTGCGGAATTTGGCGATCAGCGCGCCATCGACGGCACGTTCCAGATCGGCGTCGTCGAAGACAATGAACGGCGCGTTGCCGCCCAGTTCCAGCGAGACTTTTTTCAGGGTCGGCGCGCACTGGGCCATCAGCAGCTTGCCGATGGCGGTGGAGCCGGTGAACGACAGTTTGCGAACCTTTGGACTGGCGGTTAGCTCCCCGCCGATGGCGATGGCATCGCCGGTAATTACGTTGAAAATCCCCGCTGGAATCCCGGCCTGTTCCGCCAGTGCCGCCATGGCCAGTGCCGAAAACGGTGTTTCCGGGGCCGGTTTTACGATGCACGGGCAACCGGCGGCCAGCGCCGGGCCGGCCTTGCGGGTGATCATCGCCGCCGGGAAGTTCCACGGTGTGATGGCCGCGACGACGCCGATCGGCTCCTTGCTGACCACGATGCGCGCATCGCCCTTGTGGCTGGGAATGGTGTCGCCGTAGATGCGCTTGGCCTCTTCGGCGAACCACTCGATGAAGCTCGCGGCGTAGAGGATTTCACCCTTGGCCTCAGTCAGTGGCTTGCCTTGTTCCAGGGTGAGGATTTCAGCCAGGGCGTCGGCGTTTTCCAGCATCAGCGCGTGCCAGTGATTGAGGGTGTTGCTGCGTTCCTTGGCGGTCAGTGCGCGCCAGGCTGGCCAGGCTTTGTTGGCAGCCTCGATAGCCAGGCGCGCGTGCTCGGCGCCGAGGTTCGGCACCCGGCCGATGAGTTCACCGGTGGCCGGATTGAAGATGTCTTGACAGGCGCCATCCGGCGCGTCCAGCCATTGGCCATTGATGTAGGCCTGTTGGCGGAACAATAACGAGGCTGCTGGGCTCATGCCGGCTCCCAAGAAAAAAGGGTGGTTATCTGTAGGAGCGAGCCTGCTCGCGAAAAACCCGAGAACGCCAAGGGCTGTCAGGCAGCACGCGTTATCGTTCACGACCATCGCGAGCAGGCTCGCTCCTACAGGGTTTTGTGTCGTTCCATCAGGCCAGTGTGGGCAGCGGGCCCAGCTTGCCTTTGTGGTAGATCATCGGCGTGACCGGTTGCGCGGGCAGGATCAGGTTCTTCACCGCGCCGACGATGATCGCGTGATCACCGCCATCGTATTCACGCCACAGCTCGCACTCGATGATCGCCGTGGCCTTGGCCAGAATCGGGTTACCCAATTCGCTCAGGTGCCACTCGATGCCTTTGGCCTTGTCCTTGCCTTTACCGGCGAAGGCATAGGCTTCGGCGGTCTGGTCGGCGGACAGCAGGTGAATCGCGAACTGCTTGCTGTCGCGCAGCACCGGGTAGGTGTCGGAGCCATAATTGGGGCAGAACAGCACCAGTGCCGGGTCGATCGACAGCGCACTGAAGGCGCTGGCGGTGATGCCGACGATGCCACCTTCCGGGTCCAGGGTGGTGACCACCGTGACCCCGGAAGGGAACGAGCTCATCACGTCTTTGTAAATGCCGGGTTCGATCATTTTCCAGGACTCCTAGCGCATCACGAAGGGATCAGGCATCGGTGCCTGGGACAGGTTGATCCACACCGTTTTCAGCTCGGTGTAGGCCAGCACCGAATCGATGCCGCTTTCGCGTCCATAGCCGCTGTTCTTGAAACCGCCGATCGGCGCCATGGCCGAGACCGCGCGGTAGGTGTTGACCCAGATGATCCCCGAACGCACGTCCCGGGCCAGGCGATGGGCGCGGCCCAGGTCGCGGGTCCAGATGCCGGCGGCGAGGCCGAACTGTGAGTCGTTGGCAATCGCCAGGGCTTCGGCTTCGTCCTTGAACCGGATGACCGAGGCCACCGGGCCAAAGACTTCTTCCTGCATGATCTTCATCGAGTTGCGGTCGCACTCGAACAGCGTCGGCTCGTAGAACCAGCCATCACCCAGATTCTCTGGACGCTTGCCGCCCAGGCGCAGACGCGCACCTTCGGCGATAGCGTCAGCCACCAGCCCTTCGACCACGGCCAGTTGCTGCGCGGTGGCCATCGGGCCCATTTCGCTGCTGTCGTCCTGCGGGTTGCCGATGCGGATGCGCTGGGCGCGTTCCACCAGACGACCGACAAACTCGTCGTAGATTTCGTCCTGCACCAGTAAGCGCGAACCGGACACACAACTCTGCCCGGAGGCGGCGTAGATCCCGGCGATGGCGCCGTTGATCGCGCTGTCGAGGTCGGCGTCGGCGAAAATGATGTTCGGCGATTTGCCCCCCAGTTCCAGCGACAGTTTGGCGAAGTTCTCCGCGCTGCTGCGCACCACATGCCGCGCCGTCGCCGCGCCGCCGGTGAAGGCGATCTTGCGGATCAGCGGATGGCGGGTGAGGGCGGCGCCGGTGCTCGGGCCGTAACCGGTGACGACGTTGACCACTCCCGGTGGAATCCCGGCTTCCAGCGCCAGGCGTGCCAGTTCGAGGATGGTCGCCGAGGCGTGTTCCGACGGCTTGATCACGATGGTGTTGCCTGCGGCGAGGGCCGGGGCGAGTTTGATCGCGGTCAGGTACAGCGGGCTGTTCCACGGAATGATAGCGGCCACCACGCCCATGGCTTCGTGCACGGTGTAGGCAAACAGGTCCGGCTTGTCCAGCGGCAGAGTGCCGCCTTCGAGCTTGTCCGCCAGGCCTGCGGTGTAGTGGAAGAACTCCGGCAGATAGCCGACCTGGCCACGGGTTTCGCGGATCAGCTTGCCGTTGTCGCGGCTTTCCAGCTGCGCCAGTTGTTCTTTGTTTTCGGCGATCAGGTCGCCCAGGCGTCGCAGCAATTTGCCGCGCGCGGTGGCGGTCAAACCGCGCCATGCCGGGCTGTCGAAAGCGGTTTGCGCGGCCTGTACGGCGCGCTCGACATCCGCTTCGTCGGCGTCGGGCAATTCGGCCCAAGGCTCGGCCAGCGCCGGGTTGAGGCTTTCGAAGGTCTTGCCGGACAGGGCATCGACCCATTCACCGCCGATGCACATCTGGAAGCGTGCGAGTGTCATGCAACGATCCCCTTGATCTGGTTTTGTTGGGAGTGCGCGGTCTGCAGAAACTCCAGCAACAGCTGGTTGACCAGGCGCGGAGACTCTACGGGCATCATATGCCGTTGCTCGGCGAGCACGGCAACGGTCGCACCGGGAATGCGTTCGGCCAGTTGCCTGGCCATTTCCGGGGTCGAACCGGGGTCCAGCTCGCCGGTGGCGATCAGCGTCGGCACCTTGATGCTGGCCAGGTCGTCGGCGCGGTACATGTCCTGGGTGGCGAACAGTTCGTAAGTGGTCAGGTAACCCTGCGGGTCATTGCCGGCCAGGGTCTGGCGAATCGCGGCGATCTGCGCCGGGTTCGCGGCCTGGTATTCACGGCTGAACCAGCGCGACAGTGCCGCTTCGGCATTGGCGTCCGGCCCGTGTTCGGCGGCCTGGCTGGTGCGGGCGATGACCCCGGCGCGCTGTTCGGCGCTACGGTTGAACACGCTGTTGAGCACCACCAGGCCTTCCAGGCGTTGCGGGTAGTGCAGGGCAAACGCCCGCGCCACCAGCCCGCCCATGGAAAAACCGATCACCGTTGCCTTGGGCAATTGCAGGTGGTCGAGCAGCTCCAGCAACTGGTCGGCATAGCCGAGCAGCGGCGTGCCGCTTTCCGGGCGCGGGCTGGCGCCATGGCCGAGCATGTCGTAGGCGATGACGCGGTATTTCGTGGCCAGGCCAACGATCTGGCCGCCCCACATTTCTTTGTTCAGGCCCACGCCGTGGATCAAGACCACGGGCTGGCCTTGGCCGGTCGCCAGGTAACTGGTGCCAGCCGGGGTGAGTTCAGCGGTGAGCCGAATCATGGAGCGCTCCTGCAATGCCTTCTTGTTGTCGTTCTGCTGGCCGGTTACTGGGCTTTTTCGGCGGCCAGTTCTTCCAGGTCGATGTAGCGGTTGCCGATGCGCGGGTGCAGGCGGCCGCCGTCGGCGCAACCCAGGACCACAACGATTTCGTCGGCACGCGGCGCGTCTTCGATCTGCATTTCCAGGGTGATGTAGTGCGAACGCAGGCCTTCGTCGTCCTTGTGCATCATCGGGATCTGGATCGAAGTGCCGGGGCCGCCGCGCTTGTTGGTGAAGCTCAGGTAGCTCTTGGCCTTGACCGCTTCGCGGTAATGGTTGCCGAAGCGCAGGGTGTGGATCACCGCCGAAGCGTGTTCGATCTCGCCATCGGCGCCGACCACCGCAGCCTTGCCGTAGGCCTCGATTTTCTCGGCACCGCCAATGATGCCCACCAGGCGCTCGACCATCAGTGCGCCGAGGTCGGAGCAGTTGGCGCGGATCTGCGGTTTCAGGTCTTCGACGAAACCGTTGCCCACCCAGGGGTTCTTCATCACCACGGCCAGACCGACCATGGTCACGGGCTTATCGGTGGCTTTGCCGCCTTCAATAAAGGTTTCTTCGACATAGCTGACGATCTTGCGGATTTCGAAACTCATGAGCTGCTCCGTAGAGGTTTTTGGTGTCTGTGCGTCTGATGGTATACCATAATACCGGAAGTACAAGACCCTGAACGGAGTTTCTGGCTGGATGGCACGCAAAAATGTGCGTCACGGGCAGCAGCGGACAAACGGCAGGCACAGGCTTACGCCGGGCACAGGCCCGGCATGGGGGAGGAGAGAAGGGTAAGGAAGGGGATCAGCGGTGATGCGGCGTCAAGCGGTGCGTCGGGTTTGCTACCGGCTGTCCATCAGGACTTCGCCTCCTTCGTCCCCAGCACATCACGGATGTTGTCCACCACATTGCTGTCTTTGATCACATCGTTGAGCCAACCCTCGAGCGGCATGTTGCCCCATTTGATCGCGCGTTCGATCAGGTAGGGGACAGGGCTCTGGGGTTCGGTCTGCTTGAAGAACTGTGCGATACCCGCCAGCAGGGTGAATGCCTCGTCACGGGTCTGTGGCGTGGTGCGCAGCGGTGTGACTGGGATGTCTTGCTGGGTCTGGGTCATTGCGGCACCTGCATGTTGTGCGCCAGCGCTTTCGGAGACGACCGGGGTGGGCGCGGTAGGCGCCGGGTGCAATTCGATGCCGCGATCCTTGAGCAGTTTCTCGGCCAGTTGGCCGGCGCGGGACAACACGTCATGGAGCCCGGCAAAGCTTGGCGCGTCATTGCCGAACAGCCTGTCAGCGGTGCTCTGCAGTTGCTGGCAGGCCTTCAGGCTGGCGGCGATTTCGCCGGCTTTCTGGCGCAGGTGATCGGAGTCGGTCAGCACCACCGAACGCTGGAACACCTCGGCGTTGATCTTGCCTTCGTCGAGGGCGGCGCGCATGGCATGGGGGTTCTGCAACGCCAGGTTTTCGACATGCCTGGACTCGTCATAGCGCAGCAGGCCGTACTGTTGGCCTTGGGTGATCGGCAGTCCGCCCACGACATCCGCCAGGGTCGTTTTCATCCACGCCAGGCGGGCAGCGCGTTCATCGACCCCATCCTCGAGGGAGGGGAAGAGGCCGGTCCAGAAATTGTCCAGCAGGCGTTCGGCCAGGGTCAGGCCGAAGGTGATACCGGTGAAATGATGCTTGTGCGCCAAGGCTTCGCTGAGCCAGGCGACGAGCATCAGGTCCTTGCTCTGTCGAGCCAGGCCTTGGGCCGCCAGGGTGAGGGTCAGATCCCAGTCGGATGACTTCAGGTCGGTTTGCCAGTCACCCTGGGTCAGGTAATCGGGGTCTGCTCGCCGGGCTTCTTTCACCTGATCGAACAAGGTGGAAAAGCTCAGGTCTTCGCCACTCCCCTCATTGATGGGCGCGGTCAGTTCGGCCAGCGAAAGGTCGTTGAGAAATTCAGACATGGGAAACTCTGATCAGAATAGAAGAACACCGCGCCTGCCGGGCAGGCGCGGTGCCGAAAACGAGCCGCGTGCGCGGCCCGTCATTACTGCGGTGTTATGCGAAAACCTTGTTCGCGGTGCGATCCCAGCCACCGGTGACGTTACCGCCGCCCTGGCCATCGGCACGGCTTTGTTGGGTGTAGGTGGTCTTGATGCGGGCGAAGTTGAAGCTGATTTCCTCGATCGGCAGATCGCCAACCGCTTTGTCTTCACCGTTCTGGCTGCCGCCAGCGACCGCTTTCACGGACGACACCACGACTTCTTCCAGGTTGATGGTCAGGTAGGTGACCTTGTCGCCACCGGCACGGTTCACGTTCAGCTGGATCTTGGCGATGTGCGTACCTTTGCAGCAGGCTTCGAACAGCTTGGCGGAAGCCTTGTCCACGGCTTTGCGGATGCTGAAGTCGCTCAACGCAACACGCTCCGACGAAGCACCGCCCGAAGAGCTGGCCGTCGCGGAAGTCGCTTGGGTTGCGCCGTACTCGTAGCCCAGCACTTCGATCCAATCCTTGTGTTTGTCGTCCAGAACTTCACCAGGAATGCCGTCGATCTGGATGTATGCGTCAAATGCCATTTCTTTTTTCTCCTTACCTTCATTTAAAGGGATGTCACCTGCAAGCAGGTCGCAGCCCTTCGTTTTAACCTCTTTGAATCGATCAACAGAGGTGTCTTATGCCGGCCCGGGCCTCTCGTCGAGATGACCCGGGTACCGGTATTTCTTCACAAGGCGCGCATGCTCAGTTGAGTGCCCGCACTTCGATTTCTACCCGCCGGTTAGGCTCCAGGCAGCGGATCAGCTGCGCTCTTGGCTGTTTCATATCGCACTTGACCAAGGGCTTGTTGCTGCCTTCGCCGACGGCTTCGACCAGCTCGCCGGGCACGCCTTTGCCCACCAGGTAGGTCTTGATGGTTTGTGCCCGCTGTTTGGAAACCTGCAAGTTGCCTTGGGGATCGCCGAGTTGATCGGCATGCCCGGCGATGATGATTTTTCCGATGTTGGGGGTGCTGAGCAGCTTGCCGGCGATCGCGCTGAGCTGGCTTTGGCCTTCGGTCTTCAGGCTCTGGAAATCCGCACGGGCGAAAGCGAACAGGGTGTCCGACTCCAGCGTGATGGTTTCGATCGAGCGCAACGACTGGGTCAGCAGGCTGTTGATGTAGTTGCGCGAGCTGGAGATCAGGAACGCGTTATCGAGGATCCGCGGCACGTCCGGCTGGTGGATCTGGTCGCTGTAGAAATTGATCTGGCGGCTGGCGAATTCATAGTCAGAGGCGGCGATACTGGCATTGCCGACCTGACGGGCAATCGCCGGGTACCAGTAATCCGGGATTTTCGCTTTCAGGAACCCAGGGTCGGCCTTTTCCCGTTGTGCACGGGACAGCATGACGTAGGTGTCCAGCGTCGCCTTGCCGAAACCGGCGATGGACTGCGCCCGGTTGTCGTTGGGCAGGGCCTTGGGCTCGACGCTGTCCACGCCGGTCACGGGCATCAACTCTTTGGCGTTGCGCTGATAGACCTTGAGGGTGGTCAGCAAGTACAGCGAGCGGGTCAGGTTGTCGGCCGTGGGCTTGAGCATCACGCTTTCCAGCCGGTCGAAATAGCGGCTGCGCACCAGTGGCTCTACCTTGTGGCCTTGATAGAGCCCCAGGCGCATGCGCAGCGGCACACCTTCGTCGTGGTGTTGCGCGTAATAGTGCGCGGTCCAGAAACGCAGGCGGTCCAGGGTTTGCCAATCGGTGTACTGAGCGGGTACTGAACGGTCGTCGACGCCAGCCTGGGTCAGTTCTGCCGAGAGGCTTTGCAGGGTGTTTTTGTTGTTGACGTACGACCAGCCCAACAGGCTGCACAGCAGTACCGCGACCAGTCCGGCGCCGCCGATCCAGGTCGCCCGGCGCCGACGCTCGCGGTGGTTGGTGGTGTACAGCGCCACCAGGTGCTGGTCGGGAATGATGACTTTGCGGAACAGACTGTTGATGAACAAGGGGCGCGGTTGCGCGTGACCGTTGGCGATCTCCCGATCGCCCTCCAGGGAAAAGCGCTCCGTCACCTGCCGTGCGTGTCCGCCCATTTCCGGCTGGTCTGCATCCAGCGCGCTGGTGAAATAGAAGCCGCGCAGCAGTTCCGCACTTTGATAAGGGTTGGCGCGCAACAGGGCATCGACGAACAGTTGCAGCCGTGGTTTGAGGGCCGCCAGTTCCAGCGGGAACCGATACACCGCCGAATCCTGGCGGGTGATCTGGATGTCCTGAGTGACCAATTGCTGGCTGGCCACCTGGTGCCAGTAGCTGACCAGTTCGTCCATCGCGACGCCGAAGCGCTGGCCCCAGTCGGCCTGTTCGTAACCTTTGTGGGAGAAGGTCTTGCCCATCACTTCGCCGCGCGCGGTTTCATCGAGTTGGCGATAGAAGGGCGCGAAACCCGGCACCAGGTCGCACTTGGTGAACACCAGGTACACCGGCAGCCGCACTTCCAGCAAGGCATGGGTTTCCTGAATGCGTTCGCGCAGACGCTTGGCGATGCGCTCCTGATCTTCGAGCGAGGCTTGCAGGATGTCGTGGATGCTGACGGTGACGATCAGGCCATTGAGCGGCCGACGCTGGCGATGCTGGCGCAGCAGCTGGAGGAACGCGCGCCATTTGCCGGCCTCTTCCTGGTTGTTCATGTAGCGGCCGGCGGTGTCCAGCAGCACGGCTTCGGAGCTGAAGAACCAGTCGCAGTTGCGCGTACCACCCAGACCGGCGACTCGCACGCCCTCACGCTCGGCATAGGGGAAGTTGAGTCCCGACTGGTAGAGCATGGTGCTTTTGCCCGCTGCTGGCTGACCGACCACCAGGTACCAGGGCAGGGCATACAGCGCATCCTTGGGGTTGCTGCCCCGTGGCTTGTTGCTGTGCAAGCGCTCGATGCTCTGCAAGAGACGCTCGCGCAACAGGCTGACTTCCTCGCGATCCGCCGGGCTCGCGTTCAATACCGCCTGATCGGCATCCTCGCGCAGCAGGCCTTCGAGGTCGTGATGCCGGGACACGCCTCGATTAAGCAGCAGCACATAACCGGCGGACAACACCAGGAACACACCGATGCCGGTCAGCAGGCTGTTGAGCGAACTGAAGCCGAACGCACGCCCGATGCCCCACACCACGAAGATCGCGAGGAAAAAACACACCCCCAGGATGTAGGGTTGATAGCGCAAGAAGTAATACTTGATCTTGTTCATACAGGCTTCGAATCCAGGGCATCGACAAAACGGTCGATAACGTCACCCAGAGGGCGGTCGATTTCGGGAAAGGCGTGTGTGCGGTGGTGCTCGTCAAAGGCATCGAAAGACGCCAGCACGTCATAGCTCTGCGAACGGTCAGCGATGCCGGTCAGCAGGCGATAGGCATCACTGGTATTGCGTGAGGCAAAACAGATCAGCCGGGGCCGCATGAAGTCGTCCGCCAGCAGGCTGATCTGTGGCACGGCGCGCTCCGGGGTCATTTGCGTCAGCCAGGTGACCCACAGATCGGCAGTCGGATTTTTCAAACCCCTTTCCGCCGGCAAGGGCAGGGCGATGCCTATGGACGTTGCGTGATCCAGATGCCTTTTAAGGGCCTGAAGCCGGGTCAATACGGCGTTGGTGACGAACTCGGGGTAGGTGCCCTGGAGCGCACAAGCGATGTCCCGCAGATTGAAATTCACCAGGAACTTGTCATGCACGCGCCGGAACAACTCGAAGTCCTGGCCTTGCAACGGGCGCAGGGCCTTGATGCGGTCGAACAGCACCGAAGTGCTTTCGCCCTGGACGGCCATGTGCAGCAAGGGCCTGATCTGCCCGCTGAACAATTCGCCCAGGGTGAACGGATTGACCAGAGGCTCGGCTTCGCTGGCCTTGAGGGTCTGGAAAATGAAAAACGGATAGCGCCGCCCACTCGAATCCTTCGAGCTGATCAGCCCGCCCAGCAGCCAGTTGCCGCTGCGCGCCCGGTAACTGAAAAAGCACAGCGGCAATCCGTCGAACAGCTTGCGCCAGTCTTCGCTATGCTGCAGGGCGGCCAGCGCCCCTTGCAGCCAGCTATCGAACTCGCAGACGTCGTCGCCCGCACCTTGCAGGCTGACGAAGTCCGGGCTCGCGGGCACCTTGCCGAAGCAGCCGATCATTGGCCAAAACCCTGCTTCAAGGTTCGGCGGCTCACAGCGCTTGACCTTCTTTGGCGTTGAGCGCGCTCAAGGCCTTGACGTTGGCCAGGTCCGTCAGCTTGACGCCACCGTAGTTGCGCACGGCGAGGCTGACCGGTCCACTGCTGGTGTTCCAGCTGAAGCGTTGCTGGATGCCGTCCAGATCGCTGACCCGTGCGCTGTCGTTCATGCGCAGCAGGCCCCAGCGGCCCGGGTAGTCGAACACCGTGATGCGCTCGCCGCTCAGGGTGACCACATCCAGGCGAGCGCCCGGCGTGGTGGTCGTGCCCGGCCACGAGAAACGGCTCCAGCTGGTCTTGCCGTTGCGGTAGTGCTGCACCTGGCCGTCGAGGGTGAAGATGATGTCGGTGAGGTTGGCGGAAGGTTCGAGCATGATCTCGAAGCCGTTGTCGCGGTCCGACAGGCTGGCGATCACCTGGCCCAACGAGCTGGCCTTGTCGATGCTGTTGACCATGTTCGGGTTGACCAGCGGCGTAGCCTTGCTGTTGCTGCTCATCCCCAGGCCTTCGCCACCGGACAGGTTGCCGATTTCGTTGCGCTTGAAGTTCGGCAGCAGCCCGGATTCCGGGTCGACGAAACGCTGCAGATCCTTGACCGAGGCTTCATTGCGGCTGCCGGGTGCAATCGGGTAACGGTGCGCCATGACCTGCTCCCAGGGCTTGGCAATCTGCTGTGCCCAGGCCTTGGCAATCTGTTGGCCGGCCGGGTCTCGCAGGGTTTCCCAGGCAAACTGGATCGGCAGGCTGAACAGGCCCTGCAACGAATCGGACAGACCGCCCTGGCTGGTGTCGACGGTGGTCTCGACATAGTTGCGCACGCTGGTCACTTCACTTGGCAGCCCTTCAAGGGTTTCACTGATCAGCTGCTTGCTGCTCTTGCCAACATCCTGTGAGCGCTGGATGTTGTTCATCCGCACCTTGAGCTTGCGCAGGGCCGCGAGGTAGCGGTCCATGATCGTGCTGTCGGCACCTTCGGCGTTCTGCACCGCGAACACCCGCGACACAGATTCGAAGCGCTTCGCCAGGCTGCCGTCGTCGACCGCCGGCAAAGGCGAAATCAGCGCGCCTGGCGAGGTGTTCTTGCCGTCGATGATCCCGGTGACGCTGCTCCAGAATCCGTCATCGGGCTTGATGCCCGCTTGCAGGGTTTCGCGAGGGGCGGGGACGTCCCATTGGGTGTTGTCATTGACCGCCGCCAGGAGGGTTTTCACCGGCGAGTTCTGCACGTCGCTGAGCAGCGACAGTTGCTGGGTCGCATTGGCCATGTCGGTGAAATGACGAACGCCAACGCTGTCGATGAAGGTGTACCAGGCCTGGGTGTAGTCACGCTTGTAGCGCGTCATGAACTCACGGATGAAGTTGGCTTTCTGCACGATGCTGTCGCCGCCTTCGCCGTCGAGCACCCAGTCCGATTCGTTTTGCAGGTTGCCCGACACCAGCTTGATCAGCTCGGGCTTGACGAACTGTTCCCAGCCCTGACGGGTGAAAATCGCCGGGACCGCTTCGGAGCCGTACAGCAACTGACGGCCCGGCATTGGCACCAGGTCGCTCAAGCCGACGGCCGGGAACTGTCGGCTGGATTCCAGTTGCAGACGCAGGTATTCACGGTCCACCAGCGAGCTGGAAATCATGAAGGACTTCAGGCTATTGCGGGTCTCGTTGATGAGTTGCTCGTTGCGCGACAAGGTCGGTGCCTGACCATTCTTGAGCAATTGCACGTAGACCGGCGCGTTGTCCTCAATCACCGCTGTACTGACAGGGTTGTCGGCACTGGCGGTATTGGCCCAGGCAGCCGGCAACGCAGCCGCCACGAACTCCGGATCCGGGTGAGTGGTGGGTTGAGTCAGCATCAGGTAGAGCTTGAGCGCGTTATAGGATTCGATGATCGACGCCACTTGGCGCTCATCCAGTCGGCCCAACATTTCTTCGGACAACGACAGCCCGCCGGTGGTCGCCGACAGTTCAGCGGCATCGCTCGCCGTGGCAGGGTTGCGCAACGCTGTCAGGGCTTCGCCACGAGCCTTGTTGGCGGCGCCCTTGGCCGCACCGCTCAGCCGATTGGCCACATCGCCGGTGCTGCGCGGCACGTTATTCAAGCCGGTAGGCAGCTTCTGCCCCAGTGCCCGCGCCTTGGCAGAATTGGCCTTGGAAGGCACAGGCGCAAAGCTGTTCTGCGCATCCATGGTCTTGGCGAACTCATTGAATGCGCGCATCTGCAATTGCAGTTGCAAGGTGACAGGTTCCAGCGCCTGGGTGCGCAGTTGCTGCAAATAGGCGGCCTGCGCGGCGCGGTAGAGGTCGTCGCCACGATAGAGGCCAGCGCCGAGTTGCAGCGGCACACCTTTGGCCCGATGCTTCTCGATGGCCGAGAGTTGTTCGCGCAGCAGTTCCAGGCCCTGGCCCGAGGCGAGCAGCCCGGCACGGTCCGCAGACTGTTGCAGCTCAGTCAGTTGCTCGCGCAATGTGGCCAGCCACTGACGGTTGTTCTGGAACGACAGGGCTTGCCAGCCAATGAACGCAACCCCGGCCAGTACCGCCAGGCCCAGCAGGGCAGGGCTGGCGGAGGTGTTCTTGCCCAGGCGCGACTGATAGAGGGTCAGGTCGCGGTCCGGGAAGATCACCCGACGGAACGTATCGGTGATGAAGTAGCTGCGCTCGCTGATTTTCTTGCCGCTGCTTGGCTCGGGCTGCTCTTGTTCCGATTGCTCTTGGTCCGCTTGCAAGGCGAACGACTCGGCCAGGTCGTCTTCATACACCTGGCTCAGTTGCTGGTCGGTCTGCAGGGCGCTGGTGAAATACAGCCCGCGCAGTAACAGCGGCGCGCCGCTGCGACCGGTCTCGGCGAAGTGCTGGAGGAACTTCTCCAGCACGCCTGAAAGCTCGGCGAAATAGTTCGGGAAATTCAGCAGTGCGCTGTTGGCGTCGGCACCCAGCGCAATCATCTGCGCGTCGACGTGACGACGGATGTGGCTGTGCAAATTGGCCAGCTTGGCATCCAGCACCGGGCGCAGGCCCTGGTTGCGGATTTCGGACAAGCCGAAGGTCATGCCCAGCGGTTGCTGGCGCTCGTTCAGGTCCAGGCCTTCAAACGCCTGGCTGAAGCCTGGCAGTTGATCGGTCTTGCTCAGCATCAGGTAGATCGGTGGATTGGCGTCCAGGCAATCGTTGTATTCCTCGATGCGCGACACCAGTTGCGCGGCGAGCTCGTTGCGCTCGGCCGCGCTGTTCGCCAGCAGTTCAGGCAGGCTCACCACCAATACCAGACCGTTGACCGCAGCCTTGCTGCGCTGCTTTTTCAGCATGCGCAGGAAGGCGGCGAATTCGCTGGCCGACGGGTCGTCCCGCAGGTAACGGCCGGCCGTATCGATCATCACGGCCTCGGGGCTGAAATACCAATCGCAATGCTGGGTGCCGCTTTGTGTGTCGTTGGCGCTGCTGGCAATGCTTGCGGACAGGCCGGAGCGGGTCAGCAACGAGGTCTTGCCCGCTGCCGACATGCCGATCACCAGGTACCACGGCAAATCATAAAGCGCCGACGAGCCACCGCCGCCGGCCGAACGGTCGGCGCGCAGCATGGCGATGGCGTGCTTGAGGCGTTCATGTAATACTTGGCGGTCACGGAATTCGCCGCTCGACTTCAACGAACGATCCACTTCACGCTGCACCAGATTCTCAAGGTGTTGTTCAGTCCGGATACGCTTGTACTGACGCATTACGATGATCAGCAAGTAAAAGGCGCACAGGATCGCCATCGCCTCCAGCGTATAACCGCGCAACCAGCTCACGTGCGGCGCAGCGAACCAGCAAACCGCCAGGCTCGCCAGCCACAGGACGGTGACGAGGAACCAAAAACTTTTCAACGAGCGCAATAATGTCTTCATGTCTTCCTGACTCGATTACCTGACCTGTTTTCAGGCACTGAACAGCTGGCTGATTTGTTCGGACAATGCGGCCAGGTCTTTGCCCAGCAGCCAGTCCAGCGTCAGGTAGACACCCGCGCAGACCAGCGCAATCAGCGCCAGGTAGAGCCAGAGGGGCACTTCATGACGCAGCATCTGCGAGACCTGGTCGGGCAACGCCCAGTCCGGCGAGAGGGTCTTGGGCGTCTTGCGAAAACGCGCGATGTCCTGGCCCAGGGTATTGGCCAGGTAGCGCAGCTGGTCCTTTTGCCCGAGGCTGAACTTGCCTTCGAAACCCAGGGCCAGGCACAGGTGGTAAACCTCGAGCACATCGAGGTTCTGTTTGACGTCGCCACGCAGTGCGTCGATCTTTTCGAAGAAACCTTCGCCGGCCAGGTGCACGCCGAAGTAGCGAAACTGCAGCGGCTGCAATTCAAAGTGGCGACGCAACTCGTTGTCCCCGGAGCGCAACACGCTTTCATCGAGGAACGCACACAGGGCGTACTGGGTGTCTTTCACCTGTTCAACGCTGTAGTCGGCGCTGCGGGCATTGCGTTCCAGCGCCTTGAAGAAGGTGTCGACGCTCGCCTCGAAGGCGCTGACCGACGTCACCTGGCGACCTTTGCGCACGATCAGCGCCATGCTGATGAAGTCCTGCACCAGGTCTTTGAGGGTCGGTTTTTCACGGGCGGCCGCAACGGCGCCTTGCAGTACGGCTTCGGTCATTTGAGTACCGCCATCAGTTCAAGCTTGAGGTTGGTGAACGCGCTGGGCGCATAGAAAGAGATGGCCTGGGCACTCATCATTCGCTCGTACACCCGGCCATGGGGTTCGATGGAGAAGTAGTGATTGTCCAGTCGCACCGGAATCGCATTGGGCAGGCGCGTCGAATGATTGAGGGTGACCCCCGGCATGGCGCTGTTGACCACCACTTCGATGTCTTCCGGCGAGCCGACCTTGAACGCCCGTGGCACCAGTTCCAGCAGGCTCGCGCCCGGCATGTCGGCGTGCACGGAGATGTAGAAGTCCGCCTCCGCCAGCCGTGGGTCGTGCAATTGCCCTTGCCAGTAGGAGGGTTTGGTCTGGGTCAGGTTGATCACCACACACTGGTTCGGCACCACGTTGTCGAGCAGCACGCGAATCATTTCGTCGAGCTTGACCAGCGAGGCCGCCGGGTCGTGGTGGTCGTACTCGGGGATGTCGTTGAGCTGGGTGTCCAGCGAGAACGTCAGCAAGCCGCCGGCGAGTTCGGCCAGGAATAGATACAAGCGCTCCGGGTGCAGGCGCGGGTGCGCAAGCAGGTGCGCCAGGGCCGGGTGGGCACGGTTCACCGTGTTCAGCAGCCAGAACAGGGTCACGTCGCTGGAGCCGAATTCGGCAATCTGGTCCGCGCGCTCGCGACGACGGCCCGACAGCGCCTTGCTCTTGGATTGCAGGGCGCCGAGCAAACGCTTGCCCAGCCCGATCAGTGTGTCGTGGGTGCCCAGGTGCAGCGTCGGGTGCACGAAATGCCCGTCGAGGTTGAAGCCGCCGATGTTGTTGCGCGACAGCCGGGCAATCGGGCACCAGGTGTAGCCATCGAGGGTGTCGCCGTCGATCAGCATCACCACGTTCAGGCGCAGGCTGGTGATTTCGTTTTCCAGGTCGCCTTCGTTGAGGTCCGGCAAGGTATCGAATTGCTTGCGAAAGCGTCGCCCGGTCTTCTGCTCCTGGCCGTCTTCGACGTAGTTCAGGCCGAAGGGCTCAGGCAGTTTCAGCGCGGCGTAGACCTTCAGGTCGTTACCTTTGAGCAAGTCCTTCAAATCCCGGGCGGCCGGCAGCGGATCGTGCTGCGGCGCGTCGAACAGGCTGCCGTCGGGAAACACCAGCTTCAGTCGCTTGAGCTGCAGGGAACCGCTGGCGAGGGCTTCCTCGTCCACTTCCAGCAACTGCACGCCCCAGTGAAAGGGCGTGTTGCGCAGGGTCGCCTGCGCCAGCTGATGCTGGTGGAACTCATCCTGATATTGGAAATGTTGCGGTAAAAGGAACATGCCTTCGGACCACATCACCCGGCTTTGCTTACTCATTGAGCGCTTTCCAATAATGAATTCAATTTCGAGTCCACGGCTTTTTGCGCAGAACCGACGGCTTTGTCCTGGGCCTTTTGCACCACGGCGTCCTGAACTCGTTCGGTCAGTGTCGGTTCGGCAGACGGGTCGGGCTGGGCGGTGGCTTTGGCCAGTCGTTCCTGGGTCTTGGGTTTGTCCAGGACGTCGACACCACTGACGGCGGACACGGTGTTGTTGTCCACCAGCACCCGCAGGCCGTCGGAGGAGAACCAGATGCCGTCCTTGCGCAGGGAGTTGGCGTCGAACGCGACCTTCCAGCGGCTGTTCTCGTCGGTGCGGAAAAAAGCCGCGACGCCGACATAGCCCGCCGCCTTGTTCAGCGGCCACTTGTCGACTTGCCCCATACCCGGCAACAAGGTGATTTCGCGGTTTTCCAGCAAGGTATTGCCGAGGGCCTTTTGTGGGTCGTCCCACAGCGAGTCGGCGTCCACCGAGGCAAAACGCTCCAGCGATGTCAGCTGGTACACGCGCAGCACCACCGAAAGTGGCTGGCCGGACGCATCGGGATTGAGCTGGTTGCCGCCGTCGGACGTCAGGATGATTTTCTCGTTGTCCTGGAACAGCATGTCGCCGGCCCAGGTGTTGTCGACCCGCTTGCCGACCCGGTCGGTGACGCCACAGGCGCTCAGTACCGCCATCATCGCCACCGCCGTCAGGCATTTAGCCAACGCTGTCTTTTCGGGACGCTTCCCTGAATATCTCTTGTCCATGACCACTACCTGTAAATGCCCGATCAGTTCAGGCGATAGGCGAAATCGCCGTCGCTGCCCAACTCGATGTTCAGACTCTGAATCGGTTTGTCCTGCGCCATGCGCTCCAGGACCCGCTGGGCCAGCTCCGGCATCAGGGTCTTGGACAGAATGTTGTCGATGTTGCGCGCGCCGCTGTCGACTTCCGTGCAGCGCGAGGCAATGGCCTTGACCAGCGCCTCGTCATAGCTCAGGACGGCCTGATGATTGCGCTCGAAGCGCTGGCGAATGCGCGCAAGCTTGAGCGCGACGATGCGCTCGAGAATCGCGTCCTTGACCGGGTAGTAGGGGACGATGGTCAGGCGGCCGAGGAAGGCCGGCTTGAACACCTGGTTCAACTCGTCACGCAGCCCTTCGACGATGTCGTCCGGCGTCGGTTGCGGCTGGGCATTGAGGCACCACTGCATGATGCGGTCGGTCCCGGTGTTGGACGTGAGGATGATCACGGTATTGCGAAAGTTGATCTCGCGACCTTCGCCGTCATCCAGCACGCCTTTGTCGAACACCTGGAAAAACAGTTCGAGCACGTCCGGGTGGGCCTTTTCCACTTCATCGAGCAGCACCACACTGTACGGCTTGCGTCGCACGGCTTCGGTCAGCACGCCGCCCTCGCCATAACCGACATAACCCGGAGGCGAACCCTTGAGGCTCGAAACCGTGTGGGCTTCCTGGTACTCGGACATGTTGATGGTGATGACGTTACGCTCGCCGCCATACAGGGTGTCGGCCAGCGCCAGTGCGGTTTCGGTCTTGCCGACGCCGCTCGGGCCGAGCAACAGGAACACGCCGATGGGTTTGTTCGGGTCTTCCATGCGTGCGCGGGAAATCTTGATGCGTTTGCCGATTTCGTGCAGTGCGTGGTCCTGACCGAGCACCCGCTCGCCCAGCAGTGCCGGCAGGCGCTGCACGGTTTCGATTTCGTCGCGCAGCATCTTGCCCAGCGGGATGCCGGTCCAGCCGGAAATCACTTCACCGATGGTGCCGCCATCCACCAGGGCATGCACCAGCGGTTGTTCACCCTGGACGCTGGCCAGTTCGGCGCGCACCGCGGCAATTTCCTGGGCATCCGGTGCCTGATTCTCCGGGTGGCTGAGGGCGCCGAGTTGTTCCACCAGTTGCAGCTCGCGTTGCCACTGTTGCTCGAGGGCATCGCGGGTCTGCTGTTCGCTCAGCAGCTCGGTGTTGAGGGAAGTCAGGCGGCGGGCATGGTCGCTGCCTTTGGCGGCTTCCTGTTGCAGTACCGATATTTCCGCCTGCAGGTTGTCGATCTGGCGCTTGCAGTCTTCCAGCGGCCCCGGTTGCGCCGATTGCCCCAGGGCGACCCGGGCGCAGGCGGTGTCCAGTACGCTGACGGCTTTGTCCGGCAGTTGGCGCCCGGTGATGTAGCGATTGGACAGGCGCACGGCCTGCACCAGCGCTTCGTCCATCACTGTGACCTTGTGGTGCTCCTGCATCTTGGCCAGCAGGCCGCGCAACATGTGGATCGCCTTGTCTTCGTCCGGCTCTTCGACCTTCACCACCTGGAAACGGCGAGCGAGGGCGGCATCCTTTTCGAAGTACTTCTTGTACTCGGCCCAGGTGGTCGCCGCGATGGTGCGCAATTCGCCGCGAGCCAGGGCCGGCTTGAGCAGGTTGGCGGCATCGTTCTGTCCGGCCTGGCCGCCTGAACCGATCAGGGTGTGGGCTTCGTCGATGAACAGAATGATCGGGTGCAGGCTGCGCTTGGTTTCTTCGATCACCGACTTGAGGCGGTTTTCGAATTCGCCTTTCACCCCGGCTCCGGCTTGCAACAAGCCCAGGTCCAGGGTGTGGATGGCAACGCCCTTGAGCACCGACGGCACGTCACCCTGAATGATGCGCAGGGCCAGTCCTTCAACCACGGCGGTTTTACCCACGCCGGCTTCACCGGTGAGGATCGGGTTGTTCTGGCGGCGGCGGGTGAGGATGTCGACCATCTGCCGCACCTCGAATTCGCGACCGAGCACCGGATCGATCCGGCCTTCGCGAGCGCTTTGCGTGAGGTTGATGGTGTATTGATCGAGGGCCGGGGTTTTGCCGTTGCCTTTTACCGGGTTGGCGACGTCGACAGTGCCCAGCGGTTTGCTCAGGGCGGACTCGGCGCTGCTTTCCACCAACGCGTTCAGATTCACGCGCAAATCGTCGGCGTTGATTTTCTCCAGTTCGGCGGCGCCAGCGATCACCACCCGGCGCAGCTCATCGTCATCGAGCAAGGCTTGCAACAGATGGCCGGTGCGGATCTGCGCCTGGCCGAACTCGATTGAGGCCAGGACCCACGCCTGTTCGATCAGGCGGGTCAGGTGCGGCGACAGCGCCGGGGTGCGCGTATTGCCCTTTTTGAACGTCCCCAGTGCCGTCACCAACTGCGCCTGCAAGCGTTCAGGCACCACGTCGTAATGACCCAGGATGGCCGGCAGGTCGTTGTCGTGGCTATCGAGCAATTGCAACAACAGGTGCTCGATTTCGACATCGTAGTGGTGTTCCGACAGACACAGCGCCGCGGCGCTTTCGGTGGCGGTACGGCTGGTGTCGTTCAGCTTGGCGAACAGGGACTTCAGGTTCACAGGGAGACCCCATCAAAAGGAATGTGAAAGAGCGCGCAACGGGAAGGCTCCACGTCGACGCCTGGTCGTTTGAGCCAGCCGAGCCGGCCCAGCGAAAGGTTGCCCTGGCGACCCAGGCGGGCGACGGGTACGGACTGCGGTTTGAGCTTTGGCGCCAACTGGAAGTCGAGTTCCGCACCGACGTAGAAACGCACCAGTTCCACCAGTTTTTGGTAGTCCTCGGTGCCTGGCTGGAAGCGTTGATAGTCGGCCAGTTCCAGTGGTGCCGTTTCGATGCGTACGCACGACTGGTAATCCCAGACCCGATTGCCGGCGACGGCGCTTTGCCCCAGCACCGCGTTCTTGCGCCCTAGCTGCGTGCATTGGCTGGCGTCGAGTTTCAGCCAGCGACCGGCAAACGGCTTGACCTTGAACGGCAGGGAAAAATAGAAGCTGAGCATCACTTCCAGGTTCAAGGCGTTGCGCGGTTTCTGGGCGAACAGGCCGGAGAAATAGCTGAACAATTCGCGGCGCAGGGGCGAGCCTTGCCTGTCGAATTTCTGCTTCTGCGCCTCGGGGCCGAAACCCACCAGGTTGAGCAGGTAGCGGTCGAAATCCGAGGTGCCGTTGCGTTCGTACTCGATGTAGAACTTGTACTTTTGCCAGGCCTCGTAGAACAGCGTGGTCATGCGGTGCGAAAAGATGTCGAGGAACGCGTGGGCCGCGTCATCCCGGTACTGGATGTGCCGCTCGATCAACAACTCGGTGTACGGGCGCGGCAACACGCCTGACGGCCCGACCAGCCCCATGAAGGTGACTTGCATCTCGGACAGCGGCAGGCCGGCCACGGACACCTTGCCTTCACGCTCGAACTGCAGGTCGCTGACTTCACTGGCCGGGAAGTTGAGCGACAGCTGTGAGCGAAAACGCAAAGGGTCTTCGTGCGGTCGGGTTTCCAGGTCCATGCGCCCGGTTCTGCTGTAATGCAGGCGAAGCAAGCGCACCAACTGGAAAAACTCGAATCGGTGCGGCTCAGCCCGTGCCTGGTCGATCAGACCAGGGGTTGATCGCCGGTTCGCGGTGGCCATTGGACGACTCTCTTTTCGCGCTGCAAGGTGCGAAGGGTTAATTGGGTAAAGCTGTTCATGGAGCAGTACTGACCGAAGAAGTGGTCGAGCACCATGCCGAACAAAAACACACCGCTACCGGTGTACTGGCTTTCATCGAAATTGAGGGTGATGCCGACGCCGCGAACGAAGTTCGGCCGCGGGTGGCCGATGCGTGCGACTACGGGTTCACTGCTGACCGAGACGATGCCGTTGATCTGTTTGCGGATCGCCGACACGTTGCGGTAGTTGTAGAGCGACAACAGCTCCAGCAGCACCTCGCGACCACGGGCCACCAGCGACATGTGGTTGAGCGACAGGTGCGAAATCAGTCGCCAGATCACGCCGTTGCCCAGCGGCACCCGGGCGGTGGCGGTGGGCTTGCGCAGGCAGCGGATGTCCTTGATCACCGAGTTGCCCAGGATATGGAAATCGCCGCGTTCGCCACCGAACGGCAGCATCAGGGGCAGGTCGCGGTTGCTGCAGGTCAGGCGGATGCTCAACGCATCGTTGTTGGCCTCCATCAGCCCCAGCTCTCGATCCACTACCCGGATAAACACCGTCGAGCCGTCGCGCCGGCTGTTCTGTACCGCACGGCGCCGGGCAATCCAGAAGCTCTGCCCCGGCCCTTGATCGCCACGGGGTTCGAAAAACGGATGACAGGTGCCCACCTGATCGATACCACCGACCTTGCGCACCCGTCGTACGCGATCGATGGACACCACTTCGGCCGAGCCTTGCAGGCGCACATCCGGCGTCACTGCGTACTCGTGCTGGGCGTGGGTCAGCTTGATCGGCTCGGCCTGCTGGCGGAACAGGTTGATGATCGGTGTGCAATTGAGCTTGAAGTTATTGCGCCCGATGTTTTGCGTCAGGCGCGCCAGGCGGTCGCTCAGGTCATAGTCGGAAAAGTAGAAATTGACCTCGACTTTCTCGATCTCCTTGCCCGCCAGAATCCGTGCAAAGCCCGACAGGTCGAAGAACATGAATTTGTCGGGGAAGGTGAAGTACTCGTGCAGCAGTCGATAGCCGAGGAACGAACGCTCGGAGTAGTCCACCAAGCCTTCGTCCAGGCCGTAACCGACGGCTTTCAACGCATCGGCCGGCAAGACCACCTCGCGCGAACGCCCCTGATCTTCGAAGGTCAGCGTGGCCTTGGCCAGGTTGTTGAACAGCAGTTCGTAGAGCTGCAGCATCAACGTGCTTTCGCCGTCGAGGAAAAACCGCAGGCTGTCCAGCTCCAGCTTGCCGAACATCACGTCGGAGGTCGCCACTAGGCCGATGCGCAAGCGCGCGACCAGGTCGGCGCTATGCCCATTGAACGCCGAACGTTCCATCTCGATAAACGACGCTTGTTGCACCGCCACCTGCCACAGCTCGACCGGGTAGCAGGTGCGGAATTTACACACCACGCCATCGATCGGGTTGGCACTGAGTTCGGTATGCCGGGGCACGCGGAAGGCTTCGGTGACTTTTTCCTGCTTGCCCAGGTTGAACTCGACGATCGACATCGACGGGGTAGGGCGCAGGTAATGTGGGTACAGCACTTCGAGAAACGACTCGACGATTTCCGGCAGCTCGTCGTCGAGTTTTTTGTGCACCCGTGCAGACAGGAACGAGAAGGCCTCGATCAAGCGCTCGGTATGCGGGTCTTCGCAATTATCGCCCTCGATGAGCAACCGCGAAGCGATTTTCGGGTACTGGCTCGCGAACTCCTGGCCCAAAAAGCGCAGGTGCGACAGTTCCTTTTCGTAATAGGGCAGCAGATCGTCGAGCATCAGTTGAGGTTCTGTACTTTGTATTCCTGGGTGTTGACCTGCAGCACCGCGTCGAAGGACACCTGACGGGTGACGTCTTGCAGGCGCAGGACCGCGTCCACGCGAAAGGTCAGCATGCGTTGGCCGGTCTGTTGGGCGAGTAGTTGCACTTTGACGCTGTGAAAGCGCCGGTCGCCGACCTTGATCGCTTTCTCCAGCTGTCGCTGGATCAGCAGGCGATCCTTCGGATCAAGCACGCTGCGACTGGTGAAGTCCGGCATGCCGTAATCGAGGATGCTGCCGCTCAGGTTGACGAAACCGTCCAGCTCGTTGGCGACCAGGGACTGGCGGGTGTTGACCAGGATTTCCAGGTCGCGAACGATGCTGGCTTTGTAATCGGCCAGCGAACACAAGCGCTGCGATGACGCTTCGATGGACTGATGCGGACGATCGTCCAGCAATCGGTCCAGCAGTGATGGCAACAGCTTGTGTTGACTGGTCATGGTGCCTCCCTGGCAATGTGCTCGATCAGCCGCGGGTCGATTGCGGCAATTCAGCGACCAGGCGCAACGAAGCGGTCAGCTCGTCCAGTTGGTAGTGCGGGCGCAGGTAGGTCACGGCCTTGTACACCCCCGGCTTGCCCGGCACCTCGAACACTTCGGCGCGGGCTTCGCGCAACGGGAACTTGGCCTTGGCTTCCTGGCTCGCGGTGTCGTCCAGCAACACGTAGCTCGACAGCCACTTGTTGAGGAACAGCTCGACGTCCTTGCGCGAAGCGAAGCTGCCGATCTTGTCGCGCATGATCGCCTTCATGTAGTGCGCGATGCGCGAGGTGGCGAAGATGTACTGCAACTGTGCGGAAAGCCGGGCGTTGGCGTTGGCGATGTCGGTGTTGTACTGCTTCTGCTTCTGCGCCGACTGGGTGCCGAAGAACGCGGCGTAGTCGGTGCCTTTGCAGTGCACCAGCGGAATGAAGCCGAGGTCAGACAGCTCTTTTTCACGGCGGTCGGTGATGGCGATTTCAGTCGGGCACTTGAGGGCGATTTCACCGTCATCGGTCTTGAACGTGTGGGTCGGCAGACCTTCCACCAGACCACCTCCCTCGACACCACGGATCGCCACGCACCAGCCGTAGCGGGAAAACGCATCGGTAACCCGGGTGCCCAACGCGTAGGCGGCGTTCATCCACAGGTACTTGTTGTGGTCACGGCCATCGACGCTTTCGACGAAGTTAAATTCCTCGACCGGCGTGGTATCCGGGCCGTAAGGCAGGCGACCGAGTACGTGGGGCAGGGTCAGGCCGACATAACGCGAGTCTTCGGAGGCGCGGAACGACTTCCACTTGGCGTATTCGACGGTGTCGAAAATCTTCGCCAGGTCCCGTGGGCCGGACATGTCGGTGAATGAATCCCAACCGAACAGCTCAGGCGAGGCCGCCGAGATGAACGGCGCGTGGGCGGCCGCGGCGACGTGGGAGATCTCTTCGAGCAGGTACATGTCTTCCGGGCTGCGGTTGAACTCGTAGTCACCCAGCAGCATGCCGAACGGTGCACCGCCGAAGGTGCCGTATTCTTCTTCGTAGATCTTCTTGAACAGCGCGCTCTGGTCGAATTCGGAAGCGGCCTTGAGGTCGCGCACCAGGTCTTTCTTCGACGCATTGAGCAGGTGAATCTTCAGCGTGGTGCTGGTCTCGGTCTGGTCGACCTGATACTTCAGGCCGCGCCATGACGCTTCCAGCTGCTGGAACTCACTGGCGTGCATGATCTCGTTCATCTGCTCGGAGAGCATCGCGTCGATCTCGGCGATGCGCGCATCGAGCACGGCGATCAGGTCCTTGCTCGGCGTCATTTCGCCTTCCAGGATCTGGTTGACCAGTTCGCCGATCAGGTCGCGGGTGCGGGTGCGCTCGGTCTCGGAACGGGCCACGCGGCTTTGCGAGATGATGCTGTCGAGCAACGAGGATTGCGCGGTGAAGCTGTCCACTTCAACCAGCGTGCTGTCCTGCTGAGTCACGGTTTGCTTGTCGTTCATCGTCAGGCTCCTACGCTTTGCCGTCGGTGGCCGGAACGGCGGCTTCGCGGCCGAATTCCTTGCCAAGGGTTTTCAACTTCTCGGTGTTCTGCAACACGTCCATGAGCAGCTCTTCGAGCTTGTCGTTGCCGCCCATCTTGTTGCGCAGGTCCGCCAGCTTGTTGCGCACTTCCAGCAGCTTGCGCAGCGGCTCGACCTGCTTGACCACGTTCTGCGGTTCGAAGTCTTCGAGGGCGTTGAAGTTGAGCTCGACCCCCAGCTGCGTGCCGTTCTTGGCCAGGGTGTTGTCGACGCGGTAGGTCAGGCGCGGCTTGATGCCCTTGAGCACGCCGTTGAAGTTGTCGCGGTCGATGAAAATGAACTTGCGGTCCTTGAGCTTCGGCAGCGGCTCCAGCGGGTTACCGGAGAAATCGCCCAGCACACCGACGACAAAGGGCAGCTCTTTCTTTTCCTGAGCGTCACCGATATCCACGTCGTAGGTGATATGGACCCGAGGCGCGCGAACGCGGTCGAGTTTGTGCTGGGTACTTTCCTTCTTCGCCATCGTGATCTCCTGTGCGAACAATTCGCTGCAAGTCGTTTGCGTGTCGGTTCAATGGGTGGCCGAGCGCGTTACAGTCCTTCGATCGTCAGCAGCAGGCGCTGACGGATTTCATCGTTCATTTCCATGATGTTCTCAAAGCCCACCAACTCTTCGAAGCTGGTGTTGCCGGCGATCTGGGTGCTGCTGCGGATCACGGCCTCGTCGGGCAACTGCGAGCGAACCGGCGAGCTGATGACGCAGAAGGGCAGGTCGCCGAACTCCTTCAAACGTTCGAAACTGACGGGAAAACGCAGGCCTTCGAGCAGGCGGCTGATGCCGGGCGACTTGCTCAGGCAGTAGAACAGCACCAGGTAATGCACCACGAAACGGTACAGCTCGGCGCTGCTGCGATTGGGGTCTTTGATGACGGTGCGAAAACGCGCCAGGTCGAACGAACTGAAGCCCACCACCCAGCGCACGGGGCTGGTGATGCGAATGGACTGGCCGCTTTGGGACAGCACCTTGTCGTACTCCAGCGCAAACAGTTGCGGGGTGGTGCTGAGCAGGTTGAGGGGTACTTCGAGTTCGTTGACCAACTGGAACGGCGCGCCAGAACCGATGCGGTCGTAGAGCTCCTTGAGTTCCTTGAAATGGTGCTGGGTCTCGCGCCCGCTGCTGCGTTGCGCGCCCTGCAGGTACTCACCGAAAAACGCCTGAGGACGAATCAGCAAAGCCAGGGTCGCCAGATAATCCGAGGCCTGCGCCTTGAGCGCATCGGAAATGGCCCGGGTCTGGCTTCGCAGCTTGATCAGTGCTTCAACATCAAAAAACGTTTGGGTCATCGGTATTTCGTCCTTGAACACTTCACGAGGGATACCCGGATTAACCTGGGCGTGAAGAGCTACCAATTTCTCGATTGAACATCTGTTCACGAGTTGTGCTTGCTGATGTTTGACATCAAAAAAACTTGCGGCCAGAAATGTTTAAGCCAGGCTTGCTGGCATAAAGATATTGAGTGGCCATCAGCGTTGTGTAAGGCAGCAACGATATCGAGAAGTTCACATCGGGAGCGGATTTTTTCGCGTTTTTGATACATATCGCAATACTGTCTACATGCCACTATTTGTAGGAAATAACCTGAAAACAGCCGTGAAACCCAGCTGTATCAAGGGTTTGAGAAGTGTGTTGGATCCAATTTTTTGTACAATTCAAATTGTAAATAGGTGAACCGGTTCACTCAATACGAGGAGGGGTACCGCTGAAAAAAACAAGTTTTGTAGGAGGTTTTTAGGTTGTTTGTAGGAAGTATCGATGGGGCGGGGAGGCGCTGTTCGGAAGGAATGGGTGAATGATCGAGTGTTTTGGGGGGGTGAGAGGTTACATGTCGCTGGCATTTCTGTATAACGCGCCAGGTGCAACTTCGCCGATAACTTCATGGCCGGTTGTGTGATTGCGAAAGGATCTCCACGCCTTTTTTAAACGGACTTTCTGCTCGCCATGGCTATATGGGCGATGCAACGATTGAGGCCATGTCTCATGAAATATCTGAAACTCTTTGCGGTACTTGTGCTGTTGCCGCTTTGCCTTGGATTGATTGGCATCTGGGAGTTGCAACGCAGCAGTGACGCCGGCCGGCAGTTCGCCAAGGTCCGGGCTGACCTGAACGATATTCGTCCGCAGCTCGAAGCGCTTTCCAGGAAACGAGGCTCCAGCGCTCTCGTAGTCGATGTCGACGGTGAACGGGTGGACGTTGCGTTGGGCTTGTCTCGCCTGGAAGAAGTCGAGGATGCGTTTGACACTCTGATCCCGGTAAATACGGTGAGAATCTTTCTGGCCAAAGGTGTTGTCGTCCTTGGCCTTACGGCCTCGCTGATTGGCGTGTCGGGCTTACTCTGGCTCGGTTGGGCCGGATTGCGCGCGAGCCGGTCTCGTGAACAACTGCTGTACAACTTTACGGAAGTCAGTCGTATCCTGCCTTACTTGCTGGTGGGCCATGTCGTCTTCATGGGCGCGGCGGCCGCGGCCATCCTGGCTTTCGAAAGCCTGGTGTTTTGGCGTGCGGGACAAATGTTTGCCGGTGAAATCAAGTTGATTGCCATTGCAATGATGGTGATATTCGGCTTCCTGTACTCGATCTGGCAGATGGGCAAGCAGTTACCCGTCATGCTGCACATGTTCGAGTCGACACCGATGCCCGTCCTCGGTCAGGAGATCTCGGCAGAACAGGCTCCGCAACTATGGGTGTTTGTTCGCGGCCTGGCCGATCGACTCGGCGCACTACCTCCCGAGCACATCGTTCTGGGCATGACCGAAGGTTTTTACGTCACCTCAAGCAACGTCGATCTGCTCCCCTCGCAGACCACACTCAAGGGCCGAACCCTGCACGTGCCGATGATGTATCTGGGACTGCTCGATACGCAAGAAACCAGCGCGGTGATCGGGCACGAACTGGCGCACTTCGCCGGCGACGATACCGAGTACAGCTTGCGCTTCGTGCCGATCTACGATGGCGTTGGCCGCAGCCTAGGGGTGATTGCCGAAACCTTGCTCCATAGCGATGTGCTGCAACGCACGATACTGTGGCCGGCCTTCATGCTCGGAGAGTATTTTCTTGAGCGGTTCGACCATGCGGTGAACCATTGGAGCCGCGTGCGGGAATTGGCGGCGGACGCGGCGGGCGCAGAGTTGGCGGGAAATGTCGCCGCGGCCTCGGCGTTGGTGCGCATCTCTGCCATCGACCCGTTGTTGCAGCAGAGTGTATTTACCCATGTAGCCCGCGCGACCAACTCGAGCACCGGGCACGTCCCGCCCCGTGACTTGCCAACCAGTGTGGTGCAGAAGCTGGCCACGCATTCACTGACCCTGCCCGAGGAGGAAATGGCAACCAGCCTGCCTCATCCGTCGGACACTCATCCATCCAATGGCGAACGAGTCACTGCTTTGCAAGTCGCGCTTGAAGAGGCGGTGAGCCGTGGGACTCGCCCGATCATCGCGGCGCAATCCAGCGCCGCGATGGATCATTATTTTGCCGATCCCCAGGCGTTGCGTGCCCGTATGACCGAGGATTTTCTCGATCATTACGTGGAGCAGGACGCCACGGTCGTGGAAGAGTTGCGTGCCCAGGCCGACAGTGTCGCGGACGAAGTCCGTCTGCATGAAGGCGCACGATTGCGCGGGTGGATTACCCTGATTTGCTTCACACTCCTGTTGCTGTCGGGCTTGGGACTACTGATTTTGCCGTTGCTGTCGCCGCCGGCTTTGGCGCAGAGCAAGTCGATGATGCAGGGCGCTGGCGGCGGGCTGGTCGTCTTGATGGCGTGCCTGCTGCCATTCTCGCTGCGCATGCTCAAGCGGGCGAACAAGACCGCGTTGTTGCTGACGCCCGAGCACTTCGTTTTCGCCAACTTCAAGGCGCCATTGCCGATACAGCACGTCGCTGATTTTGGTCTGCAAATGGGCCAGGGGCTGCACTTGAATCTGTTGCTGGAAGACGATGCCCCGATGCCTGAGTTGGCCTCGCGCTCGTTCTTTTCGCCTGATGCGAAGTTCGACAAGAAAAAGCGCTGGGTCCAGTTACAGTTGATTCAGTTGTGCCGGGACGACAAAAAGCTCAAGGGCAAGGAACTGTCGGAACTGATTGGCGCCTACCTCAGTGCAGGCACTGCGCGGCACTTGCTGCAGCAACGATTCGAGCAGGCCTGAAGGCTTTCAGCATCGGCAAGCGCGGGGCGCCGGATTCAATGGCGCCCTGCGCAAAGCTGATAAAGGTCTGAAAGCAGCCCTTGCAGTTCGTTGTTTTCGTCCAGCAAGGGTTTTGCGTTTTCATACAGAACAACGTCGTTGATCGAGCCCATGCCACCGTACAGCGACATCAATCGAGACAGCGCGTACGTCGTATCCCGGGGCAGCGCAAGACTGCACTCCTCAAGTCTGTCTGCCCAGTGCGTGTGGCCGAATTTCCTCAGCAGTTCTGCCATTCGGACGATGTTCGAGGAGATCTTGTGGAGGTCTCTCATGGTGATAGCCCTGAGCCGTTGTGTTTTCGGAGGGTCACTTTTCAACGCTCACAACGCTGATGGAGCCATTACTCCAATCGACCGAGTAGCTGAGGCCATTCCAGTTGCCAGCGATCAGCGCCGCGTTTTTGTCGCAGTGAAGACTGATGTAGGGTTTATCGGCTTGTGTACCGTGGGGACTTTGACCGGGTGAGGCAGATCAATGGGTTGATTCGCTATCCATAGGATTCCATTGTCAACGCGGTACCACGTTTCGGTCATTACGTTACCTCTAGCGCTATCCGTGAAGTCGCAGCAATGTCATGTGCGAGGAAGACTTTCCGGCGGCAATCCATTCGGCAGCTGAATCTTCAGGCCGCGTGCAATCTGAATGCCTATGTAGAAGGCATCCCCCAGTGCGCCGGCAAGTTCAGGATCGTCGGCTTCAAACTCTTTGCTGGCCCACGCGCCGATAGTCAATTGGTGCAGCCTGGCTTTATCTTTTTCAACGCCCAGCAACACGTTTCTGATGAATTGCAACTGGATCAGCGAGCTTGAGTAAATCTGGAACTCGGGACAGCCGTTGTATCTCAGGGCGGTGATGGTTATCGCATTGTCGATGTAGTCGAGGGCCGTTATCGGCGTGTTCAGACGGCGGTCCTTATCGGCTCCAGCGGTTTGATAGCTGCGCGACGCTACGTACTCATCAAACATTCGAACCTGCTCACCGGTCCGGGCAGAGTCTCGATCATAACCAACGTGTTTTCTATAGGTCAGGAATTGTTCTGATTCTGGTCCATGGGTCAGCAGCGAAACAATCGCCGCACATTGCACGAGCCAATAAATTTCGAACGAGGATTCGGTGCCTCGATAATAGCCAAGATCTGTCGCTTTGCCGTACAAGTCACGCGCCAGTTGGCTGGCGTAATCGCGGTTTATCGTGGTCTCTGAAGTCCCGTCGGCCGGGTCATTCGCTATGACGAAAACCCGATAACGCTGCAACAGGAGGGCATCCACAAGCGTCAGGTCCGGGCAGGCGGGGGGCATCAGCGGGACAAACACTTCTGGCCCACGATTGATCGGTAGCCAGGACAGGTTCCTTTCCACTCGGGAAAGTGGCTTGTCCACTTCGGTGTTGGGGGCTGCGTCGACAACCTGCTCGGAGGGGGCGGGTGGAAGAACGGTTTTTTGCCCGAATAGGGTTTTCAAACGATGCAATAGTTTTGACATGGGGAATCCGTTCAAGGATTTTGATTTTGAGGGCAGCGATCCAAAGGGCCGGAGTGACGGTTTGTCTTAGATAGCCGTTCCTCTATTGGTCCCCGGCTGCACAATCAGCAGATCATCCAGCTCTCCGCGGCGACAACTACCCTGACACCGGGGGCACGACAAAGCGTCCCTTATGGCAAAAACGCCTTGATTCTCTTGGCGAGAAATTCGTAAAAATTGTTCGCATACAATAAGTTCTGCCCCGACGGAATTTTAATGAAAATCTGGCATTCTTCGCCGTTGTATGTGTCGTAGTCGAAGAAAAAAACCTCGCCCAAGTCGGTTTCGCTGATGACTACTTTTTTAGCGGTTGTTGATTTGTGTTTGAGACCATTGAGGTGCTGGAAAATTATATCTCCACCATTGATGTCTTCGAAGTCCTCTCCATAGATGCTATATATTTCCTCCGATCCGACTTCTCCTCCTGCATAATTGAGAAGGAACCATTTGTAGGATGCAGGTAATTTATGGCAGATTCTTTGCTCGGCTTTTACAAGCCAGTCATCAGTCACGGCACCAGCGGGGGATCCGAGCGCGGCGATGTCCGGATGCTTTTTAATCAGATTCTCTAGTTCAAGTATTGCTGGCTTGTTCTCCACTGGCGGCCTCCAATAAGTTCGAAGTTGAAGTCGGTGCAAGCAGCATTCAGGTCGCCATATGGTTTCAGGTTTGCTCATCAAATAGGTGAGGTCAGGTATCTCCCCGGGCTCCATATCCTTCGAAATTAATCTACGGCACTCCTGTTCGTAAAGAATCGCAAAATAAGCAAGACTGTTTGGCGGTCAATGATTGCAAGGAATAAACAGGGTCCTATTTTTCAAGTGGTAGTACTGCCGTAGGATCTTAGTGCTGAGAATCAATATGAAGTAGTTGATAGCGGATCATGGCCTCGCTAAGTCTTAATCTGAGATAGGTATGTGCAGGGCCCAATGCCTCAAGAATTAGTGCCGACTCCAGCAGATAGGATGCCCTTTTAGTATGAGTCCACGTCGACGGAGCGGACTGCAAATTCGTGATACGGTCGCATAGCTTGATCGCTGCGGCCTCCCTCGAGTGCGCGGCGATGCTCTGGAAATAACGTTCTTCGGAGAACGGAACGATCAAATTTTTGCTCAGGCAGCCGACGGTCGAGGCTACCAAGGTGCCAAAGACATCGGCCAACTCTGCCTGCGTAGTTGGCGTGTCTTCCAGTACGTCATGCAATAGGGCTGCGGGCAAGGCGATCTCAAGGGCGCCAACCGTCTCTACCCGATCCGCGAAAATCAGTTCATTGGCCACCATCGCCACGTGCGTGGTGTAGGGAAGCTTCGAGCCTTTCATCTGCTGGCCGAGGTGAGCAGTAGAAGCAAACAGCCAAGCCTGGTTGTAGAGTTGTTGCAGGTCAATGGGTTTCATTGGCGGGCTCTGTGAGGTAGGCAAAAACATCTTTTGTTAGGTATTGGCAACACTTTCTACTTTGTCGGTAGGTATGGAGTTTTGCTCTCTTTGAGTCAAAGCTCATCCGTACCGAGAGAGGGAAAGCGAAAACCATGAGATGAACCGTTCAATAGATGACAGTGGATAGCCCTTCATGTTGAAAAATCATCGTCGGGACCGACCTCTATTGTAGTCTTGGCGGGTGATCTCCTCACCGAAACGCAGAGCTTCATTGAATAAACGGTTGTCATGAGGGACAGGTTGACTGCTCTCTTCATTGCCGTAGAAACGTACGAATGCCTGCTTCGAAAGATGATCCCATCGATAAGTGACTTCTTCGTATGGATAGTCAACAAAAATGTCTTCGTTGACGAAACGCTCGCCTTTCTCAATTGCCATTCAATCCTCTCACGGCGTTATAGTACGCCTTGCTTTTCTCTGCTATCGCTTGAGCGCTTGAGCTCGTCGGGTCTAATACGCGCCAATCTTCATAATAACGGTGACCAAGCCCGCCAGGTACTCCCGCCTGGGAGGCAACGGCGTCGTAAGTCTCGTTCCCAAGCAGGTTCCTGGCCAAGGCTTCCGGTTCTTTTGCAAAAATCATTTGGGGTGAGTTCACTTGGATTTCGCCGGGGATACCTGCTCTTGTCATCATTGACGAGTTTACGCCGCTATAGCCAAGTGCATCGAGGTTGCCATCAATCACTTTGACATTGGCTCCTCGTTTGGCCAGCTCCGCGGCGACGTCACTCACCTTGTTCGCCTCTACGATGATAGTATTGCGCGCCAAATCCTTGATACGGGTTGCATCGCCTCCGTAATCATTCATGATTTTTTCCAGCGCCCGCTCACGAGATTTGATCGGTGCTTTTGCAACTGTTCCGCCATACTGCGCTGAGATTTCGTCGGCGAGAGCATCGATTTCAGCTTTAGCCGCTTTGGCCTTTCTGTAAATCTCTTCAAAGCTGTTGGTTTTACTCAAACCTGAGTCTTTATTGTCACTTTTAGGCCGTGGTTCCGCCTCTGCTTTTTTTAGTGGCATCGGCTCACTGGTCTTCAATTCAGGATGCGCCAGCAACTTCTGCTCATTCCTTGCCAACCAACCCGCCAGCTCCTTGTTCGAAATCTCCGCCTGAAGCTTCGCACTGCGGGTCGCGATGCTTTCCATGCTGTTCATCACACCCGCTTTCATCTGGCCCCGGGTCAGGTAGGTGACGATGGCGGTGAGTAGCAGCATTACAAGTTGCTCCTGCCCGCGAGCCAGTTGTCGTGCCGCGCGTTCGACGCGTTCCTGTACCAGTGCAGCGGAACCGCCGCTGGGGTCCAAACCGGATGGTTTGACCCCTTCTTCGGCGTGCCAGGCCGTAGCGATGCCTTCCTGCAAGGTCGAGAGACAGGCGGGCAGGCCCTGGTAAAAATATTCGGCGACGGCGGACAGGCCCAGGCCCATGAGAATCAGGTTGCCGACCTGCAAGCCGATACCGGCCCCGGCAGCGGCTCCGGGGGCAGCGCCGACGCCAAATGCGAAGGCCCCCGCCGCGCCGCCGGCCACGGTGCCGATTGCCACGCTGCCGCCGAGAATCATCGAGACTTCTTTGACCAGTTGCAGCAGCACCGGCAGGATCTGTTCGATTTCAATCGAGGCCCACTTGCGCTTGAGGTCCATCTGGATGATCGGGTAGGAGAGGGTCATCGCCTGATGCACCGCATCGATGCGATGACCGCCCAGGTAGCCATAGGCCTGGCTCGCGCCATGGCTGACACGTCGGGTGAAGCCGTTCCAGTTGTCGTGGGCGCTCTGCAGGCCATCGTTGACGCCCTGGTTCAGCTCGTTGAATTTCTGGTCGAGGTTGCGTTCGACATCGGCCCAGCTGGGCACGTTGGCTAAAAGATCCATTTACTCGTCACTGTCCGTGGGGAAAAGGCGCTTCCTTGTTGCTGCGGTCGAGCTGTCGAATATTCGACTTAACATCATTGCCGAAGTGATGGCTATCTGCCGCACTTCAGGCTGCGCGGCGGGATGAAAAATTCAACATGGATCCATTTTTTGTTATTCGCATTACATTCGGCAATGATGGCAATAAGGCATTAGTTGTCAAACAGTGGTACCTGACTTCCCGTTCATCCTTGATATATCGGCGTTTCTGGCCAGCCAGCGGGGCGATAATTATTTTTTCAGGGAATGTCCTGAACTGAATTCGAAGTGCGTGGAAGTACCCGCATACTCTGAGAGTGGGTTGACACAGTGCATGACATGGGTGTCTCCTTCCCGCGTTCAGAACCTGCGATACCTGCAAAAGTGTGACAAATTTCTAAAATATTTTTTGAGTGATGGCACTTTCATACTGTCTTGAGGTCGCAGTTCCTGACGTAACATTTCGTGTGAGCAGTTTCGCTGGATGTTTAAGCGAGCTCGATGGAAGAGTGTTCTGTAGGTTGTCTCTTACAAAACATACAGATTGACTCATGCCGCAGTCCGAAAACATAGGGTGGCGAAGTGTTCGCCTGATTCAATGTTGCGGCAAACAAGGTTTTGACCCTCTTATCTGATTCGTTATGTGCAGTGGTTGAGAGAGGGCGTTAGCTTTCCACTGTTTTCAAGGAGATACACATGTTGATGGACCTTGCCGCAATGCTTTCCCCGCAAAATCGGCGCCTGTTCAAGTTCAAGAACCTCGCCAACCCCGAACAGCAATTGTTGCTTGAGTCCTTCAGGGGAACGGAAGGTCTGTCCCGTGCGTACAACTTCGAGTTGCTGCTGGTGTGCCAGGACTCCGGCGTCGAGCTGAAGTCGATGATGGGCCAGCACGTGGTTCTGGAAATCGAGCTGGCAGACGCCTCGCCTCGTTACCTGGCAGGCTACCTCACGCGGTTTGCCAGCATCGGCAGCGACGGCGGCATGGCCCGCTATACGGCGACGCTTAACCCCTGGTTCTCGATGCTGAAAAACCGCTTCGACACGCGCATTTTCCAGGGCTGCACGGTGGAAGATGTCGTCACCCAGGTGTTTGCGTTGTGCCCTGCGTTTTCTCGGCACGAGTTTCGCCTGAGCAAGCCGCTCAAGCATTACACCTACATCACCCAGTACCGTGAAACGGACTTCAACTTTGTCCAGCGCCTGCTGGAAGAAGAGGGGATGTTCTACTACTTCGAGCACACCGCCAAAGGCCACACCATGATCATCTGCGACGACTCCAGCACGCTGGTGCCGTTGCCTGAACAACCGCAGATCCGCTACCACACGGCATCGGTCACCGAGACCGCCGACTCCATCACCCAATGGAGCGGCAATCGCCAGTTGCAATCCGGGAAAATCGCGGTCCAGACCTTCGATTATCGTCAGCCGTCCAATCGCTTGCCGGTCGCCATGAAGAGCCTGAACAAGCAGGGCGATGTCGATGAATTCGAAATCTATGACTTCCCCGGCCAATACACCCACGGCACCTACGACGAAGGTGAAACGCTGCTGCGGCTGCGGGTCGAAGCACTTGAGCTCAAGGGCAAGAGTTTTCATGGCGCCAGTAACTGTCGTGCGATGAAACCCGGCTACACCTTCGAACTGCTGCAGCATTACGATCACGATCAAGGCCCTGCCGATGATCGTCAGTTCCTGCTGATGAGCGTCGAAAGCGAAGGCCACAACAACTACCTCAGCGGGCATCAGGCGAGCTACTACAACACCTTCGCCTGCGTGCGCAAAAAGATCGTCTTCCGCCCTCAGCTCACCACCCCGCGCCCGACCATCTCCGGCCCGCAAACCGCGATCATCGTCGGCCCGCCGGGGGAGGAAATATTCACCGACGAACTCGGCCGCGTGAAGGTGCAGTTTCACTGGGACCGCAAGGGCGAGCACAACGACAGGAGCTCCTGCTGGGTCCGCGTCGCCCAGTCCGGTGCCAGCGGTGGTTTCGGCAGCATCCAGATTCCCCGTGTGGGCGATGAAGTCGTGGTGGTGTTCCTCGACGGCAACCCCGACCGCCCGCTGGTCATGGGCAGCCTCTACAACAGCCAGAACACCCCGCCGTGGTCGTTGCCGGCGAACAAGACGCAAAGCGGGTTTTTGACGCGGTCGATGAAGGGGAAGGGCAGCAATGCGAACTTTTTCCGCTTCGACGACAAGGCGGGTGCCGAGCAGATCATTGTCCATGCCGAACGCAATATGGATACGGAAATCGAAGCTGACGAAACCCTTAAGGTTGGTGGAAGTCGCCAGATCAAGGTTGAAGGCAAGCACTCGGAAACAATCAAGCTGGAGACCAGCATTGCCGTAGAGGAGGGATCGTATTACGTCACCGTCGATAAAGGCGAAGTGAAGATCAAGGCTGCGACATCCATCACTCTGGAAGTCGGCGCCAGCAAGCTAGTCATGAATAAGGACGGGACGATTACCCTGTCCGGCATCGTGGTTGATGTGGAAGGTAAAACCGTCATCAACCTGAACAAATAAGCTGACGGATAAGGGACTGCCGCATGCGAACCAGTATTTACGACCGAATCTCCGAGCAAAGGATTCGTGAGGAACAGCGACTCGAAGCAGAGCGCTTGGAGCAGGAGGCACTCGACGCACCACCTCCACCTCCCGAACGCTTTCAGACCAATGAGTTGAGTTTTGTTCGTCCTGCCCATCTCAAAGATAAAACATTCCATGTATTCACAATGACGGATATGGGACCCAGTCCTTTTTCGTTAGTCGTAGGGCGATCGCCGATTGAGAGTGGTGCCGATCTTGAAACCATGGCTCAGCGCTTACTCGGCGAGTTGAAAAAATCTTTATCGCATGTTGAATGGATCGAGCCGCTCACTCCCGTTCAAGTGGCGGGGCTTGATGCGCGTCGAGTCGAGTTTCGCTGGCGACAACAGGGGCAACCAGTTCATCAATTGCAATTGATGTTTCTTCATCGCGATGAACATCAGCAAGAATTGCTCATGCAAATCACGGGCACCAGCAACAACCCTAAAGGCATGACGACTGAAGAGCGATGCCGTTTCGATGAGTTGATCGCCTCACTGGAATTGCGCTATCCGCCTGATAACGAGGTTGACGCTGAAGAGGCTTCGCAAGAATGAGCGAGGCAGCGGCACGCCTGGATGATCCAATTGAGCATTCCCACGCGCTAAGTGGGCTACTGGGAGGGCTCGCCCTCGGCGCAGGTGCGGTGCTGATTGGTATCGCAATTGTAGGAACCGGAGGTTTTGGCGCAATCGCGCTGGGTGCCATGGTTGGAGCCGGTGCAGCAACGGGTGCCGGCATCGGCCAACTGCTTGGAAGTCTTTCGTTTGCCACTCATGACGCAGGCCAGATCAACAGTGGTTCAGGAAATGTGTTTATCAACGGGAGGGCTGCCGCTAGGGCTCACGTTGATACTGCGGTGTGCACACAACATGGTTCAGCCCCTCAGATTATGGCCCAAGGTAGCGACTCGGTACGTATCAACGGTCAGCCGGCTGCGCGTGTTGGAGATCGAACGGTCTGCGACGGAAAAATCAGTGCAGGCTCTTCGAATGTCTTCATAGGAGGTGGTACCGATACGACGGATGCTATCAGTCCGGAAGTTCCTGAGTGGTTAGAATATTCAGTTTTGATTGTTGGATTAGCCAGTGCAACAGTTCTTGCAGGACCTGTAGTTGTAGCTTTTGGCTTTTTGGGAGGGCTTTTCGGCGCAAGGATTGGTTCCTGGGTTGGAGGTGAGGTATTCGGCGAAGGTGGCGATGGGCAAAAAATATCAGCTTTTGTTGGCGGTTTTATCGGTGGCGGTCTGGGCGCGAAACGAGGAATTGCATTTGATAGCAAATACAAGATAACGAGCCAAGGATTAGGATCCAACCTGGCGAACGTAAAGGTCACACAAAAAACAGCGAATGATCAGCCGTCGACTTGGTCCAAGACGCTTTATAATAGAGGGAAGTTTCGAAAAGGTGTTCGAGATAAAGTGTGGGAGAACGCCAAGGCGGAAAGTCCGGATGGGGTAGTTAGAGACCCACTAAAGCAAATACCAATGAGTAAAAGTGAACCTTGGGATATGGGGCACAAGCCAGGATATGAAAACTGGAAGCATGTCAGAAGTGCGGAAGCTCGAGGTATTAGTAGAAAACAATTTCTGGATGAGTATAATAAGGTGGAGCACTACCGGCCTGAATTGCCCTCATCCAATCGTAGTCATTTGGGCGAAAATACAAAAGCTGATTATTATTTGGGAGATTGAAATGAAGAGGGTTCCGAGTCTTCAGCGGAAAGCTGTTGTTAAGCACGAGTTGTCTGTTTTTGGAGGGGAATTCGATATTAATAATTACTATAATGACAATAAAACACTTTCGATAGAACTTTTGACCGTCGTAGATGATGAAGGATTGGTTTCTATCGGAACTGTTGGCTTGTCTGAGATTCCTTTGCGAAACGCTGATGGGGCAGAGTTTGTAACTAGAGTTGAGCTGTGTGCTGGAGCCCCGGTGGAAGAAGCCCATTGGCCAAATATCGTAGTTTCAACGGCGTTCTCCATTCAACGTATGGGGAAATCAGTCAGGCCCGGTACTGTTGTTGAAAATATCATTGACGAGTATTTTCCCAATACGAATTTGCCACATGTTTACCTGACAGCGCCTTTTTTATGGGGGGATGGAAGCTTTCCTGAATTATTGTTCTCTGGGTTGAGAGTTAATTGGCTTCAATGCGTGGCGATATCCGAAGCTGAAAAGGAATTTATATACGTCAATGGCGATGAGGCGTTTGAGGAGTTGTTGTCAGAGCAAGGTGTCAATATTTTTGATAAGGAAAGGGATTCTGTTGTATTTAAGTAAGTGTGCTGTTGGGTGTTGCGAGTGGAGTGGGGGTTGTGTGAGGCGCTATTTTTTTTGCAGAAAAATGCAATGTTAAATTTTGGTCGTTTCTATACTTTTATTCTGTCGTGTGAGGGCTTTGAATGGGCATATTTGTCTATTGTCCTGAAAAAGGTAGATGACTATCCCAGGAAATTGAGTTTTGGACCAGCGATGGCGAGCGCTTTCGGTTCCGCTACGACATCAACGCACGCACCACACAAGTCACCGACGTGCTCGGGCGCGAAGCGGAGATTCACTACAACGCCGATCATCGCGTCACCGCCAGCCGCGACTTCGGGGGTGAGCACTACGTCATCGACATCGATGACACCGGCAACATGGCCGGCCTGACATTGCCCGACGGCAACAGGCTCCAGCTCAAATACGACGAGTACTCGCGCCTGCTCGAAGAAACCGACCCGCTCGGGCGCGCGATCAAATACCGTTATCACCACCTGACCCCGCTGGTCACGCAGGTGGACTACCCCGACGGTAGCACCTGGCAAGCCCGCTACGACGACCAGGGCAACCTCATCGCCGAAGTCGACGCCCTCGGCCACACCACTGAATACCTGAACGGCGATGACGGCCTGCCGCACACCATCATCGATGCGACGCGCAAATCCAAATATCTGTGGTGGAACACCCTGGCCCAGGTCGAACGCTTCCAGGATTGCTCGGGTAAAACCACCAGCTACCGCTTCGACGAGCGCCAGCACCTGGTCGCCGTCACCGACGCGCTGGGCCAGACCACTACCCTGGAACGCAAGCCCGACGGCGAAGTGCTGCGCATCAAACACCCGGACGGCAGCGCCGAATCGTTCACCTATAACCCCCTCGGACAGGTGCTGACGCACACCGACGGCAAGGGCCAGACCACCCGGCTGCTGCGCACCGCTCGCGGTCTGCCAAGCAGTCGCCAGGACGCCAAGGGCCAGCGCATCCGCTACGAATACGACCCGGCGATTCGCCTGACCGCGCTGATCAACGAAAACAACGCGGCGTACCAGTTCGCCTACGATGCCTCGGACCGGTTGATCGAAGAAAAGCGTATCGACAACCTGACCCGGCGCTTCAGCTACAACCTGGGCGGGCATCTGACCCAGGTCGATGAAACCGGTTACGGTGAACGCGGCGAGCGGCCACAACGCCGCACCGAATTCGAGCGCGACAGCATCGGTCGGCTGCTGGCCAAGCTCAATGCCGACGCCCGTCAGGATTACGTGTACGACGACGCTGATCGCCTGCTGTCGATCCAGCGCCTGCCGACCGCGCAGGGTAAGCAAATCGGCGTCAACGAAGAAACGCTGGAATTCGCCTACGACCTGCTCGGCCGGCTGGTCCAGGAGACCACGGCTCAGGGTGCCTTGTCCTACAAATACGACCCACTGAGCAACCTCACCACCCTGACGTTGCCCACCGGCCAACACCTCAATCACCTGTACTACGGCAGCGGCCACCTGCACCAACTCAACCTCGACGGCCAGCTCATCAGCGACATCGAGCGCGACGACCTGCACCGCGAAGTCCTGCGCACCCAGGGCACGCTCACCAGTTGCTTCGGCTACGACGCCATGGGCCGCAAGAGCTGGCAGTTCGCCTCGCGCCTGCCGGCGGAAAAACTCTCGAGAATCCACAACCCCGGCATCCAGCCCGACCTGCTGGTGGAGCACGCCTACAACCCGATCCACCGCCGTCACCAGTACGACCCGGCCGGCGAGTTGACCCGCACCCTCGACAAACTGCGCGGCGAGATCAAGTACCAATACGAAGCCAACGGCCAGCTGCACAGTCGCGACACCGGCCGGCTGATCGACAGTGAAGAATTCCGCTACGACGCCGCGGCGAACCGGCTGAACTTCAACACCAGCCAGTTTGACCACATCAAGGACAACCGCCTCAAACGCTGGCGGGATCAGGAATATGCCTACGATGCGTGGGGCAACCTGATCGAAAAACGCAGCGGCATGGGCAAGTTGCAGACGTTTGGTTATGACTGTGAAAATCGCTTGGTGCGGGCCGAGACGCTGGTTAACGGCAAGCTGGAAAGTACCGGTGCGTATCGGTATGACAGTTTAGGGCGACGGGTTGCCAAGGTTTCAGAGGTCAAGGGCAAGACCGAGCAGAAGCACTTTTTGTGGCAAGGCTTGCGGATGCTGCGCGAAGAGCGTCCGGGGCAGAGCAGTCTGTACCTGTATGAGCCGGGGAGTTATGCGCCGTTGGCCCGGGTGGATCAGGCGGAAGGTGAAGCGCAGAAGCTTTATTACTTTCATACGGATCAGATTGGTACGCCGTTGGAGATGACGGACGCGAACGGGAGCATTGTCTGGCAGGCGACGTACAAGGCGTGGGGGGCGGTTGAAAAGCTGGCGGTCAATGACGTCGAGCAGAACCTGCGGTTTCAGGGGCAGTATTTCGATGACGAGACGGGGCTGCATTACAACACGTTTCGGTATTACGATCCGGAGGTGGGGCGGTTTGTTACGCAGGATCCGATTGCTCTATCAAGAGGAATGAATTTTTACTCGTACGCACCAAGCCCTAATAACTGGGTTGATCCATTAGGCTGGTGTTCTACGAAGTTAGGTAACAACATGGGGATGAAATCTGGCGATGGAATGGCAAATCATCATTTGGTACCCGAAGAATTGATTAAAAGTACTCAATTCAAAAGTATGTTTGACAGATTGAAGAAAATTGGCTGGGATCCTGATGGGGCTTCCAATGGCATTTTCCTGCCTGGTTCCAAAGAACTAGCCCAAACTACTGGCATGCCGGGGCACTGGTCGAATCATGGTCAGTACACTGAGGCTGTAAAAAATAAACTCGTAAAACTTAACAATAACTTAAGTGGTTTGACCGACATGGATCTTGCGCTGGGCGTGAAAAATGTCCAAACGTGGGCCGCTCAGGGGCTTGAAAGCGGACTATTCAAACTTGATTCTATAACTGGTCGGCTGCTTTGAGGTGAGAAAATGAAAAATCTATATATCATTAAGTACGAACCAGATGGTGAAGGGGCGCCCTATTTTTTTGATTTGAATTGGGTTCCCGATTTACCAACATTTCACTATCCAACCGAAAATCCAAGGCTTGATATATTAAGTACTCACTACCGAGCTATGGCTGACATTCCACAGCTAAGGGCAGATTGGTTGCCTGATCATTTTTTAGCGTCCAAGGCCTTTTTAGCTGTTTGTGATTTTTGTGAGTGTAAATATGTGAGCCGGCCAGTTGAACTTTTTGTTCATGGCGAGGCTAAGCAGGATAAGGAATATTTTTTCTTCGCTGTTATCGAAAGGTTGAGGGCCATGGATTTGGATAATTCCTCTTTTGTACTCGATAATAATGTGAAAATAGAGGGTCCCGATTCGAGAGGCCTAAATTTTGAACGTATTGATAGGCTTGTAGTTGCGGAAAATATTGATTCTGACTTGTTCTATTTTGAAGAAATTAACGAAGTTGTCTGCTCTGCACGCTTCTTGAATGAGTGTGTTAATAAAAAAATATATGGCTTGGATTTTAAAAAAATAGATGATAGTTATCAATGTGCGCCTTGGGATGATTTTTAGCGGCGGATGACTCTTCTTCAGATAGCATAGTTTTTAAGAAAAGTGAGCCGAGTAGCTATGCGCCATTGGGGGGGGGTCAGGAGGAGGGTTGAGATTTCCAGCTTTATTTCCTCTATATCGATCAGAATGGTTCACCTTTTGAGATAATCTGTAGAGTTGATCAAGTTCTTTAAAATTTAATCTATTGAGTGGCTGTAAGCTTTACCTCAGTCACTCTTTTGTTCATTTATTGCATTGTGTGCGTCATTAATTTCGAATGTCGGCCTGACCTGAGGAGTTTCTATTTTCCACCCTCGCGGCCATGATCAGCGACATCGAGCGCGACGACCTGCACCGCGAGGTCCTGCGTACCCAAGGCGCACTCACCAGCTGCTTCGGCTACGACGCCATGGGCCGCAAGAGCTGGCAGTTCGCCTCGCGCCTGCCGGCGGAAAAACTCTCGAGAATCCACAACCCCGGCATCCAGCCCGATTTGCTGGTCGAGCACGCCTACAACCCGATCCACCGCCGTCACCAGTACGACCCCGCAGGCGAACTGACCCGCACCCTCGACAAACTGCGCGGCGAGATCAAGTACCAATACGAAGCCAACGGCCAACTGCACAGCCGCGACACCGGCCGGCTGATCGACAGTGAAGAATTCCGCTACGACGCCGCGGCGAACCGACTGAACTTCAACACCAGCCAGTTTGACCACGTCAAGGACAACCGCCTCAAGCGCTGGCGGGATCAGGAATATGCCTACGATGCGTGGGGCAACCTGATTGAAAAACGCAGCGGCATGGGCAAGCTGCAGACCTTCCGTTACGACTGTGAAAATCGGTTGGTGCGGGCTGAGACGTTGGTCAATGGCAAGCTGGAAAGTACCGGTGCGTATCGGTATGACAGCCTGGGCCGGCGGGTTGCCAAGGTTTCAGAGGTCAAGGGTACAACCGAGCAGAAGCACTTCTTGTGGCAAGGCTTGCGGATGCTGCGCGAAGAGCGACCGGGGCAGAGCAGTCTGTACCTGTATGAGCCGGGGAGTTATGCGCCGTTGGCGCGTGTCGACCAGGCGGAAGGTGAAGAGCAGAGGCTTTACTACTTCCATACCGACCAGATTGGTACGCCGCTGGAGATGACTGACGCGGATGGGAGCATTGTCTGGCAGGCGACGTACAAGGCGTGGGGTTCGGTTGAAAGGCTGGGGGTCAATGACGTCGAGCAGAATCTGCGGTTTCAGGGGCAGTATTTCGATGACGAGACGGGGCTGCACTACAACACGTTTCGGTATTACGATCCGGAGGTGGGGCGGTTTGTAACGCAAGATCCGATTGGGTTGGATGGGGGAGATAATTTATATAAATATGCTCCTGATCCTATTGGATGGATCGATCCATTGGGGCTTTGCTCCAAAGCGCTAAGTAATAATATGACAAAAGGTGGAACTCCCCGCCCCGCAAACTCTGCTGCTCATCATATCGTTGGTGATACCGCTAAGCTTGCAGCTCCTGCGAGAGCGGTCCTGGCAAAGCATGATATTCATGTGGATGATGCGATCAATGGAGTGTTTTTGCCTAATCGCAATAACGTTGACTCGAGCGTGCCGGGGATCCTGCATAATGGTAAACATCCAAATTCTTATTTTGAAAATGTTAACCAGCTTATAATTAGTGCAGATAAGGCTGGTGGTAAGCCAATGGTTTTGAAGACGATCGATCGAATTCGTAATACATTACTTACGAGTCCGCGGGATGCTCAGTGGTCTGGATTATTTGGGTGATTTATGAAAATTTATTCAATAACGCAAAACGATAAGTATAAAGCATTGGTCGATGCGGATCAGGTGGAAAGTCTGCAGGAGTTCGCTACAAGGCTAGCATATGGTGACGCAATCTTAGAATCTGAAAAACAGGCCTATCACGTCGTATATAATAGTGATGATAAAAATAAACCGGCACTTTCTGATTTTTTTACTTTCTTTAGGCCTATCTTGGTTGTCTCTGAAAAAGCATATGGTGCGCTTGGTTTTTTGCAGGTTTTTCCTAGGATTAAGCTGCTCGGGCCGCGTGCGGGGGATGTCGCAGTATTTATTACCGAGCTTCTATGGGATGCATTTGACGTTGATCACTCCGATTATGATAAGGGGGAGGGTGGTTACGTAGTTTATAAGGCGGTGTTAAAGCTCCCCGAAAATTACAAAGTTGAAATTTTTCGCATTCCTGAAAATCCGCAAGTGCTATATGTCAGTCAGACATTCAAAGATTCTGTAGAGTCGCTGGGCCTAAAAGGGTTAACTTTTAAGGAGGTTGCACAGAGTTGTTGAGTGCATATGGGGGAATTGGAATGAACGATGGTTTGGGGCGCAAGAAACAGCCAGTTTTTTTGAACCGTACAATCTGTATCTGAAGGTTTGCAATGGAGTCGACAGTGTATTTTCAGGCAATGCCTCTTGATGAGGCATAGTCCTCTGAAAAGCGGTATTTTTTACAATCAACCACTAGGGAAGTAACCATCTCATGCAGCAATCACCCACACCCGCTTCAACGGTGACAGGTCAACTGATCTCCACCTTCCACCACGGCAAAGGCTTTCTGATTTTCATGCTGTTGTTCGCAATCGTCTTGTTGGGCCTGGCGGGATTTGTGTTGTACCTGGGTACCATACTGCCGACGGGCAGTTCCGGGGCGAACACCAGTCGTGGTTCCAGCCCGCAGTTGCTGATCTATTCCGTCAGTGGCTTGCTGGTTGTCATTTCGGCAGTCCTGTTCGGACTTTATGCGTGGCATAAGAAGTTGCGCGGGACCCACTATGAGGTTTACGAACATGGCATTGTTGCAGTCACTGGCAAGCAGCAACAATATACGGCGTTTGCTGAAATAGAAGACCTTTACCTGTTCGCCTCAGGGCAAGCTGCATTCACTGGCCTGATCACCAACCTGGCGTACCGTCGTAATGATAGTGAGCCATTTCATCGCGTTATCGAGTCGCTGAAAGGCTTTCAGGATTTTCAGCAGTTGGTGCGTGAGTTGCACGTCCGCGAGCGATTGCCGGTTGTGATGAACAAGCTTGAGTCAGGCGCTGCAGTGACTTTCAAGTATGTGCCGACCGGGCAGGTCTGGCGCAAACGAATCGCGGGGGACTTCCTGAATGTCGTCACACAAACAATTATGGTGACACGCGAGTTTCTGGAAGTTGACGGACGTAAAGTCCCGGTATCGGCCCTTTCTTCTGTTGATTTAAATGCCTGGAGTGAGAAGGTCACTCTAAAAGACGAGGCGGGGAATCAGATTCTATCAACGCTATGCACCGGCATCATGAGCCATGACCTGTTCCTGATGACTCTGGATGTGCTGCTGGATGCTGAACGGGCAAGCAGCGGTGAGACTGCCCCGAGTTTGGCCTGAGGATCTCAGGGCACTGTCAGGCTGACCAACACAAAAAAACCGGCTGATCCCAGGCTGTGTGAAAACACGCTGATGACGGTTCCAACAAACGCCCCGACTTGTTCGGGGCGTTTGCTTTTGTGGTCACAGCAGACGAAAAAAGGCCTTTCAGCCCATCAACGCCATCATCTGGCGCACGCCTAACACGTTAATCGCTCTTTTCAGGTTGTAGGCGTTCACTGCAAAGGCCATTTCAGCTCTCGCGCCTTCAAGCTGTCGCAGCAAGAAGCGAGCGTTACCAAATAACCACTGTTTAAGGTTGCCGAAGGGATGTTCGACGATGAATCTGCGGTTGACCATCATTTCGGGATGCGCCTGCCTTCGCTGCTCCATTCGCTCGAATGCCTTTTCGTGCAGATGGCGTGAGATGTATCGGCGCTGGGCTTCGGTGCATTGCGCTTTTAACGGGCAGCTTGCACAGTCGCTGAGCGCCGACTGGTAGATCCGGCCTTTGTTGCTGATCTGTTTAAAGATCAGCCATTTTCCGGCAGGGCATTGATATCGATCTTGCGACGCATCGTAGGCAAATGCTGTTCGATCGAAAAATGCCTGTTCCTTGCCGCAGGAATTGAGTGATCGCGCCACAGGCACATAAGCGGTGATGTTCTCATCCTCACATGCCTGGAACTGCTTGCCATTGGAGTAGCCCGCATCCGCGGTGACCGTCAGTTCATCTTGCGAAAGTTGTTCCTTGGCGGCCTTGGCCATTGGTTCAAGTTGCTTGCGATCATCGCTGTCCTGAGTCACTTCATGGTGCACGATCATGCAGTGCTCAGCGTCCACGGCTGTCTGTACGTTGTACCCGACCCGAGGCCCTTTGTGCGTTCGCAGCATTCGCGCATCGCTTTCGTGGGTATTGAATTGCTCAAGCGCCATCGATTTCATCAGCGCCTGGCACGTCAGGTTATTGGAATGCCTGACTTCAAGTTGCGTCAAAGTCGTTCTGATCGCACTACGGTTAATCTTTTCGCCGGCTTCGGTTTTATCTGCCTCGTCCAGCTCGGCCAAATATTGGGCGATGCGCTTCTCCAGCTTCTGATGTTGGAGCCGCTTCAAATTCGTATGACGCCGTGAAGAGGCGACCGCCTGAAACTTGCTGCCATCAATGGCCACCAACTCGCCGGTTATCAGCCCCTCCGTGCGGCAAAACTGGACGAAGGCCCGGCACGTCGCGATGAAAGCGGGTTTGTTGTCTTTACGGAAATCGGCGATGGTCTTGAAATCGGGCTTGAGTCGATTGATCAGCCACATCACTTCGATATTGCGCTGGCACTCGGCTTCGAGGCGCCGTGATGAACGGATCCGCTGGAAATAACCGTAGAGGTAGAGTTTTAGCTGATCGGCTGGATCGTAAGAGGGTCGGCCGGTACTTTTAGGAAGTGCTTTATCAAAGCCCAGTCGCGCCAGATCCAGCTTGGCGACGTAAAGGTCGATAACGCGAACGAGGTGATCCTCGGGGATCAACTCTTCCAGCGAGACCGGAAATAGGCTGGTCTGGCTGCGGGACTGTCCTTGGATGTAGGCCATAACGAAAAATGCTCCGTATCTTTCGATACGAAGCATTTTCTTTGAGTGCCGCGCAGATTGCTAGGTTTTCACACAGCCTGGATCCGGCCGGTTTTTTGTAGGGCAGTGGTGGAGCAACTTATTCAGGCAGTGCGATTCTCGATCAGACGATCCGAGCCACCTTCAGCAACGCGGTTCTGCAGCAGCTTGTCGGAACCACCTTCAGCAACGCGGTTTTCCAGCAGTTTGTCAGAGCCACCTTCAGCGACGCGGTTCTGCATCAACTTGTCGGAACCACCTTCGGCAACGCGGTTTTCGATCAGGCGATCGGAACCACCCTCGGCCACACGGCTTTCAATCAGACGATCCGAGCCGCCTTCAGCGACCACGGGTTGAACGGAGTTTGCGGCGAAAGCGTTAACTGCGAAAACCGAGAAAGCGATGCTGAGGAGGGTTTGGCGTTTCATGATCGTGTGCTCCGGGGGTACTTATGGGTTGGTATGGAGCAGATGTTACGCCGTGGATTTTTTAAGAGAACTTCATTGAGTTGATGGTGACTATCGACGCAGTCAATGGCTGATTCGCTGATCCTTGTGGGAGCGAGCCTGCTCGCGATGGCGGTGTGTCAGTCGCGATGGATATTGAATGTGCCGGCCTCTTCGCGAGCAGGCTCGCTCCCACAGGGTTCGAAGTGTTAGCGGGAAATGAGTCCATGATCGATGGCGTACTTGACCAACGCCGCCGGCTTGTCGATGTTGAGCTTGCGCCGAATGCTCAAGCGGTGTGTCTCCACCGTGCGCACGCTGATGTCCAGTTCCCGGGCCATTTCCTTGTTGTTCAAGCCTTGCGCCATTTTCGACAGCACCTGGCTTTCCCTCGGGGTCAGTTCGTTGTCGGTGTTCCTGTCGGCGATCAGGCGTTGGGCGATTTCGGCGCTGTAGAAGGTTCCGCCGCTGCTGATGGCTTCGATGGCGGCGATGATTTCCCGTGACGGGGCGTTCTTCAGCACGTAGCCGCTGGCCCCGGAGCGCACCGATTCACTGACGTATTCGTAATTGTCGTACATGCTCAGCACCAGCACCTTGAGCGACGGGTACTGGCTGCGCAGCACGCGGGTCAGTTCCAGGCCGTTCATGTCCGGCAGGCTGATGTCGACCAGCAGCAGGTCCGGCTGGCAGCGTCCGACCATTTCGATGGCCTCGGCGCCGTTTTCCGCTTCGCCGACCATTTCCAGGGGCGACATCACGGCCAGCAGCGCCTTGATGCCGTCGCGGACCAGGGAGTGATCGTCGACCAGGGCGACGCGGATCGGGGAGGGCAGGTTCATGCAAGGTTTCACTCTTGTAGTTTTGCGCCAGGTTTCATCGGCAGCCGTACGTCCAGCTCACTTCTGCCCGGCATCGAGATCAAATCGAAGCGCCCGCCAAAATGTTCGACGCGTTCGCGGATGTTACGCAAGCCAATGCCCGCCTGACGACGTTCGACCTGGGCGACGTTGAAACCGATACCGTCATCGACCACCGTCAGCCGCACGGATTCGTCGCAGCCGCGCAGTGTAATGGACACGTTCTTCGCCTGCGCGTGGCGTTCGATGTTGGTCAGGCCTTCCTGGACGATGCGGAACAGCGATACAGCCGCGCCGTCGACCAGTTGGCAGTCGAATTCATTTTCGTCATAGGTCACGGTCAGCCCGCTGCGTTGCTCGAACTCTGCGGCCAGTTGGCCGATGGCTGCCGGCAGGCCGAGGGTGTCGAGCAAGGATGAGCGTAGGTCGTGGGAGAGGCTGCGGACTTCACCGATGGCATCGCCCAGGCGCTCGGTGGCGTCCTTTAGCGTGCTCAAGCCTTTGTCGTGGGCTTGTCCGCGTTCCAGCAGATGGCTGGCCAGTTCGAACTGGAACTTGATCGAGACCAGCACCTGGCTGATGCCATCGTGCAACTCGCGGGACACCCGGGATCGTTCTTCCTCCTGCAGGCTGACGATGCGCTGGGTCAGGCGCTGCAGTTTCTTGTCCGCCAGTCGATGTTCGCTGACGTTGAGGGTCATGCCCGTGGCGAACACGAACAGCACCGCGACCAGGGCGACCACGGCAATCGCCATCATGGTCTTGCGGATGCCCATGGCCACTTCGGCACGGGCCTGCTGGGTGGCGCGTTCGACGTCTTCGAGGTAGATGCCGGTGCCGAGCATCCAGCCCCAGCGATCGAGCATCACCACGTAGGCGAGCTTGTCGGTCACCTGGCCGGAGGAGGGCTTGTTCCAGGCGTAGCGTTGAAAACCTTCACCCGATTGCGCGCTTTTGAGCAGCGCCTGGATCACCGGCAGGCCGTGGGGATCTTTCATGTCCCACAGGTATTGGCCCACCAGTTCCGACTGGCGTGCATGCATCAGGCTACGGCCTTCGTGGTCGTAGACGAAAAAGTAGCCGTTGATGCCGAAGCTGAGCTTGCGCAGTTCCTCCAGCACTTGTTGCTGGGCATGGGCATCGCCGTGGCCGTCGTCGTACAGAGGCTCGATCAGGCTCTGGGCCATTTCCACGTAGTTCTTCAGCTCCGCGCGCTTGCTCGCCAGAATGCTGTCTTCGATCAGCTGCGCCTGTTGGTCACCCAGTTGGCGATTCAGGGAAATCACCAGGGCGCAAATGACCGCAATGGCCAGCACCAGCGGCAAAATGCCGAGGGCGACGATCTTGTGTTTGAGCTGCATGTTCACTCCTGCCCGCGCGAGGGGTGGGGATCATATGCCAAAGATACGCATTGTAGGAGCGAGCTTGCTCGCGAAAAAGGTACGGCCGACGCGACTCGGCGCCTGAAATACCATCGCGAGCAGGCTCGCTCCCACAATTGATCGTGGATCGCCCCAGAGTCAATGGTCAACCCACAGAAGATCGGTATCGTCTACGTAGAACTACGTAGACGCCACGTACGTAGTAACGCGGATTTATTTGTGGACGCCATGCGCAGATATTGGGCCAGCTCCGCACTGCGGACACAATTATAAAAATTACCGCCGCAGTCACTGGCTGTCGGCAGGAGACACGCTATGCCCCGTCTGGCTAAACACCTCGCCTGGTTTGCCGTGGCTGTCCTGGGAGCGATTGCGCTGAGTGTTGTGGCCCTGCGCCGCGGCGAAGCGATCAACGCCCTGTGGATCGTAGTCGCAGCCGTCGCCATCTACCTCGTTGCCTACCGCTACTACAGCCTGTTCATCGCCAATAAAGTGATGCAGCTCGACCCCAATCGGGCCACACCGGCTGTGCTCAATAACGATGGTCTGGACTACGTGCCGACCAACAAACACGTACTCTTCGGTCACCACTTCGCCGCCATCGCTGGTGCAGGCCCTCTGGTCGGCCCGGTATTGGCGGCGCAGATGGGCTACCTGCCCGGCACGCTCTGGCTGATCGCTGGTGTGGTGCTGGCCGGTGCGGTTCAGGACTTCATGGTCCTGTTCATGTCCACCCGCCGCAACGGCCGCTCCCTGGGCGACATGGTCCGTGAAGAAATGGGCCGCATCCCCGGCACCATCGCGCTGTTCGGCTGCTTCCTGATCATGATCATCATCCTTGCGGTGCTGGCGCTGATCGTGGTGAAAGCCCTGGCCGAGAGCCCGTGGGGGATTTTCACGGTGATGGCGACCATCCCGATCGCGATGTTCATGGGCATCTACATGCGCTACATCCGCCCGGGCCGCATCGGCGAAATTTCGGTGATCGGCGTGCTGTTGCTGCTGGGTTCGATCTGGCTTGGCGGGCAGATTGCCGCGGATCCGGTGTGGGCCAAGGCCTTTACCTTTACTGGTCTCCAGATCACCTGGATGCTGATCGGCTACGGTTTTGTTGCAGCGGTGTTGCCGGTGTGGCTGATCCTGGCACCCCGCGATTACCTCTCCACCTTCCTGAAGATCGGCACCATCGTCGCCCTGGCCATCGGCATCCTGGTGACCATGCCCGAGCTGAAAATGCCGGCCCTGACTCAATTCATCGACGGCACCGGCCCGGTATGGAAGGGCGGTCTGTTCCCGTTCCTGTTCATCACCATCGCCTGTGGCGCGGTGTCGGGCTTCCATGCGCTGATCGCCTCCGGCACTACGCCGAAGCTGCTTGCCAGCGAGGGGCATGCTCGTTACATCGGTTACGGCGGCATGCTGATGGAATCGTTCGTGGCGATCATGGCCATGGTCGCGGCTTCCGTGATCGATCCGGGCGTGTACTTCGCCATGAACAGCCCGGCCGCTGTAGTCGGTGCCGATGCGGTGGCCGTTGCACAAACCGTCAGCAGCTGGGGCTTCGCCATTACCCCGGAAGCGCTGCAAGCCGTAGCCCATGACATCGGTGAAACCACCATCCTGGCCCGTGCCGGTGGTGCGCCGACATTGGCGGTGGGGATCGCGCAGATTCTGCACCACGTGTTGCCAGGCGAGAACACCATGGCGTTTTGGTACCACTTCGCGATCCTGTTCGAAGCGCTGTTCATCCTGACCGCTGTGGATGCCGGTACCCGTGCCGGTCGATTCATGCTGCAGGACTTGCTCGGCTCGTTCGTTCCGGCGCTGAAACGCACCGAATCCTGGACCGCCAACCTGATTGCCACCGCCGGTTGCGTGGCCATGTGGGGTTATCTGCTGTACCAGGGCGTGATCGATCCGTTGGGTGGCATCAACACCCTGTGGCCACTGTTTGGTATCTCCAACCAGATGCTGGCCGGTATCGCGCTGATGCTCGGCACCGTGGTGCTGATCAAGATGAAGCGCCAGCGTTATGTATGGGTGACCTTGCTGCCGGCCGTGTGGCTGCTGATCTGCACCACCACAGCGGGCTTCATCAAGCTGTTCGACGCCAACCCGGCGATCGGCTTTCTGGCCCTGGCGAAGAAGTACAGCGATGCGCTGGCCAACGGTCAGGTGCTGGCCCCGGCCAAGAGCATCGACCAGATGCAGCACGTGATCTTCAACGCCTACACCAACGCGACGCTGACCGCGCTGTTCCTGTTCGTGGTGTTCAGCATCCTGTTCTTTGCACTCAAGGTCGGTATTGCCGCCTGGGGCACCAAGGAACGCACGGACAAGGAAGCGCCATTCCAGGCGCTGCCGGATGCCTGATCATGTTCAATGACCTGAGTCGTCTCGGTAAATACCTCGGTCAGGCCGCGCGCCTGATGGTCGGCATGCCCGACTACGACAACTACGTCGAGCATATGCAGACCAAGCACCCGGACAAACCGGTGATGGACTACGAGGCGTTCTTCCGCGAGCGCCAGGAGGCCCGTTACGGCAGTAAAGCCGGACCGAAGTGCTGTTGAGAGAAACGAAAAAAACCGGCTGAAACAGGCCGGTTTTTTATTGCGTGCAGTAACGGCGTGGACATTTCAGGCCCCGTGGGTCATGGAAGCTTTGCCAACCTCCAGACTGATTTGAGCTGTTTATCAGCTATCTCCCCCAAATGAAGCGACAGTTTCCCCGAGCGGTACTTTAATGGATGGTCTGGAGCGACTGATCACTGGGCCGTCATAGCCTCAAGGCTATGGATCCCATACCGAAAAGCTATTTCTTCAATCGGTGATCCGGATCCACGCTTAAGGATGGTTAGCTGAAAACAAAATCAAGAGGAGATGCCATGTCAACTGAATCGAAATGCCCGTTCAATCACGCCGCTGGCGGTGGCACGACGAACCGCGACTGGTGGCCGAACCAACTGAATCTGAAGATCCTGAGTCAACACTCGCCCAAGTCTGACCCGCTGGGGGGCGACTTCAACTACGCCGAAGCCTTCAAGAGCCTGGACTTCCAGGCGCTGAAAAAAGACCTGACTGCGCTGATGACCGATTCCCAGGACTGGTGGCCGGCGGACTTCGGTCACTATGGGCCTCTCTTTATCCGCATGTCCTGGCACGCCGCGGGCACCTATCGCACCGGTGACGGCCGGGGTGGCGCCGGCTCCGGGCAGCAGCGTTTTGCACCGCTCAACAGCTGGCCGGACAACGTCAGCCTCGACAAGGCCCGTCGGCTGCTCTGGCCGGTCAAGCAAAAGTACGGCAACAAAATTTCCTGGGCCGACCTGATCGTCCTCGCCGGCAACGTCGCACTGGAATCCATGGGCTTCAAGACCTTTGGTTTTTCCGGCGGCCGCCCGGATGCCTGGGAACCGGACGAGGACGTCTACTGGGGTTCTGAAAGCAAGTGGCTGGCCGGAGACACGCGCTACGGCAAAGAGGACAAGCCGGTACAGAAACCTGGCGACGTCCCGCTCGTGGCCGAGCCGGGGCGCAACGAGGACAGCCGGACCGAGGAGGGACGCAATCTGGAAAACCCGCTCGCCGCGGTGCAGATGGGCCTGATCTACGTGAACCCGGAAGGTCCGGAAGGCGAGCCGGACCCGGTCGCATCGGCCAAGGATATCCGCGAAACCTTCGGCCGCATGGCGATGAACGATGAGGAAACCGTAGCGTTGATCGCCGGTGGCCACGCCTTCGGCAAGACCCATGGCGCCGGGCCTGCCGACAACGTCGGGCCAGAACCTGAAGCCGCTGGCCTGGAGCTGCAAGGCCTGGGCTGGAAAAGCACGTTCGGTACCGGCAAGGGGGCCGACACCATCACCAGCGGCCTGGAAGTGACCTGGACCACCACGCCGACCAAGTGGAGCAACAACTACCTGGAAAACCTGTTCGGTTTCGACTGGGAACTGACCAAGAGCCCGGCCGGCGCCCATCAGTGGAAGCCGAAGAACGGCGCGGGTGCCGGGACCATTCCGGATGCCCATGATCCGTCCAAACGCCGTGATCCAACGATGTTGACCTCTGACCTGGCCCTGCGTCTGGACCCGATCTACGAGCCGATTGCCCGGCGCTTCCTGGCCAACCCCGATCAACTGGCCGATGCCTTCGCCCGTGCCTGGTACAAGCTCATTCACCGTGACATGGGCCCGCTCTCACGCTACCTCGGCCCGGAAATGCCGAACGAGGAGCTGCTGTGGCAAGACCCGATCCCTGCTGTCGATCATCCGCTGGTCAATGACAGCGATGTGGCGAGCCTGAAAAGCAAGGTGCTGGCATCCGGGCTGACGGTCTCGCAGCTTGTATCTACAGCTTGGGCGGCGGCTTCCTCTTTCCGTGGTTCCGACAAACGCGGCGGTGCCAACGGCGGACGCTTGCGCCTGGAGCCGCAGAAGTCCTGGCAGGCCAACCAGCCAGAGCAACTGGCCCGCGTGCTGGCAAAACTCGAAAGCATCCAGAACGAGTTCAACAGTGGCGGCAAGAAAATCTCCCTGGCCGACCTGATCGTGCTCGCCGGTAATGCGGGCGTTGAACAGGCAGCAAAAAACGCCGGCCACAGTGTGACGGTGCCGTTCAGTCCGGGGCGCATGGACGCCAGCCAGGAACAGACCGATGTCGAATCCTTCGGTTTCCTGGAACCGATTGCCGACGGTTTCCGTAATTACCTGAAGCAACAGTACCGTGTTCCGGCCGAAAAACTGCTGATCGACAAGGCACAACTGCTGACGCTCAGCGCGCCGGAAATGACGGTATTGCTGGGTGGGCTGCGGGTGTTGAACACCAATGTCGGCCAGAGCAAACACGGTGTGTTCACCTCACGGCCGGAAGCCTTGACCAACGACTTCTTCACCAACCTGCTCGATATGGGGGTGGAGTGGAAGCCCGTGTCGGATGCTCAACAGGAGTTTGAAGGGCGTGATCGCAAGACCGGTGCTGTGAAGTGGACGGGAACCCGGGTTGACCTGGTCTTTGGTTCCAATGCGCAGTTGCGTGCGTTGGCCGAGTTCTATGCCACCGCCGATGCGCAACAGAAGTTCGTCAAGGACTTCGTCGCTGCGTGGACAAAAGTGATGAACCTGGATCGTTTCGATCTGAAATAGGGGAGGTTGTCGTAACGTTGGTATTGCCGGCAAAAAGTACCCCGGCTCGCCCTCCGGCTCCTGCATCAGCGGAGGGCAGCCAGCGGCCATAAACCTTGGCGATCAGGGTCCAAGTCTTTGTGGCCGAACTGCTTGGCGACCGAGATCAGTCGTCATGCTTGTGTTTATGTTTGTTCTTGTACTTATTTTTATGCTTGTGGTCGTAGTGGTCATTGTCATTATCGTTGTCCTTGGCCAGATTGTTGCCGATAGCACCACCTGCTGCGCCGCCCAGTCCAGCGCCGATCAGGCCACCGGTGGAACCACCAACACTGTTGCCGATTACCTGGCCACCCGCTGCACCGAGCCCCCCGCCAATGGCTGATTCGGTCTTGTTGCCACTCTTCGCAGATATTGCGCCCCCAGCTGCGCCACCTACGCCGGCTCCGATCGCAGCGCCAGTGCTACCTCCCATAGCCTGACCGACCGCGCTTCCAAGGGCGCCACCGACACCGCCACCGATTGCTGTGTTGGTGGCTTCGCCGGCGAGGGAGTACTGCGATACAAGGAGGCTTAGTGCAACGACAGTGAATGATTTACGCATCAGACAAACCTTTAGAAATACACAAGAACAGAAAAGTTTGTTGGTACGAAACAGTCAGGTCAACAGATATTCGACGGTGCATGAATTTGGATCAACCAATCTGTGATGAGTACAGCCGCTAGTTGATCAATTATGACCTGTGGGCACATACAAACCCCAAAGAGGGTTTTTTGAGGGCCTGAAAGCCGCGACCTGAGTGGGAGCGGGTCGCGGTCACTTGATCTTCGCCATTGACCGCGATGCCGTACCCGCCGATACGGGTTTGTATCCGCAGGTATCCGCAACGCCCGCCGTTACCGGGGCATACAAAACCGCCGTTTCCCGACACCCGGGCGATACACGGCAGCCTTCAAATGGAACCACCGGCATCGCGCCACTTTCGGCGCGGCCTGGCGTGGTTCAACTGGAGGAAAGACAATGTTGCGTACCCACACCCGTCACACCCTCGGCAAGCTTGGTCTGGTCCTGGCCGCCGCAGGGCTCGCGACTGTTGCGAGCCTCGCTCAAGCCCAGGAAACACAACCGGCCCCGGCGATGAAAAGCTGGCAGCAGGGCCTGCATCGCACCGACCTGGTACGCGAAGACCTGGGCGCCGCCAACCGCGAAGTCCTGCAGGTGCTCGTGGACTTCGATCAGGGCGTGACGTCGCCTAAACATGCTCACCCGGGCGTAGAAGTGGCGCACGTGATCAGCGGCACCTTTGAGTATCAGCTGGAAGGGCGGGCACCGGTAACGCTCAAGGCCGGTGATTCGTTGTACATCCCCGAAGGCGTGGCCCATGTGGCGAAGAACGTGGGCCAGGGCAAGGCCTCGGAACTGGCGACCTACATTGTCAAGAAAGGCGAGCCGCTGCTGATCATGAAGCAGTAATGTAGGAGCGAGCTCGCTCGCGATGGTCTTGAGAGCGCTGCGTTTAATCAATAAACACGCGTTATCGTTAACGACCATCGCGAGCGAGCTCGCTCCTACGTTTTTCGGTGGCGTTACTGACTGCAAACCTCCCACACGCAACCGCGCAACCAGCGATGCGCCGGATCGGCGTCCATGCGCGGGTGCCACAGCATCGAAACCGTGATGGCCGGCGTGGGGAACGGCAGGGCAAAGCAGTGCATCCCCTGGCACAGGTTGCCGACGTGCCGCTGCGGTACGCTGGCGACCAGGTCTGAAGCCCGGGCCAATGCGATCGCCGAAGAGAAACCGGCGACAATGGTGGCGATGTCCCGCTTCATTCCCAGCTCATTCAAGGCGTCGTCCATGACGCCTTTATCCTGGCCTCGGCGCGAGACCAGAATGTGCCGGGCGGCGGCATAACGCGCGGGTGTCATCTCGCCGCGAGCCAGTGGATGCCCCTTGCGCACGACGCCAATGAACCGGTCGCGAAACAGCATCCGGGTGCGCACTTCCGGGCTGGTGGATTCGCCGATCACGCCGGTTTCCAGATCCACCGCGCCTTCGCGCAGCAGGGTGCTGTCCTTGTTCAGCTTCTGCACGAAATTCAGGCGCACACCGGGTGCCTCCAGGTGGATGCGGTCGATCAGTGACGGTCCGAAATTTTCGACGAAGCCATCGCTGGTGCGCAGGGTGAAGGTGCGCACCAGTTGATCGAGGTCGAGTGTCTCGGTGGGGCGCAGGACGGCCTCGGCGTCCTGCACGAGCGCGCCGACCCGTTCACGCAACTCCAGGGCCCGGGGCGTGGGAACCAGTCCGCGCCCGGCCCGCACCAGCAGCGGATCGCCCGTGGCTTCGCGCAACCGCGCCAGCGCCCGGCTCATGGCTGAGGGGCTCAGGCGCAAACGCTTTGCCGCGCGGGCCACGCTGCCTTCTTCGAGCAACACGTTCAGGGTGGTCAACAGATTCAGGTCGGGCATGGAGTGAATCCTTGTGGGAGCGGGCTTGCTCGCGAAAGCAGTGTGTCAGGCGATACCAGTGTCGACTGATGCGCCGCCTTCGCGAGCAAGCCCGCTCCCACACTGGTTTGTGGGTAGATGGCGTTGTGTGCACGTATAAAGTGCAAATGCTGCGTCTTCCGCCATGTTATGGCCGGGCTTAGGCTTCGGACAACCTGTTTGCGGA